>NZ_JAUTXS020000036.1:0-171848 GCF_030658255.1 Pseudomonas sp. RAC1
CTACGGGTTTGGGATAGAGGTACACCTTTTCGACTTTGCTGTCGGGTCGCATCATGGTGGACGGGCTCCAGAAGGAAATCGGGAGCGCAGCATCGGGCATCAGTTATCTGCTTGGAATGTGGGGTTCATGGAGCGGATACGATCATTGCGACACGAGCGTCGCATCGCACTGCTGCGGGGACGACTGAGACAGGCAATAAGTGGCATGCCCCGTTCCACTGCCTCCAACCAAGGATGCCCCATATTCAAACTTGAACAGGGATGACTGAGATCACGTTGAAATAACGATACTTTCTCTTTTTAGCCGCCGCTTTCGCTTCAGCTTCCGCAATCAGTGTGCTGAGGGTATCAGCATCATGAGTGAACACCTCCTCCTGCCCTTCGAACTCCTTGGTAACGTGCAAGATGACACGCAACCTTGAGGACAGCCGTTTAGCCCTAGATGGTTTGGCAGCCTGTAACACCATGGACGGCTGCCGAATTGGCTCGTCGACAGGGACACCAGCGCTGCCAAATAACGCAGCCCTCATCTCTTCTTCGCTAAGGTTCTCGCTCATGTTTCAGATCTCAAGCACTTCAAGTTCGGGGGTGATGACCTTCAACGGGTCATAAGACGCTCAAGGGAGGTATTTTACACCGACAACAGCGTCATCCCTGAGACTTTGCACGTCCCCATTAGCTCACTCATGGCTTCAGAGGTAAAAAGCAACGCCTGCCATGAGGACGGCACAATCTGCTCTAGCAAGGTTGCCAACACCCACAAAACACTACATATAGCGAAAAAACCGAAATACAAGCCAAAAAAAACACCATATATAGATTTGTCAAAAAATATGACGCTTGGTTTGTAATCAAAGCCAAAGCAGCAGCCTCACGGCTGCAAAGTAAAGCGATTTCTCCTCCGCCCCCAGCCCCACCATCCATACCTCAGACTCACCGCAGACCTCAAAACCATGTGATCTGGAAGCCGTAAATATCAGATGTAAAAGCTGCCGATATCCTGTGTCGTGCGAAGGCGTCTGAGCCACTGCTGCTTTTTTCTTGGTCTCAAATATAGAACTCCGTCTCGCTTTAAAATTTTCAAGAGGGGGGGATAGTCAAGTCGTCGCAAACTTGAATCTTTTGTCGCATATGAGCACGTTTGTCCGACACGGCCCGAACCATCTTGCATAAAATCGGGCTATCTAGGGTGAGCTTCAATTGGCCACACCACCCGCATCAATCCCATACAGCGTCATGCCAAGTCGCCAAAAAATGGCGGAGCCATCAACAATACTCCGGACGTTCTTCGGTCAGCTAAAACCTATGAATGGCGTGTCATGGCGAAGCAGTGCACTGCGATCGGCTGAAGTCGAGGAAATGGTGCTAGGTGCCTAAGCCGTGTTCCAGGCGTCTGATCAGCTCCAACACCTGCTCGACTTCTGCATCAACTGGGCGTTTATCGCCGAGCGCGCGAGTGGGCCTGGACAGCCACTCGACCGCACAGAGTTCATTACCAAATAGCTGAATCGCTGCGGTCAGGAGCGCCGGATCGATTGTTTCCACCGCTAAACATGGCTCGGCCTCCCTGCGACCTTCAGGCCCCGGCTCACGCTGACATTGAGCAATAGCGTCGATCAAAGCTTGTTCAAGCACGGCGCTGAGGTCGACATCCAACTTAGCTGCTTTTGCGAGTAGATCAGCGTTAATGCTGAGGCTTACTGACTCATTGGGGGCAGTCAGGTCGTAGTCTGCGGGCACGGGCGCTCTCCAGTGTTGAGAAGGCCATGGATTGGCTTGATGCCAAGCGTATGCTTGAGAACCCAAGCCTGCCACGAAAATTTTCCTCACCACCGACTTACAAAAAGGCAACCTTTGCCTCAGAGGCCAAGGTCGGCGGCGAAATGCTCATCGCGGATCGCACTGAATGCAAAGCCGTCGCGGACAAGCCGCTCTCCTAAATATTGCTTCAGGTGCATTCGAAGCTGCCAGCGGAGCTCGATGTAGTTGGCATGACGCACATGCCAGGCTTTCCTGGAGCCCAGCCGGCAGCAAAGCTGCCGTCACATCAGCATTGTTCGTGACGTACTACCTGTCGACTTCAGTGCCGATTGTGCTCATCGGCTTTGGCATACCGGCAATCGGCATCAGCCTATCCGTGGCCTGCTTCGCATCCCTCGTCACGCTGGTTTCGATCATCACCTTGGGCATGACCTGGTCGTCGAGACAGAGGACACCCGCTCCGGGCGTTGCCCATCTGCGCCCCACCACCGGAGCAGAATCTAGCGCTCCTTATAGCAATTCCGACCAGCTAAGATAAGGCCATGAATTCACACGCTCGGGATGAGCGGAAGTCTCGGAGGAAGCGTCATGGCAAGTGATCCACCTGCTCTATTCATCGGCAAAGAGGTCAGTCCAAATGCCGAGATTTACTCACGCAACGAACTCGGCCAGATGCAAAAAAGGCTGGGTGTCGTCGGGGATCTCGTGCCCAAACTGCACTGCTTTCAGGTAACGGTGGTGAACCAGGTCAACGAGGAACGGATCATTGATGCCATTCGCGGTCTCTTGGAAGACCGGCACCTTGAAGCCCAGAAGCTAAGATACGAAGCGATCATTGACACCTTCCAGTCGTATGTCGACACAGGTCTGGAAGACACGCTGGGGCGCTCCCACGCGCTATGCACAGAAGCTGCGGGCTCATTTTACTCGGGCCTCGAAGTAGCTCTCGCCTCCTTCATGCCCCATATTTATCAAGACAAGCCCAGGATGATGACAAATGCGCTTGCTCCATTGGTCACGGCAGCTGATTCATATCTCGTTGTTTTAGCGATTGCATTCCACTCGCTAACCAAACGTGCGCCAGAAGCAGCTTCCAGAGAGAAAGTCGTGATTGGCAAGGTTAACGCGGCGATCACCCTACTCGAACGCCACCTTCAGAGAGCTCTGCTTCCGCTGGGCAGACCCAAGAAATCCCCCATGGCTGCTCTGCTCTTCCGTGGAGATGAACAGAGTTTTCTGCGCTACTACCCATATTGCAAAGGATATGAAGGCCAGGCTGGAATTGTGCGAATGGTCGGGGAAGCGAACGAAATAGCTGACGATGAGGATAAACGGTGGCACGGACACAAAGTGTCCTCAGACATTCCCTTTGACTCCTATCTGACTTTTGCTGACACGCTCATCTTGCTTATGGAGCGGTTTAAAGCGCTGAAGGCCATACGGCTTGGTTTCGACCCTAACGCCGGGCCGCTCGACGATCCCAGAACAATTCTCGACCAAGAAGGCAGTGATACCCCACGAATAGCACAGACCACTGGCCCTGCTGAGTAGAGACGACCAAGCAGTTGATAATTGCTTTCGCTCAATGGGTACTCCGTGACTTCAGAGAGCACGCATGATGGTGATGCCAAGCATGCGTGCGCGACGAAGACCACAAGATTATGCACCACCATTACTCACACCTCGAATTTCACTGCCACGTTGTAGCAGCTCTGAAAGCTAAGATTTCTTCATCAAAGCACTCCATCAGGCATGGCAAGATCCCTCACTTTTCGTCAAGTGATTAAGTAGACACCCGACTCCAACACGCTCACACGATTGATAAGGAGCCCAATGTCACTGTTTCACGATGAACCATCGGACGACGGCTTGCCCGGTGCTGAGAGACGTTTGGTTATGTTCGCGGTGATGACCGCAACGGCAATGGCGGTATTCGACGGGACGGTAGTCAACATCGCGTTGCCGTCGATTTCCAAAGCCCTTGGCACCTCTACAAGCGATACGGTATGGGTCGCTAATGGGTATCTACTCGCAGCGGCTGTCACCATACTGACCTTTTCTGCGTTGTCTGCACGCATCGGTTTTCGTGCTTTGTTCGCAACCGGAGTGGGGGTATTTACACTCGCTTCTTTGGGCTGCGCCCTCGCCACATCCCTAGACGTGCTGGTCGCGCTGCGCGTTTTACAAGGGATCGGAGGGGCTGCGACGCTGAGTATCGGGCCAGCGATTTATCGTACGGTGTTCCCAACACTGTTACTGGGCCGAGTGCTTGGCCTCAATGCTCTTTTAGTTGCGGCCAGCTCTTCTATAGGCCCCGCGCTTGGAGGAATGATGGTGTCCTGGGCTGGCTGGCCTTGGCTTTTCGCGATCAATGTTCCACTGGGTATTGTCGCGCTGACGCTTGCGTTACGAGCGATACCACATAACCCTTCAAAGACCATAAAGTCATTCGATGCCATCGGTGCAGCACTCTCAGCGGTAACCATGGCGGCGGCCATCTTGGGCACCGACGCCCTATCAAACGCCCACAAGCAATCATTGGCAGATGTGCTATTCAGCTGCAGCCTGTACGGCATACTCATGGTCGGGGCTGGCAGTGCGTTCGTATGGCGCCAACGCCACACAAGCACCCCACTGCTGCCCTTGGATATGTTCAGGTCTTCACGCTTCTCTCTGGCTGCGCTGACGTCATTTATCACCTTCGTCGGTCAGGGCATCGCTTTCCTGTCCCTGCCGATCTTGTTCCAGAGCGCATACGGTTACGATGCGTTTTCTGCCGCACTCCTTTTCAGTGCTTGGCCCATTGGCATCATCATCGCGGCACCACAGGCTGGCCGTTTAGCAGATCGGCACCCGCCCGCCCTACTCTCGACAATAGGCTTGGCACTCTTGACGATAGGGCTGATAGCTCTCGCCTTTCTACCCACGCATGCGAGCGCCTTCGATGTTGTTTGGCGCGAGATTTTGAGTGGTATCGGATTCGCTATTTTCCAAAGCCCCAATAATCGCGAAATGCTGTCCAGCGTCTCCAAGGAAAGGAGCGGAAACGCCTCGGGAATCTTGGCAATCGCCCGTACATTTGGTCAGTGCTTAGGGGCCGCCATTGTCGGAGTTGCGCTCGCAACGTTCGCTCTGAACTCAATGGGGGAGCAATCTCTCGCTACGTCCGCTGAGTTGGAGGCGGTGGCGATTGACTACGCTCTCGGGCTTGCCGCAATTGTCGCGGGATTGGCAACGGCTCTTAGTGCCACCAGGATGAGGGCTCGGGCCTGATCTTGAAGATGCGCGTGTTAGTCAGGTGGCGGGAATCTTCAGATGCCAAGGCAGTCCCGCCACCGAGGGAAATGGCAACGCCGAGCTACCTCCCGATCCAACCTCCGAATTGTGGATAGGCATAGCCGCTCGAAGCCGATGTCGCTCAGCGTCATGTGATGAAGGCGGGGTAGATCATCCAGTCCTGGTCTTCGACTGAGCACCGGGCTTAAGAACTTGCACAAGAATTTCGCCACTTGCTATCCTACAGATCAGGGCCCAGAGCCCAGGTTGCCGTACACCGCCCTGCTGCGTGGGAAAGTACGGTGCAGTAGCTGCCAACCACATTAGTCCCCCGTGGCCAGCCCGGCTCGCAGCAAGCCCAGCAAAGCGCATGAGATCTGCAAGGGTCTACCTTCTAAGGTGCTTTTACGGCCATGACAGTGGAGCTAATGTCATGAGTTTTTCTGCTGAATCCATTTTGGAAACCTTCAAAGATACGAAGGTGGCGGATGCGCCAAAGCTTAAGCACACCCAGTACCTCAACTATCTGGCTAAACGACTCGGCTACCAGGACTACAACCACTTCAAAGGGTGCGTCAAGACCGCTCCTTCTGATCGCATCGGTGATTTTTACCTTGGCCTAATGCAGAGGATATGCGCCCTGCGACTGCCAAAAGAGGGCGTAGACCATGTACGCCTGAATGATTGTACGTGGACGTCAGTTGGCTTTGACTCGTACTTCATTGGCTGGGACAAGCGGGGACGCGAGGTGCGAGTACCAACTCCCGGCCATGGGGCGCTCAGCGCCATGGACTTTCGTAACGTTTTTGATGAGCCTCTGTACGTCATTGAGACCGAAGCGGAGTTTCACGCTTGGCAATTGAAGTGGGGATCGTTCGCCTTGGTGCCTGTAGCGATGGCCAAGTCTCGATTCCCTTCGCTCTTCAACCAGCGATCTAAAGTTGTCGAAGACCCACCGATCGCGAAAATTAAACGCCGTGTCCAGCGAGAACTGAAGGACAAAGGGCTGATCTGAAGCTGCAGACATGGGTAGGGAACTCCCTGCCCATCTAATTCTTCAGACGCCCCCCGCGATTGATCAGTTTTGTGGAAGTCAATGACAGTAGCCTCATCCAAGAAATGCCCACCTACAGAGGCACTTATAGGTTCACATCACCTTCAGCACCTTCTCGATAGCTTGCATGGTGGCCGGTTTGAAAATCGCCTTACCATCCGGATCAAGGACATCACCGGACTCACCCCGCTGAAGCTTCCAATCCAGAATAAAATCATCAGATCTCAGATACTCCAAGGCTCGCCGCTCAAGCCGGCTGAGCTTGTAGTCAGGAGCAGTCCCACTACGATCGTCCACCTTGATAACGGTACCGGGAGGAACAATTTCTTTTATCGTGCGCTGGGCCTCTGCAAGCTCTGCTAGCGTCTGCTGAACAAGGATCCGGATACGGGGATCCTCAATCTCGTCTGCCCAGGCATGTCCCGCCCTCGGCCTGAAGCGCTTGCGTGTCCCTTGCTGTGCGGCGAAGCATTTGATCAATGCCTGGTAGTTGACACCCGTCTCGTTGTAGATGCTTTGGCTTTTGGGCACACCACGGCCCTGTCCCAATCGCGAGACATTGGTGTAGGAGTAATCTGTACTTCCCGAGGTCTCAATTTCTCGGCAGACGGCAAAGATGGCCTCCAGTGTTTTCTTCTGCCGAGGCGCTTTCTCAACGAGTCGAGCCAACATTTCATCGGGGGACATATATTTCCTTTACTGCGATATGGACGCAGAACGTAGTGGAGCCGGGGAATCTGAAAGGGCTCGTAGTGAGCCCTGGAGCAGCACGGGCGGCTTAGCCAGCAAAGCAGGCCTCAGCCGTTTCGATGCGGTGTGCACTGCGGCCAATGCCACGTTCAGATCCTCCACCACCGCTCGCCAGAACCTGCGCAAATTCCTCGTGGGAGATTGCCTCTGGGCCATGAAGATCACTCAGCAACAACTCGCCGCTGAACAACTGGTCGACCAGCACCCGGCTGTTGAGGCGCTTGAAAAAGAAGTCGGTGACCTGGTTGCCCAGCACTAACTGCTCGGACTCGCTCAATTCGCACATCCGGGGACGGATGTTGTTCAGCATGGCCATGCGATCAATGATCTGGGAGCGTCGAGGCGTCGCCATTACCGCCGATGCGGACTGGTAGATGGTCGCGTTCACGCAGACTTCATTGAGCTGCTGGAAAAGCGATGTCTCGCGGTACCCTACCGTAAGCTCGCTCCGATCCGAGGCAATGAGCTGCACTGAACCACCCTGGCTGCCCGCGCCTTTCGATTGAGCCTGGCGATCCAAAGCAATCCTGGAGTCCTCGATCTGCTTGGTGATCGCCTGCATGTCGCATAGGTACATATCCATCTTCGTCGCGATCCCTTCCATTTCAGAGTGCAATTTGCGGTTGGCCCTCTCGCACTGCAGTCGCTCCCTTTCATCGAACTCTCTACCGCTGGCTTCCATCTGTGCTTCCAGATAGTCCAGTTCTTGGATCCTGTTGCGGTGCTGCTGTTGTTCATTTTCCAAAGTGCTGTAGTGCTCCCAGAGGAGATTCGCGCTTAGGCTGATTTCATTCCAAAGAGCAGCCAAGCCACCCATAAACACTGGGCCACTTACGAAATGCCTGCAGCGCGGGCAGTTCTGGTTTCCCAAGTAACCTGCAGGCACAGGCGTCCACGAGCTACTATTGAGCTTCTCTCCGCCGTCCGCACATCGGGATCCTGCATATGGGCAAATGCCGTAATCCCGCACCAACTGCGTCCCCGTCTGACCGGAGAGAATTGCCGAAAGCGCCTCTTCACTATTAGCAACCATTTGCTCCTGCAAATCGTCGAGACGCTGCTGCTCAACCATGATCTGGAGATCATCGACCCTCCTCAGCAGAGCTCGCTTCTCTGCCTCAGCCATCTCGAACCTGAGCTTCGCGGATCCCACCTTGGTGTAGTAAAGGCTCATCACAATGGATGAGTGACCAGCGACCTTCATGATGATCGACACCGGCAGCCCGAAATCTAGGACGTAGGCAGTAATCAAAGAGACGCGCATGCTGTGCGGCGTGTAGATCGAGCTATAACGACTCAAGGACGACTTCGATCCTCCAGGCTCGAAGGTCGCCAACTCAAGGCTGTTGGACTGAGTGAAATACAGGGTCGCAGCTAAGCGCGAGGTCATGGATGGAGCAAAGATAGGAGGCTGATCCTCACGCCACCCTCGAAACAGAAAGACGTTCGGTTTTTTCTTGGCCAGCTTTTTCTTGGACAGGTTGCAGCGCGTTGCGCAATCAATCCAAGGCGTAATGCGGCTTACCGGGTTGTATTTACGCTGCCAATCCCGCAAGACCGTGAGCCAGTACACGAGCTTGTCCGGAATCCAGGCCACGTTGTAGCCCACGCCGTCATAGCTGGTCTTGTTGCTGGTGAAATACATTCCCCAGTCGCCTTCGGCGGAATGAGTGATAAAGCCTTGCTGCCTGCCAAGGGTGGCCAAGCGCCCGGTATTTTTTACCCAGGAAGGGACACCGTTCACCAATTCCACAATGTACTCATCGGCCTCGCCAGAGTCGTTGTACATGATCTGACGTCCACGTGCAGGCACCGAGACCAGCGTGTACAGCGCCATCCAGTGGACTGGGTACCAGATGTAATACTGGTCACCCGACTTGCGGTAGATACAATTCGGGTCATCAGGGTCAATCACCGACTCATCCACTGGGTAGTAGTCACCATCGAACGACTGGATGTTCTTCAGATCTCGGAAGCTCGTCGCGTCTTCAGGAACGATCCACTTCCGAGCTTCCTCTACGCAAAAGTAAGCCAGCACCGGTTTGACGGACTCAGAGGGTGGTGCCTTACCGCCTTCGACCTCGACGCCAGCAAGCGGATTCGCAGCTCCGGCAGCACGGTAGAGAAAACCTCGCTCATCCTCTTCTGTGAAGTGCCGCTTGAGCGCATCTTCCAGGTACTCGTTGATCGCGAACCATGCCCGGCGACCGTGGTGAGATTCACCATAGGTGTCTAGGAAGGCTTTGAATGATTTGACATCCGCACGCCCACCGGTCAAAAACTCCTGCACGCTTTTCCCCAAGCCATTTGGCATGATGTAGTCGCGTACAAATCGGCAGACCCACAACTCGCGCTGCCCTTTCGACCGAGCGCTGTTGATATGGATCTGAATATCGTCGCGCCACAAGCGACACTCCTCTGGCATATAGATGAGTTTCGCAGGCATGCCATTACCTAAGAACTCATAAACATTGACCCACTCCTCATAGACATCCTCGGGCTTCCAAGGCATTCGAGGATCTTTGAGCTTTGACCAGAGCTTTTGGTATTCATCCATGGTCTTGCAGCGGTGCAGCTGGGCGAGTTCCTGCAACTCAGAATAACTGTAAGGGGTCGGAAGACCGCAAGCATCCGGCCAGCTAACCCACTCATCCGCAAAAAGGAGGTCAGGAGCTTCAGGCAGCACGGAAAATCTCGTCCTAGCCTTTTCATAATCATCTTTATTTTTAATCTTGAGAATTTTTGATGCCAAACGAACGTCATCTAGTTGATCGTATGCATCAGGCAACAGGAATACATCGAAGCCTGGAAAATCCTTATATTTTTTAATAGGATCCGAGGGTAGTCGATCGTCAGCCTTATACCTTGCGTGATAATCCTTGGAACCGCAGAAACGGTGTTGCAGAGCAACAGCCCGCGCCTCTTGCCAGGTATTGTAATGAACTCCCCTTCCAGCCATGGCACGCTTCCACCCTTCCCACTCATCAAAATAGGTATTATCAGGGCGACTAGGAAGCTTGGGATCCCTGAAATAACCTAACTGATATTCACGCTGAGTTTTAAGACCTAACCTAGCAACAGCCTCCTTGAACTCACTATAAGTTGCATAGAACCCCCGTTGCTCGGGAGTAATTAGAAACTCGACTTTAATTTGAAGAAAATCAGCCCACCCCTTCCACTCATTAGGATATGCCCAGCTAGGCCCAACAGGCAGCCTTGGATCTTTCTTTCTGTTTCTAAGATACGCGTCTCGCGTTTTAAAACCCAACCGAACCGCAGCGGCAGAAGCTTCGGCATAAGTCTCATAAGGAGGAACCTCCTTCCCAATGAACTCTGCAAATTTTTTGGGGAAGTTCTCGTAAACGATCGAAGGATCAGCCGGAAGCCTCGGATCCTCGAACCGTCGCTTTTTGTAATCAGCGGCCCCTACAATTCCAATAGCTAAGGCCGCATCTCGGCACTCCTCAAGGGTAGCGTACGGCTCGGGAAGACCAAAAAACTTATTCCAAGATTCCCATTGATCCCCGTAGTGAATGTCGGGCCTCCTAGGAAGTTCGGGATGTGTCTTTCGAAAAGTATTGTATTGCTGCTTCTGAATAATCCCATTAGTCCTGCAAAAAAGGGATGCCTCTTCATAACTTAAAAAGTCCGCAGAGATTAGTGCAGGGCGAACATTCCCCGGGGTAATGCGGGTGGGCAACCTTTTGCCTGTAATTTTTGAAATTCGATCTTCATCACCACCATCGCGGCCATTACCGGAACTTCGATCAAATTTATTCATATAGCTCACTGCCTTGGTGTCTAACTGGAGAAGACGACAGAAGCTATACCAATTTATTTTTGAATAAAACCCCCGGAAATTTTGTATTGTCAACATACATCAAAACCGCACCAACTCGATTTACTAGAACATTGACACCAATTCAGAATTGTAAGCCCGTAATTTTGAATTTGGCTCGCGAATTTAAAAACCAGCCGACTCGCGCCCTACAGCTTCTTTGAAAAACGCGTAGAAAATCTCAATTCAGAATTGAGAATGGCAATATACATTTAAAGGCACTCTGCACCAGCGCTGTGAACGCGAGGCACCATGTAACATTTTGTTACATTTTGACGTCGAATCCATGCTCCCAAATGCCTCGTTATGAAGGGATTGAGGTTCCTATTGAGGACGACTACGAGGTGAGTGAGCACCAGTCGGGCGCTCGCAAACACCTTCCTCCTCAGTCGGCCAGCCGACCTGGCTCTAGATCACTGAAGCAATCCCTATCCTTGCTGCTTATTTTGAATCGCGCGCTCACGCTCGGCGAATTCCTTACGAATATCTGCTGCAGTGGGCTCTTTATAGGTTTCTTGGGACTCAATACTTTTGTGGTGCATCGCCTTTTGAATGATGCGCGGCGAAACTCCAGCCTCTTCTAAACGATACCCAAAAGCATGCCTGTGGCCATGTTCGCTCGTCCCTAATCTCTTAGCATGCTCCAAACCAATTCGATGAACAGCCGCTTTGTGCTGTCGATTGAAGTTTGCCATGGTCTCCGGATTCCCTTGAGTATTGGTGAAAGCATAGGGATGCTCACTACCCCTTGCAGGGTTTACACGCTGCTGCTTCAGATAACAGATGTAGTTATGAAAAAACACCTTGGCCATTGAGAGGGGGTAAAACACAACCTCAATGTATCCATCGGAACCATCAGTTAACAGTGGTGATTTCCACCCTGCAGCCTGGGAGTCGGACTTTCTGTAGTCAGTTCTAGGCTTGAGCCGAAACGCCCTATTCAAGTAGTCACGCCGATTTGAATAACCTTCAGTAAACTCGACCCGCCCATCAGAAGGATGCCAAATTCGGATAATCACTTCTTTCTTTTTACGATCATAAATTATGTCGCTCAGATATAGGTGAAACAGCTCACTCTTACGCAATCCCCCATAATGCATGAGGATCGTCATTGCTCGACCCTTGTAATCGATTAGGTCATTCGCAGTGGCATCCACATCCGCACTACGTAGAACGAAACCATTTTCTATTAGGTTTTTAATTTCTGACTCTGGGAAGCGCTTTGCAATTTTCGCACCTGCCTTATCTGGGCGCCTCGACTGAATTTTCCGAGCTGTCGCGTTATTACGTTTCGCCTCGCCGGGATCGGCCAGGTGGTTCAGAAAGACATTTGTTTGCTGCTGGTAATAGGCGCACCAATTCAATCGTTCCTCGTTCGAGGTAGCTCTCACCAGAGGATTCAGCCGTGGAGCTTGATACTGTGGCTCTTCAGCGAGCCAGTCCGTGTACTGTGTAATGTGGCCAAGCAATGTCCTGACATCTTCCGCACCACGTGGCGTCCAATACAAACCGCTTGGATCACCCTGAGATCCAACGTTGATGGTGCCGTACTCCAGAGCTTGGACAAAACCTTCAAGCAGAAGCGTGCCTTTCTCAAAACGCCCCTCATGAGCAGCAATGTAGGACAGGAGCAGCCTCATCGCGAAGCGGCTCCGCTCCCTCCATGAAGCGCTCCTGCTCACCCGACGTGAACTGCCCAAGTATCGAAGGTGGGAGATCAACAGGCCGTCCTGGGTCAAAAGACCGGGTAGCTCAATCTCTCGACCAGTATTGTCATTGATGTATTTGGTGTTGATATTGAGCGCGAATGCCATAATAACTTAGTAGAAATAGTAGATTTATATATCCATTATAACATTCAAAGTTGATGCACTGGCAAATCTCAAGATTTTCTTCGCAATAAGAATATCGCGCGAAGGCACGCAACCATATCTGGCGCGAACCTTCGCGCCTGCATCAAGCCAGCGCGACTGTCACATCAGAGGCCTCAGTTGGCCTGCGGAGTTGATTTGCCCTGAGGCGCTCATCAAAGATCACCACAATGCCAGGGAAATAACGGTGCCCATCAACGTAGTCGGGGCTTCCAAGTTTAGGGAAAATGTAGGCGAACTGCGTGGGTTTCAGTGACCACCCTGGGAAATAGGGCTCATCTGTGAGCCAAAGATTCAGCGAGGCCTTTACCTTGTCAGGACAGATTTGTATTCGCTTACTCGCTCCGATCCGAACCTCGCTCAAGGGAATGGTAGGCACGACGAATGTCACAGCGAATCGGCGATTGGCCTCCCAATGGCCAAGATCACCCGTGTCATCCCATGCCGCTTTCAGGGCCTTGTTCATATAGGTTTCGCCATCTGCCCTGACACCTATCCGCTGTACGGCCTGTTTGGCCTCAATGGCGATGCTCTCTTCTGGGTTGCGAATGAACAGATCACAACGACCATTGCGCAGGTGCCCCTCATCTACGCCAGGCGTGAGCGTCCGCATACGTTTGATGGTGCTGAATTCCTCAAGCGCGAACCAGTCCTTCAAAGTCCAGGCAGCTCCTGCCAAGACGCTCAGCGAGGCGCGCTCGTTGTACCACCACGGGTTATCCTGAAACGCTTTGGTGTAACGCTCCACAGCTTTGATCCAGGCATTCAGGAGCTTCTGAACTGACTCGTCATCATCATGGGCATGGACATGTTTGAGGGTCTTCAACTGCTGCACCGCCAGCTCCTTGTGAAAAAAGCGCGACGCTACCACAAGGCGGGACAAAGCTTGTGCAATTTGAAATAGGGGTGAAGGCCCTCAGGAGAGAGGGCCTAGATGGCTCTCACCGTGAATCCATGCTGTTGGCGGAGTTGACTAGAAGCAGGATTGCCGAGGCGGCCATGTGGAGTGTGTAGGACACGATGTGAGGCTCTACGGTCTTCACCTCAACGCCCTGGCCATGCCCTCCTTCATTATTTCGAATGGCAGGCACTCCGCCTTCAAGGAGGTTGAACAGGGATGAAAGGTGGCTTTGGTAGTAGCCGGGGAACAGCCCTTTCTCGATGCAAATCATGATCAGCTTGCTAGCTGTATCCCTCTTCTTGTACTCCCAGCCCTTTTGCTCACAAATGACCTTCATGGTGCTTTCGAAAGCCTTATTGGCCGCAGTGATCGCTTCCTTGTACAGACCTTGCCGATAGTGCGAGTAGGCAGTGAAAAACTCCTCCTGGGCCCCCTCAAAGCCCGGAACATTGAGGAAGTGGACGACGGGTTTGACGACCTCAGTGTGCATCATTTCTGAGTCGACTCGGATGATCTCGTCGTTTACATAGGCATAACCAACACCGTGCTCCCTGAAGCGAGTGTTCAGCTCCTCAATGCAATCATCGACATGGCGTCGCCCATCGAAGCCCGGATAGTACTCAGCATTTTCTGCTTGTCGATTCGCACTTCGGAACACCAGCTCAATCACGTCAAGCGACCGTTCAACATCTGGCTCGTCGACGAAAATGTCTACCAGAGGCTTTTCAAAGTAGCGTTCAAACCTGAGCGGCAATAAATCAGGCCTTGCCCACTCCTCAGCAAGGGCTTGGATTATCTGCGCATAGACATGCACAGCTAGGTGGTGGTTGGGGGTTTCCGAATTTCCTAGAGCTTCTTCGATCAACATCCCCACCTGCTTTTTCAAATCGATCGGCAGGGTGTCGCACTGCAAAACATCTGGCATCTCACCGCGCTGCCGGCGTTGACGTTTTGAAAACAAATCATGAATCACGTGACACATCCTTTTCACTGAAGGTCGAGGGTGGAAACTCGCACACGCGCTTCCCTAAGGTCGCCTACCACCATTGCTATCTGGCGGTAGACGGCCAATTACTAGGGTTGAGGTGACTATTGAGCAGCTTGGCTTTCGATCATCGCCAAGGCGCCTTCAAGATCCTTCAACAGGTCTCGGCGAGGCTTGCATTCACCATACCCATCATTAAGGATCTGAATGACACGCTGAAGGGCGGAAACCTGATCACGTGCGGAGGTGTACCGGGAAGGCTCCCCGCCATAATAGGTATCGTAGAAACCCGCCTCACGGTCGTCCTCCCGGTACTCCTGGAACATCCAGTTTTCCAAGGTCGAGCACCACGTGCGAAGCTTGTCATAGGCCTTGAAGGGCATAGGCGAGATCATCAGGCACTGGAGCTCTGCCCCAACCCGCTTGTGATCAAGCTGGCTCAGTGGCTTCTCGGGACGCCAGAGCAATGGATATCCGGCTTCCCGGTGATACTCGACTGCACCTTTGCTGTAGCCATAGGTAGTGCCAGGTCGAGCCCGTCGAACAACACCGCTCGCTTTTCTCGCAGGGCTGGTGAACCGAGCGTTATAGGGTTCGGACGTACCAGGCCACGGTTGATCATTGGAGGGCACCGTCGCAATTGGCGATAGCGCTTCGAGGCTTTCAGTGATCTTGGTCACCAACGCCTCACTCGGCGAGATCAGATGTGGTACTGCGTTATCCGGGTAGTACAGGCCTGCCCAGACTGGCTTGGTGAGGTGTAGGGCCTTATCCGAGATCCAAGCAGCGCGCCTCATGACATTCGACTCATTGTTCACGCGCCCATAAGGTTCATCCAACGCGACCCACGTGCCCGATGCAGGATCGATCCACAAAGAAACGTGGTCTTTCAATGGAAAGTCGGTGAGCAGCTCAAGCGCTTGCCTTTGCTTTTGGGAAGTGGCCGGGCGCAGTCCACTTACTTCCATGAACTGCAGCGTGAGCGCCGCACGAACCAGCAGCTCCCAAGCCCGAGCCTGGCTGTTCGCATTGGAGATCATCTCAAAATGATCCGACGCCTCTTGCCGGAACCCCTGAAGGTTGAGGGCATACCTTGCCTGGTGCTTCGACACGATGCTGTTCAGCGGACGCGGGAGAAAGATTTCCAGCGTTTCACAACCCGCCGAACGAGGTCTGGTATCCGTGTCCCGCCAATAGGCGGAGAGGAAGACCGAGTGCTGGCTTTGGCGCAATGCCGTTTCCGGCACTACCTCTCCTGATGCCAACTTCTGCTGTGCCTGATAGTAGTCACGATAACCGAGTTGACGTGCAACGATATCAAGTGCCTCAGCATGCTTTTGGCCGGGCAGGCAGATTTTCTTGGCTCGTTTCTTGATGCCCTTGAGTGTCTTGGGCAGGGTCTTGGTGACGCTGACGCGCTCTGGGAGCGAGGATGGTGTGCTCATAATTTTCTCCAACCCCATAATCAACGCCACCCGCCTACGTCTTACTGGGGCCGCAAAAAATCATGGCCTAGGAGATCGTGCTATTACAGGTAGTGCTCTTTCGAGCTTTCACTGACGGGTGAGGTACGCCTACCTTGCGCAGCTCAGAGACTATCGAGACAGCGGCGGATTTGCAAGGTATCCGCTGGGGTTTCAGCGACAGGAAAACGGCCTGCACGGTTTCCAGTACTATTCGCCGACCGGCCTACTGCCCCGTAAGCCTATGTGACAGGAACACACGGATGTATTTGTCAGCACTCAAGGTTCAGAATTTCCGTCAATTCGGCGCCGAGTCGAATGGCCTTTTCATTGAGTTCAACAAGGGCGTTACTGCGCTGGTAGGTGAGAACGACGCGGGTAAATCATCGGTCATCGATGCCCTGCGATTCGTCCTCCAGACACGTGATGGAGAGTACGTACGCTTGCAACCCGAGGACTTCCACTTCCCTGTGGAGGGAGCTCAGGCGAGCCAAATAACGATCGTGGCCAAGTTTGCAGATTTGTCTGTCGCGGATCAGGGCGCGCTGTCGGAGTACGTCACGTTCAACGGTACTGCTGCGGTCGTTTATGTTCACTGGACTGCGCGAAGACTGTCGGACGACGTCCTGGCGCGTCGATGGGTTGATATTGCTGTACGCAGTGGTCATAACGGCGGTGGCCCAAGCATCGACACCAACGTCCGCCAACTGCTAGCTGCTGCATACCTGCGCCCCCTTCGCGATGCCACACGGGAAATGTCTCCAGGGCGAGGATCGCGCCTCTCACAAGTGCTCAGAAATTTCCCCAGCATCAAGGATGGAAGTGGCTTCGATGTCGAACAGCCGCTTGCAAGCCCTGAGTCACTGAGCCTCGCCGGGTTGGCTGGGTATCTACGGCATTTAGTGAACAAGCATCCTGGCGTGGCTGCAGCCCAAGACTCGGTCAACGACAACTACCTGTCCCACCTCTCGCTAGACGGTGATGAGCTACATGGACGTATCAACTTCGTTGAGGGGAGCTCAGAGTCGGCTCGGCTAAGACAGATCCTAGAGCGCATGGAATTGAGCCTGCTCGATCAAGGGTCACATGAGGCTCGTGGGGAGTACGGTCTAGGCTCCAACAATCTGCTGTTCATGGCCTGTGAGCTACTACTGCTCGGCAAGGAGCCTGACGGACTGCCGTTACTGCTTATCGAAGAGCCCGAGGCCCATCTTCATCCACAGCGACAACTGCGTTTGATGGAGTTTTTGACTGCTGCGGCGACACCCACACCAGTGCCACCCAGAGCCATCCAACCGACGTCAGCAGATGAGCGAGAGGAAGAGCCACTGCCATGGAGCGAAGGCTCCGAAGCTACATCAGCAGACTCGTCTGATGCAGATGGATCGACTGCAAATGAAGTCAGCCAGGAAAGGGAAGCGCGGCCCGTTCAAGTCATCCTCACAACCCATTCTCCCAACCTCAGCTCCAAGATTGCTCTGGACAATTTAGTGCTCATGCACGGTCGCAAAGCCTACTCGCTCGGCAAACAACACACGAAGCTGGATGAAGGCGATTATCGATTTCTCGCCCGCTTCTTGGACGTGACCAAGGCGAATTTGTTTTTCGCACGGGGCCTCCTCGTCGTCGAGGGCGATGCTGAAGCCATCCTGTTGCCGGCACTGGCAAAGCTACTCGGACGAGACCTGACCCGCCATGGCGTCTCGATAGTGAACGTCGGTGGCGTTGGCCTGGGACGATATGCCCGGATCCTGCAACGCGCGCACCCAGAGAAAGGTACTCTCAGAATTCCTGTCGCCTGCATCTCAGACATGGACGTCATGCCGGACTGCGCACCACAGATTCTGGGTTTGGTAGAAAATGATGATGACCCCAAATGGGGGGCTGGCCGGAGGAAGTGGCGAGCGATGCGCGACTTCGGCGCTGATGAGGAAACCCGGCTTCAACGGTTGGCTGAGTGGAGAGGCTCGCGCAAAGCGAACGACGAACAGAACGTACAAACGTTCGTGGCGGGACAATGGACACTGGAGTACGACCTGGCCTTTAGTGGCATGGCACGTGAGCTTCTGGTCGCCGCCCGGTTGGCTGCGAAGGACGATGCCATTCATGCTGTTCGGGAAACCCACGATGAGGTGATCAAACTAGCCATCATCGAGTATGAGGGCCTTCAAAACTCGGGTATGCCTGCTGAGCAAATATGCTCGACCATCTATGACCTATTCCACCGCAAGATAGCCTCCAAGGCGATCACGGCTCAGTACCTCGTAGACATTTTGGAGCAGCGCTTTCAGAGAGTAGTAGTGAGCCCAGAGGGCTTGAAGGAGCGGCTTCCCCGCTACCTTGTTGAGGCAATCACATACGTAACCTCGCGTTTGGAGATACCCCAGCACCAAACCTCGCAGCAGCAAGCGCTGAGACAAACTCCATGACCACGCTCAGCGAACTGGTGCCCGAAATCACCGACGAGGACATCGAATGGGTCTCGGGCCTTATGAAGCTGGAAGGCTTGGACGAGCAGCGCCTGGCATTTCTTCGGTCGCGGGAAACACTAGACGTGTCGGCATGTCCGGGAAGCGGTAAAACCACTCTGGTAGTTGCCAAGCTTGCGATGCTTGCCCGCAAATGGAAAAGCCGCACACGTGGCATCTGCGTGCTATCTCACACCAACGTCGCCCGCCATGAAATCGAACAGCGCCTGGGTGACACCGAGGTTGGCAGGCGACTGCTGAATTACCCCCACTACATCGACACAATTCATGGCTTCGTCAGACGTTTCCTCGCCACACCCTGGCTCCTCTCCGCGCAATACCGTTTCACCGCGATCGACGATGAGTTGACCCACCGGATGCGTTACAGGTCTTTGTCAGAGGACGACAAAAGATTTCTACGCAATTTCCTGGCCCATAGAAACTTCGACACCTCACTCCTGCGCCTAGCCAATGCCGATTTTACTGACCCTCGCATCAAGGTCGCCAAAGGCAAGCTTCCGAGCGGGCCAGATACCCAGAGCTACCAAATCATGGCCAAGGCAGTCGTTGACACGGCCAAGCGCGGTTACTTCTGTTACGACGAAATCTTCGTGCTGGGCAGTGCTCAGCTTGCCGCGCGGCCAAGCGTGGCCGAGGGGCTGAGGCACCGTTTTCCATGCGTGTTCATCGACGAAATGCAGGATACCTCGGCGATGCAGAACGAGTATCTCGGCGCCATTTTTCCCCGCGACAACGCGGGGATATGTGTAACGCGTGTAGGCGATTCCAATCAGGCAATATTTGAGTCGGACGCCCAAACCAATGGCAGTGACTTTCCAGATCGAAGTCGAGGAGTCGACATATCCACCAGCTTTCGCTTCGATGAGTCGATTGCGATGCTGGCACATCCCTTTGCCCTCCATGCAGTAGCAGGCAGGCTTACAGGGCGTCGCAACGTCGGAGTGGAAGGGGCGCTCCGCCACACCGTTTTTGTGTTCCCTGATGATGACTGTAGTCGCGTACTGGATGCCTATGCTCGTCTGGCTTTCCAGCAGATCCCCATTTCCCTGCATGACAAGGCCATAGTCACGGCGCTTGGTTATACCCACAAAGATATCGACCCCGACGACACTGACCAAACGCATTACCCAAAGACGGTCGGGCATTACTGGGAGGGTTATGATCGCAGCGCAGGTCTAGTTGCGTACCGGCCACCAACATTGATTGAGCGCGTTCGCCACGCCAAGCGTAATCTCGCCAAAAGCGAGACTGCTCACCACAGCGTCGAAGAGATCGCGAAAGGCCTCCTCCACCTGGTGAACCTCTCCAATCTCACCACCAAAATCAAAGTGGGAAGTCGACAGCATGTCCAGGTTCAACAGTTGCTCGTCGACCTGAGCGACTTGGCTAGCTATCAACAGCTAGCGGTAGAGCTGCTATTCGCTCCGAGTACCATCAGCGCCGAGAGCTGGGCATCCTTCGCTCAGCGCTTCTGGGCTTTGGCATCAGTCCTTGCTGGAGTGGATGAACAGCCCGAGGCAGCTCATGACTACCTCGCTTGGGTGCCGGAGAACGCAGAAGCTCTGCAGGAGGGTGCTGTCCAGCTTGCAGCGAATACCTTCCGAAGCTCTCAAGATCAGGGTGTCCTGGACATCAAGCTCGGTTCCATCCATTCGAGTAAGGGGCAGACCCATACTGCGACGCTCGTGCTCGAAACCTACAGTCACGAACACTTCATCGACAGCCTGCTACCTTGGCTTGCTGGGCAAAAAAGCCACGGCGGTACCAGGCCGCGTAAGAGAATCGTCCAGCGCTTGCTTGCCATGTATGTGGCGATGACCCGCCCGACGCACCTGCTGTGCCTGGCCATCAGCAGGCGCACGCTCGGTGACGGAGAAGAGTTCGAAGCCAATTGCGTGCTGCTTCGCGAGCAGGGCTGGGATATCCAGCATCTGTAGGCAGCTGACCTCGTCGCACTGAACAGGTCACGCTGATGTTGATTCAGCCTTCTTGACCTGACGCTCACGCTGACGAAAACGCTTGATGAAATCAGCGTCCACCAGCTCGTCCACAGCTAACCCAAGTCCACAGTTCACAAGCGAAGCCAAGCTGCCGTCAGAGAGCGCGAAGCTGTTGGGTATGAAGCCACACTCGCGCACGCGGTTGTCATCGATACGAGCCAGAAACGCTCTCACAAAATCTGAACGGCCCGATTTACGGCTTGCAGTCGCAGCTTCGGTAGCTGGGTCGTTGGCAGTCACTTCTGCCATTTCGGCATCGCTACCGATAGCCTGAATCACCTCACTTAGGCTGGGCCAATACTTCGGCTCGTATTGATACTGCAGACGCTCAACGTCTTCCTTCGCATAGCTTTCGTAGAGACCATTGTGCTCCGAGGCCTCGTGCACGATATCCAGGATCTGGGATTGGGTGTTGGAGCTAAACCCCGAGTAGTTGTGAAGGTCATCGCGGCGATCGAGCAGTGCGGCCAGCTGATCAGCGAGCTCGCTGATTTGTGTGTTAACGCTGATCAAATCTTCCCGAGCCTGCCGTGCTGCTCGGTTCTTCTCAGGGTTCCAGCCGTCAGCCGCATGGACGAAGACGTCCCAGAACATGTAGAGGGCGCGGTGCTTCTGGGACAGAGAGGCATAAACCTCCTCATAAACGTCCAGGAGCTCGATACGGCGCTTAAGCACGCTTTCTATGATGCTTTGGACGTTGGGCCAGATATCGCTGGCCCGGAAGCTTTCCATCATCTCGCGCAGAAGGGTTTCGCAGTGTTGAACAGCTTCAGTGGGTACGTTAGACACTCGGGTATACCTGATTGGATAAAGTCCGCATAGGCTATCGCCTCAAGCGAAAGCGCTCGGTACCTATTGGAAATTCTTTCCATCATCAATAGGTACCTGCTCAACGCCCCGCAGTTTGGCTGGCTATTTTGAAAGATCTTTAGTCCATGATCCGCCCGTGTCGGTTGAGCTCCAACGAGAGGAGGCGCTGCGCTCCTGGCTGTGGCGCAAGGCATCTGGCCCAAGCAGAAGTAAAGTTTTCTTCTGGTTCTCCGCACTGGGTTTCTGACCTTGAGTCCAATATGACCAGCAATTGAAGTAAGGCTTTTCTCTGTCCTCAACGATGTCGGGGCGCAAGCGCACAATTTCTGAAGGCTTTGGATGCCCCTTTTCCGTAGCCTGCGTCGGAATGGCATCGTTGAGTTGCGCCAGAAATTCCTTGGGTATCAGGCGTTGGCCACTAGAGCCATCCTCCTTGAGAACCTCCAAGAGACCGCCGTACATATCACCCAGGTAATCACGAATCCGATAGCCTGCAAGGACGTCGAACCGGAAGAAGCCTCGGGTCTTGCCTCGGGCAGTGAGCGTCAGAACGAAGGGTGTGTCGCGCGTGGAGAAGAGGCAGTCGAAACTCGCCGCCCCCGTTCTCACCAGGAATTGCTGCATGTCACTGCCAATCGTAATCATGCTGCGGTGGAGCAGCTTCAGCGAGGTCATTTCCATGTGATGAGCTCCTTGATTGAGAGCCCATGATGATGGAGAGGTCGGCCAGGATGGACAAGCGGCCAGAGCCATAGCGCGTCGGCCTGCAGCCCCTCTGCCTGCCATCGCAATTCAGGCAGTAAGCCTGTACCCCGAACAACCCTCAGTCACTGAAAGCTCCCTCATGGTGGGCTAATCTGAACGAAACGACTTCACAGAGGCTATGGCATGAATTTGGACAAGCACTCCCGCACGATCTCCCTCCACTGCCCGACCTGTGCTGGCACGACGTTCAAAAGCGAGTCACCCGAGAGTCTCAGCGTAACTTGCACTGGTTGCGACCGCGTGATCGGCAGGGAAGATCTGCGCCGAGAAAACGAAGAGAACATCCAGGAGCATCTTGGAGAGATCAAGAAAGAGATCTCGAAGGCTGTGGCCGACGATTTGCGTAAGCGTCTTCAAACAGCGTTCAAGGGCAGTAAAGGGTTCAAGCTCAAATGATCAACGTCACCTTCGAGTCCGGAGACATCATCGCCACCCTGGCTCTGTTTTTTTCCGTGTACGCCACCTTCAAAACCGTTCAGTTCAACAACCGGCAGCAAGAGGTCATCAAGAGCCAAGCGCAACTGAATGAGCTGCTCCTGAGCAAAGAGGCTGCAGGTGTAGAGCTGGACAAGCAGGCCGACCTAGGGGCGACATTCCTGAAGCTGGGCAATAGCAAATACAAATTAAGGGTCTTTAACAAAGGCAAAGCCCCTGCGCGACACGTAACGATTGACTTTCCCGAAGGCAATGAAGTAATCCCAGAAAGCGACATTGAGAGCAAGTTCCCGCTTCAACTGCTCGACGTGCACCAGGCGGTTGACCTAATCGCAGCCGTTCATTTGGGTACAAAGTCAAAGCACTTGGTAAAGCTAGAGTGGGACGATGGGCGGACTGGCAGGGCGGCGAAGGAGTTGTGGGCTACCTTGTGAAGAAATTGGCACCGGGCGGCTGTCCTCATCAAAAACTGCTGCATGGCGCTACCTATAAAAATCATGCGCCGGGTGGAGCAGCTTCAGCCAGGTCATTTCCATGTAATGAGCTCCTTGATCAAGAGCCCATCATGATGGAAAGGTCAATAGGGTAGAAAAATAGCCAATGACCGTATTACTTCGGCCTGCCCCTCTCTGCATACCATCCCAATTAAGGCCAAGGTTTGCACGACCGAGGCACTCTGGTTGGAGCATGCCGCTTAGAAGTCGGACTCTAGGACAAACGTCGGCTTGCCTTCCTGCAAAGGCTCATCATCGACTTGATACTTGACCTCGCGGATAGCGTGATGGACAAGACTGCCGCTGACATACTCGATACCAGGCCCTTTAGACATCTCAATGCCGTAGCGATCCTGTAATCGCCCCCAGGACGCTTCAGCAGCGCATGCCACGTGCGAGAACAGCACAATGTTACTCCCAGCACTCTGTTGCACCGATTTGAAGATCACCCCATCGATCCGGGGCTTGCAGTGGGTTGCCAGGTATTCCGCGATGACCTGCGTGATCAGGTAGTCACGTTCAGCCCCCGGCAGCACGGGGACGGTGATCTCGTTGTGCAGGTATTTCAGGAGTTCCCGGCGTCCGGTCTTGGCGTGATGCTTCGGATCGAAGAAGCTCGGCGCCGGGCCAAGATCTGCCGTCTCGAACCGCCCGAAATCCAAAACCCTCACCATCCTGTTCAACCTGAACTCGCCGCTAACGACGGTGCCACCGACTGGGGGGCGCAATTCGGCAATGCACGTTTCGCGTTCAAATGCGCCATAGAATGCCGGGACGCCCGCAGGGTTCATCCTCCCATCCCCAGCCCTTTCCTTCGGTGGAGCACCCAGATTGCGCCCCGGATTGGCCGTAATCCCGTTAATGTCCGTTGAGGTCATACAGGTGCGAGCCCGGTAGATAGGTGGGGCGTCCTCCGGGGTGAGCAAGCGCACAACTGCCTCTTCATCGGAGGAAGCCGAGTACTTGTACAGATCTTTGAAGATCCAGTCCAAGAACGTCTTGGCGCTGTTGTTGAAGAACCGTTGCCCGTGCTTCATCCCTTCCTGGAATTCGAACCACTGGTGGCCGATGTCGTCCAGTCTGTAAATCCGCTTGGAATAGTTGGTGTCCAGACTGTAGCTGTCTAGGCGATCGCATACGGCCTCCACGATCAGCTCGACGTTATCACAGTCGAAGATCGCGCTGACCCAAGTATCGAGGCTGTCCCCTTCCTGACTGTCACCCCAATCAGCAAAGCGACGAAAGTATTCGCCCTCAATGACGTAGGCATCAAGGATCCCCTCAACCTGGGCTACGACATTGGACAAGGGGATGCATTTTCTAGTGGCGTTGCACAGACTACAGACGGTGGATTTTCCATTACGCCGGATCTGGCGGCCCAGGTAAGCATCGTGAACACATTTGTAGCAGACCTGCTCGTGATGAGCGCTAGAAGCCATATGGTTCCTCATAAGTCCTTTTCCCCACCGCTGCGACGGAATGCCAAGCGCTTCAGAGGGTGGCCATGATCGCCGAAGATGCGTTTGCCACCAACTGTTCGTGAGCGAACCCGCTTGATCTGGGTAACGCATGCAGCCATAGCAGTTGCGCCTAGTCACGCTCCCGCTGCAGGATAAAGTATGGGACGTTGATCGAACCGGCCCACGCTGATACAGGCCATCTATAAAAACAACAAACGAGCCAATCATGAAATTTCTTCAGAACAACCCGTTCACGGGCTACCGCGACAATCTCATCCTGACCGCTCTGGTGGAGATCGACCACTTGAAGCGTCTCAGCTCATCATCGATGAGCCTCTCCAAAGCCCTCTCCCCCTTCAAGGAGCCAGAGGGCTTTCTGGATCTCGTCAATCAGTTCGCCTATCACGCGATTGGTCGCCAGGTACCGGAGGTTTTCGCCGAGTCGGTAGAGGAAGAGTTGCAAGACATTCCCATCAGCGCTGACGAAATTGAAGAAATTCTCAAAAGACCAATCGGCTCGGCTTTACAGATGCTCGTGAGCCAGGACGCGTAGGCGCTCGCTTCGATGATAGGTATTGAAAAAGAGTCCTGAATCGAAATCCAGCGTGTGCTGGTGCAGAACTTTGGAAGTGTCAGTGGCCAGATCAATCTCCACCAGTACAAGGTCGACTAGGTCGCTCCCACAATCTTCATTACCAACTCGATGATTATCAAAGTACAAATTAATTTTCCTGCGTCTCACCCCCTCCTTTCGCCTTACAAACATGAATCTATCGACTTCGAAACCAATAGAGTTTCTATTTATATTACTAGCAACCTTCTCACTAACCTTGCAACCAAAGGCATCCCGCCCCTCTGTCATATAAGCAAAACCAAATGGCAAATTATACAGCGTAATCGCCCTGTACTTATGACCGTCATTAGATTTGAAGTCCTTAAGCAGCCCTGCCACCAACGCATCTGTAAACTTCATTCCCGTTGTTTTTTCGAGAACATTTATCACCAGATGCAGATGATTCCGCAACGCGTTCAGAATCTCATCGTTCTTGGTTGCACTCTTACGAAGAGTCTTGCTATCAAATCTCTCAGGGTTGTGCAGGGGACAATCTTCGTATGCATCCTGATTATGGTCTGCCACTCCCGGCACAGACTTCCCAGAATGCCTTGCATACAAAACTTGGGAATCGGTGGTGGGAACGTTCCTGTTAACAAGGGTTACAGGATTCTGACAGGCAGGACACAGCGCGTAAGAGTGAATTTTTTGACCATCATTGATGACGTAGGGAGCAGACCTTCGCGTTTTTTCGTTGTACTTCTTTTGGGTGAGGGTGATAGCCGATTTCGGGCTCGTCTTGGTGCTGAATACGTTCAAGCGGTTTTCCTTAACGCGTTTCGGGCTCAGAGGCTGCTCTGAGGGCAGCGTCGGGGCTGTTTGGGTTGCCGGATTACTCTCTGGGTTGCAAGCACCGGTTTAGAGCGGTCGAGCGTTGAGGGGCATCATGGCGGCATGGCATTCAGGTGGCAACCCTGTGGATGGAGGCTGGGGGCACACTGTATTGGCGAGCGTTTTAGGTCGTGTGTTGCGAGTGGGGAATATTGAGTGGTGGCCTCCGAGGGGGTTGCGCTTGCACGGTGAACCGAGCACGGGGTTCTGAGCGCTCAGGGCCCTGAGAGGCTGGCCAACGAAGGAAACAGCTGGTAGTAGACAGTAGGTAGTATGGATGGATTGGATGTTTTTCCAGACTTAGCACTGCTGGGCGAGGCCTGGGAATGTATCTGAGGGAGGGGGATTTAAGGGGGTTTTGGGGTGAGGGAGTAGTGGGGAGTCGGGGATTAGTAGGATTTCGGTAGGAGAGATAATACCGCGGCATGCAGCAGTCGGGCGGGCGCCGCATCAAGCGCAGCCTGTTCATCGACGCCACTGGCGTGCGCTTTCTCACCGTGCAGGAAGAACAGCGCCTGTCCGGCGTGCGCCTGCTGGGCGACTACCTGGCCACCAAGCGCAAGGAGTTGCACGACTGGAACGAGGCCCAGGGCCTGGTCGAAGAGCTAGCCGCCAACCGCCGCAAGCTCACCAACATCGGCACCTTCCGCGCCTTCGCCCTCGCCTACCTGAAGAACCACCCCGACGTGCACCCGAACATGACCTGCATGGTCCGCCAGATGCAGACCAGCGCCGAAGGTGTGCCACTGGAGGTGTATTGCTTTACCCGCACCACCGCCTGGGCCGACTACGAACGGATTCAGGGGGATATCTTCGATTACCTGCTGGCGGTGTTGCCGGAGTTTGGGTTGAGCGTGTATCAGCAGCCGAGCGGGAGTGATATGCGCTCAGGGCTGGCGGCGCGGGTCGAGCGGATGAGCGAGGCCTGAAAGCACTAACCCTATTGGCGCTGAGGTCGCGCGATCGATCAAGTAGCGCGACACATAACGTGCCGCGCTGGAATCGATCAAATTTTGCGAGGAACAACCTTCAACACGATAAGTGCACCGACGAGACAAACAGGAGCAATACTGAGCATACCCAAATACTTGTTGTCGGACAGTTCGTTGATAAAGCCAATAGCAGAAGGTGCCACGATCCCACTCAGTTGCCCCAGGGAATTGATCGCCGCGATTGCAGCCGCAATAGCAAGGCCATTGAATTTAGTCTGAGGAATAGCCCAGAACACAGGAATCGCAACAAACGAACCCGCCGTTGCCAAGATCAGCGCACTCATGAATAACACGGGGTATTCGGGATAGGTACACGCCAGGAAATAACCGACACTTGCAACGGTCAAGGAAACCCATAGTGGCGTACGACGGTTACCCTTACGATCAGAATATCGTGTCACAATCAGCATTCCAACAAAGGCGAATGCATAGGGGATCCCGGTCAGCAAACCGATCGTCGTCAAGTCTTCAACACCAGAACGGCGGATGAGATCTGGCATCCAGAAATTGATACCGTATGCTGAAACCTTGACAACAAAATAAATCAAGCCAAGTGCAAGAACCTCCCAGCTCATGAGCACTTTCAGAATAGAGCCATGCGCTGGCTTAGCCGCTGCTTTAGCATCGCCGAGTTGATCAATAAGATAGGCTTTTTCCTCTGCAGCAAGCCAACGGGCTGAGCTGATATCTCGATCCAGCTTCCAGACGGTGACGAGGCCGAGCAATACACAAGGGAGACCCGACATCAAGAAGAGCCAATGCCAGCCAGCAAGACCCATGACGCCATTCATATGCGAGAGAATGAAACCGGCGACAGGAGCACCGAGCGCACCTGAAATCGGCCCGGAAAGGAAGAACAGTCCGTTAATGGAAGCCATCTTTCTACGCGGGAACCAGCACGCCAAGTAGAAAAGAATCGCTGGACCGAATCCAGCCTCCATGACGCCAATCAAGAACCTGAGGAAATAAAGTACATACTCACTCGAGGCAAACATCAGCGCCGCTGTCGCCAAACCCCACGAGATCATGATGCGGCAAATCCAGCTCGGGGCCCCATATTTTTTCAAGCCTATCGTGCTAGGCACTTCGAATAACACATAGCCGACGAAGAAGATGCTTGCTGCAATACCATACGCCGCATCGCTGAGACCTAAGTCCGCCTGCATTTGAGCTTTTGCAAAACTGATATTGATACGATCAAAATAGGAGAAAAAATAACAAACCACCGTTAAGGGCAAGATCCGCCAGGCCACGCGGCGATAGAGCTTCAACTCATCGAGACGTTCCTGACCAGGTGCTGCAATTGCGCTTGAGATGCCCATTGAAGACTCCAATTTTTATTGTTTGAACTTGATATCGCTTATGAAGCCAACGCATGACACGTACGCTGCCCATGCAATAAATCGAACTGCGCTTCACCGCATTTTTTCTAAAAAGAGATGATTGTTTACCACGAGAGTGACTGCACGAGTCTATGAACCGACCCATCCGCTGTAAATTTAAAAAAACAACATAGGTTATGAGAAAAATCCGTATCCGTCATCCGACCGATACGGCCGCGAACTGACATGCAACCCATCCGTGTCGCACACGGTACCCGAGCGCCTTCTATCAAAGCGCGTCGCTTTATGGCCACTGTGAATGCGCTGTTCATGGCTCGCTGACAACCCTCACCCGATGACAATCCCCCGGCCCAAGCACCTCTCCGCTCACCGAGCGCACCGCCATCGTCATCACCGGCTCGCCCGATGCGTTATCCAGCAACACCGACCGTGTCTCATGCGGCTCGAACGCGAACCGCTCGCCCCACTGCCGCAGGGCGACCACAATCGGAAAGATCTCGCGTCCTTTCTCCGTCAGCACGTACTCATTGTAGGCACTGCCGTCCGAGGCCGGACGGATGTCGAAAACCCCCACTTCCACCAATGCCTTGAGCCGCGATGTCAGGATGTTCTTGGCAACGCCCAGGCTTTTCTGGAATTCGCTGAACCGACGCACGTCGTCGAACGCATCACGAACGATCATCAGCGACCAGCGATCTCCAATCGCCTCGAGCGACCGGGCGACAGGGCATTCCCGAGGATCGGGCGAAGCTATCTCAGCCATTTCTCACCTTCTGAAATAGGGGACTTTTCAAATCACGCGACTTCGTCCCAGAAAAATCTGGTTGCAATTTGCAACAGGAATAAACCATGATTTCAAACGGTTTCAATTTGCAACCAGACTACCCGGATGGAAGGCGTTATGACAGCCGAATTCAAGCCCCCTCAGGATCGACCACCGCAATCCCACCCATCACGGCTGCCATCAAGCACCGATCAACGTCATAACGAGTACCTCCCTGGCCTGCACCCTTCCCTCACGCTGCTGCTATCGGTGACCTGCGGTTTGGCCGTCGCCAACGTCTACTTCGCCCAACCCCTGCTCGCCTCGATGGCTCGAAGCCTGGACGTCGCACCGGGGCTGATCGGTAGCGTGGTCACGATGACGCAAGTCGGCTATGCGCTGGGGCTGCTGCTGCTCGTTCCTTTGGGCGATCGGGTTGATCGCAAGCGGCTCGCACTCACCCAGACAGCACTCTGCGCCCTCGCGCTCGCGGCGGTCGGCGCGTCGCAGACCTGGCTGACGCTGCTGGGCGCCATGGTGGTCGTCGGTCTGATGGCGGTGGTCGCTCAAGTGCTGATGGCCTATACCGCCGTGCTGGCGACGCCGTCAGAACGCGGACAGGCGGTCGGCACCGTCACCAGCGGCATCGTGCTGGGGATTCTCCTGGCGCGCTTTACCTCAGGGCTGATCGCTGACCTGGCCGACTGGCGCGCGGTTTACGGCCTCTCCTCGGGGTTGATGCTGATACTCACCCTGGTGCTGGCCAAGTGCTTGCCCGACGCCCCGCCGCAGCGACGCGGGAGCACCTATGGTGCGCTGCTCCGCTCCGTGTTCACGCTGCTACTGACCGAACCGGTATTGCAGATTCGGGGATTGCTGGCGCTGCTCATCTTCGCCGCCTTCTCTGTTCTGTGGACGGCGATGGTGCTACCGCTGAGCGCCCCGCCGCTGTCTTTGTCCCACACATCCATCGGCCTGTTCGGCTTGGCAGGTGTTGCTGGCGCATTGGCCGCCAGGCGGGCCGGCATCTGGGCAGATCGGGGCCTGGGCCAACGGGTCAGCGCTATCGCCCTGGTCTTGCTGACGCTTTCCTGGCTGCCCATCGGTTTCGCCCAGCATTCGCTGATCGCCCTGGTGTGCGGCGTGGTGGTGCTCGACTTCGCTGTCCAGGCCGTCCACGTCACCAACCAGAGCTTGATTTTCGCCGCACGACCGGATGCCCAGAGCCGCATGGTCGGCGCCTACATGCTGTTCTACGCCATCGGCAGCGCACTCGGTGCGGTCGTGGCGACCCAGGTCTACGTGCACTGGGGATGGCCTGCCGTATGCCTGCTGGGCGCCACGATCAGCGCTGCCGCGTTGATCCTGTGGTGCTTGACCGTCCGCAGCTCAACCGCCCGCCCAGGACGCTCGCAATGAAATTCCGACACCTGCTGCTCGCCATCTCCATCACCGCCATCTGGGGTCTGAATTTCTCGGTGATCAAGCTGGGACTTGCCAGCGTCGATCCCTTCATCCTGGCCGGCCTTCGCTTCACCCTCTGCGCACTTCCCGCCATCCTGTTCATCCCCAAGCCCGATGTGCCCTGGCGCTACCTGGTGGGGTATGGACTGGTGTTCGGCGTTGGCTTGTGGGGGATGGTCAATCTAGGCATCCAGTCGGGACTGTCGGCGGGCATCGCGTCGCTGGTACTGCAGTTCAGCGCGTTTTTCACCCTTGTGCTGGGCGCCAAGGTCTTCAACGAACAGGTGTCGCGCTACCAGGTGGCCGGAATGATCATCGCCCTGTGCGGGTTGCTCAGCATCGCCTCCATCGTCGACGGCAGCGTGACGATGACAGGCCTGGCGCTGGTGCTGCTGGGCGCGTTGGCGTGGAGCGTGGCGAATGTCATCAACAAGAAAGCGCAGACCACCCAAGTGTTTGCGTTTCTGGTGTGGTCCAGCGCGTTCTCTCCCCTTGCGCTGTTCGCGCTCGACTATGCGGTGAACGGCACCCGCGGGTATCGCGCCCTGCTCACCCACCTGGACTCGAGCGCCGTGCTATCCATTCTGTTTCAGGTCTACCCCAATACCCTGTTCGGCTACTGGGTGTGGAATTCTCTGATGAAGCGCTACCCAGTCTCGACCATCGCACCGTTATCACTTCTAGTACCGGTGTTCGGCATGGTGGGTTCGGTGATGGTCTTTGATGAGGCGCTTTCATTCAGCAAGATCGTTGCGGTGGTGCTGATCGTGTCGGGGCTGGCGGTTGGGCTTTATGGGAAGCGGATCGTGGATGGGCTGAGGTAGAAGGCTGTTGCGGCACGCCAAATAAGGCTCGAGCGCCACACACTGGATAGGCGTGGCGCTCGATAAAGCGGCCGCGTGCCTAGTTCGCGGGCAGGAGAATCACGAAGTTCTTTTTCATGTCTTCCAGCACGGTCCACTTGCCCTTGGCGCCCGGCTCGATGATGAACGTGTCGCCAGCGGCCAGTGTGACGGGGGCGCCACCCTCGAGTTCGATGACGCAGCGTCCACTCAGGACATGGCAGAACTCCCAGACCTTATAGTCGATGCGCCACGCACCGGTGCTGGCTTCCCACTCCCCGGAAATGCGACCTTGCTGTTCGTCGTGATAGTACTTGGACGTCAGTGTATGAGGATCGCCTTCCACGACTTCTTCAAAAAAAGGAAGGTCGCGCACCGGCTGGATATCGAGTTCGCGGAACACGGTCAGTGTCTTGTTCATGGTTTGTTCTCGATCAGGTTGTGGTTGGGGCGATACATCAAATAGGCCTCACCGGTTACGCCCAGCATCGGGTGCGGCACGATCTGGCAGGTTTTAACGATCTGAAAACCGTGGCGCTCGTAGAAGCGGCGTGCGCCGTGGTTTTCTGCATAGTCGATCAGGCATAGCCCCTTCAGGCCAGTGTCCTCGGCACGCTGTTGGGCGTGGCGAAGAAACTCAACGCCCAACCCCTGGCTGCGCCAGGCTACATCCAGGGCCAAGCTGGATATGTACAACGTGTCGGGTATTTCCATGTCGGCATAGGGCGCCAACACCGGGTCTGTTTCGACAGGCCTGTCAGGGATTTCATGCAGGGCATAGCTATGCATCATGCCGATGACGCGCCCTTCGGAAGTGGCCATCAAGCAGTTTTTATAGGAGAAGTCGCCTTGCTCCCTGGCATAGCGCGACGCACCCACACTCAGCAGTGTTTCTCCAGCCGCGGCGAGCTTGCTCCAGATGTAGTCGGCCATGCCCTCCGATGTCAGTTGAAAGAAACGCGCGATATCGGGTGCGTCCGAGGCTTGAGCGGGTCTGAATTCGATGGGCATGTGCAGTGCTCGCAGGGATCGGATGGGAGTTTTCGGGAGTTACGCCTGTGATGGGGTGGCAGGATAGGTGGGCTCAACGGCTTGCATCATGCTCGGGGCGAACACTGTCGGTATGGCGTGCGACGTTGGTCGGTGATCGGAGGTACGTGATCGGCTGATGGCTCAGGTTTTTTTGTTCGTGGCCTCTATCAGGCCGGCGGCGCGGGCGCAGCCGCCCACATGCACGGCCAACTTCGACGCCAGCTCGGTGAACTGAGTGGCGATGCTGATGTACAGGATACGGTGGCGCATCGCGTACTTCGCCGGATGTGTCGACAGATCGGTGTGTCAGCACGGCAATCTTGCTGATCTGCTGATCGGGCGGCAGGCTCAGGTCACCCTATATGGCTACAGCACCCCAGCGCGTCTCAATAGTCGTTGAGGCTCAGGCCAGCAACCGGTCGATCAACGCCTGCTCGTAATCGTTGAGAGGCTGATCCTCGTAGAGCTTGTCGGAGGCCGCGATCAGCGCCTGGCCCTCGACCTCACGCCCACTGTCGCCATAAACATGCCCAAGATTCTCCAGCGACTGCAGGTTGCCGTGCAGAGAGAAGGAGATCAGGTACCAGCGCTCGGCCTCCTCGAGCTCGCCCAGGCGGTGATAGGCCACAGCCAGGTTGTGCTGGGCGTAGACGTGGTCGGATTGTAGGGCCTGCAACAACGCCTGCTTGGCCTGCTGATAGTCTTCGAGCTGCAAGTAAAGAAGGCCAAGATTGTTGTAGCCATCGACATTGCCCAACTCGGCCGCGCGCCGGTAGGCCTGCTCAGCCTGCGGATAGCGCTCGGCATGCAGATGGACGTCGCCAAGCAGGTTCAGCGCCTCAGGATGATCGTGGCGCACGGCGTTGTTGAGGTGCTCGACGGCGGCATCGTGATCGCCATCCTGGTGGGCCATGCTGCCAAGGTAGAAGTGGCTGCGGGGACAATCGTACTCGGCGGCTTGCTGGAAGTATTGGCGAGCGGTGTCGTGATCACCTTCCTGGAAGGCCATGCTGCCGAGGTTGTAGTGGCTGCCCGGATAATTGTGCTCGGCAGCCCTCTGGAAGTGTCGGCGGGCGACGTCGTGATCACCGTCCTGGTAGGCCATGATGCCGAGGTTGTAGTGGCTGCCGGGATAATCACGATCGGCGGCCATCTGGAAGTGTCGATGGGCATCGGCGCGATCGTCACGTGCCAGGCTCACCGCGCCAACGCCATTCATCCAGCGTGCGTCGGCGGGACACGCCTTGGCAAGGGTCTGGAAGCACTCCTGCGCGGTGTCCAGATCCTGCTCGCGAAACGCCGCCCAGGCCTGCTCATGGAGCGCAGTCGCTTGCTCGTCACTGAGCGTTTTTTTACTCATGAACCACATGGTATTTCCTGCCTTGAGAGGGCCGACCATTCTAAAGGCGTGTATGGAAGCCAACAAGGCAATGGCTCTGCTGGGCAGGTTCGAGCCTTACTAGCCACACCCAGGTAGCAGCGGCATGACGCACTGGCGCGTGCCCTGAGCATCAGCGGTGTGGCTGCGCAGCGGACGCAGCAGCATCGCGGGTGGATGAAAAGAGCGCCAGCCACGCCACCCGCGACACCACCACCCGATACCCATCCCCATCGGCAAAGGTCGCCCCATTCTCCCGCCAATACGGATTGAACGGCGCCACGCGCTCGAACCCACTCCCGGTCAATCGCAGGCAAAACGCCTCGAACGCCTCCAGCCCGTCGACATAGATCACCAGCAAATCCTCCACTGTGTGCCGGGGCTCGACCTTCTGCCGCCGACAATGGGTGAACTCCAGGTGCCAATGCCGCGCGGGATCGCCCAGCATCACGCCATCGAACCCCGCGTGATCCTCGAAACCGCCCAGCACTTCGAGCCCCAGCCCGTCGCGGTACATCGCGACCGCGCGCTGCAGATCGGACACCGGGCGGGCGATGCGTAGATGGCTGATGGATACCGACATGACTGCCTCCTGATCGCTACGGCGCGAAGCACTCCGACTCGGAGCGCAGCGAACGCCAGTTGATTTTCACATCCTCCCCCACCGCCTCGGCCGTCACCAAACGCAACCCTGGCGGTGCCGTTAGCGAGCTGGCGAAATCGCCCACCAGCAATGGCCGCGCCGCACTGCCGAGCAGCTTCGGCGCCACGTACAGCACCAGGTCGTCCACCAGGCCCTCCTGGACCAACGCACCGGCCAGCGTGGCGCCCGCCTCCACCAGCACGCTGTGCACGCCGCGGTCGTTCAGGGCGGTGAGGCAATCGAGCAGGTCCAGCCGCCCACCTTGGCTGGCGACCTGGATACCTTCAGCGCCCCGGGGCGCCTGGCCACCGGTCACACCATGAAGAATAAACGTGGGCACGGCGCCATCGACCAGCTGGGCCGTATGCGGCGTGCGCAGGGCACTGTCCAGCACCACGCGCCACGGCGGCACGAAGGCTTGCGGGTCATCGAGCCGTACCGTGAGGGCGGGGTCGTCCGCCAGCACCGTGCCGATGCCGGTCAGGATCGCGCAGTGCTCGCGCCGCAGCCGATGCACATCGGCGCGGGCGGCCGCGCCGGTGATCCATTGCGATTGGCCATCGGCCAGGGCGGTTCGGCCATCCAGGCTCATGCCCAGCTTGAGCGTCACCCATGGCCTGCCACGCCGTGCACTGCTGATGAAGCCTTTGTTCAGGGCCTGCGCTTGGCTGCGCAGCACACCGACGTGCACGTCGATGCCCGCCTCGCGCAGGCCGGCGATGCCTCGGCCCGCAACCCTGTGGAACGGGTCTTCGCACGCCACCACCACCCGCGCCACGCCGGCGCCGATGAGCGCCTGGTAGCACGGCGGGGTGCGGCCATGGTGGGCGCAGGGTTCCAGGGTCACGTAGGCCGTCGCGCCCTGTGCCTTGGCGCCGGCATGGCGCAGGGCATGGACTTCGGCATGCGCCTGGCCGGCGCGCACGTGCCAGCCCTCGCCCACCACCCCGTCGTCCTTGACGATGACGCAGCCGACCATGGGGTTGGGACGGGTGGTGAAGCTGCCGCGCCGCGCCAGGTCCAGCGCCTGCTGCATGTAACGGTGATCCGCGTGTTCGGTCATGAAGCCCCCAGACGGAAAAACCCGCGCCGCCGTGCAGGCCGGCGCGGGTGCGCATCACGCGCTGACGGAGATAGGGTACAACTGCCCATCGTAGGAACTGGCCAGGAACAGGCCGTCCTGCGGGGAGTAGGTGATGCAGGAAATGCCGCTGGTGGTGGGCTTGACCCGGTGCGTCCAGCGTCGCTGCTGAAGGTCGAACAGCGCCACGGTGCCGCCATAGCTGCCGGTGGCGATCACCTGCTGGTCGGCCGAAGCGGCGATGCACTTGACCGAGTGCACATGCGGCGTCTCGTACACCTGCGAGGCGTCACCGGACCAGATACGCAGCTTGAGGTCGCGACCGATGCTGGCGAAGCCGCCTTGCACCGTGGCGCAGCCATTGGAAATGCGCTCGTGCGCCTGTTCCACATGCCGGGCCAGGGAGAAGTCGTCTACCCGGTGGAAGGCGGCAGCGGCCGTGGCGCATACGCTGAACAGGTATTCCTCGTCGGCGGAAATGCCTTTGATGGCGTTGTCATGCATCGACACTTCGCAGACGAATTCGGCCTGCCCCTGGGCATCGCGTTTGAAGATCAGCGCCTCGCCGGTGTAGGTGCCCACCGCCGCGTGGGCCACGCCGTGCCGGGTGAACGCCGTGGCGCAATTGAGCGGCGAGCGATGCTGGTGGATCAACCGGCCAGTCACTGCGTCATAGACCTGCCCCATTTGCCCGCCGGTGAGCATTTCCTCGCCGAAGGGCAGCAGTAAGTTGCACAGGCTGCCGATCAAGGTGCTGGGCTGACCATCGATCAGCAGCTTGCCGGCATCGCCGATGGTATAGGTGTGGCCGTTGTGAATGGAGACCGCGTTGAGGCTGATGGCGTGGTCGATGCCCTCCAGGTCCCAGGTGTCGGTCGTGTGATCCCAGACCGCATAGGTGGAGCCGAAGGTGACGAAGGCGATGCGCTCATCGCCCAGGAACGCGCAACTGCGCGGCCAGATGATGCTCGGCAGGGAACTGTGCGCCAGGCGCGTCAGGGTGCCAGCCTCGTAGCGCCACAGTACCACCGAGCGGTCGTAGCTCAGGCTGATCAGCCAACCCTTGCGCTGGTCCCACACCACACGTTTCACCCCGGCGGCATGGGCCTGCAGGCGGGTGGTGCCGCTGGCGTCGATGACGGTCAGGCGGCCTTCGTCGTCGCCGGCGAAGATGGTGCCGTCGCTGGCCAGGGCGATGGTGTCGGTTTCCACGCCGCCCAGGTCGATGCGCTCCACTTGCTCGCCGGTCTGCACGTTCCAGCGGCGAATGGTGCCGTCGTCGCTGCTGGATACCAGTTGCTGGCCGTCGGCACTCCAACTGATGGAAATCACGTCGGCGCTGTGGCCTTCGAGGGTGCGCAGGCAGGCACCGGTTTCAGCCTCGAACAGGCGAATGGTGTGATCCCGCGAGCAGGTGGCGATGCGGTCGCCGGCCAGGTTGAAGGCGGCCATCTCGACGTCGTCGCGGTGACCGACCAGCGCCGCCTTCAGGCGCATCGACGGCACTTCCCAGACGCGCGCGGTGTAGTCGCTGCTGGCGGTGACCAGGCGCGTACCGCTGGCGTTGAAGGCACATTGATTGGCCAGGTGATCGTGAAACACCCGGTGCAAGGCTTGTTTACGCGGCGCATCCCAGAGGATGACCTGATTGTCGTAACCGGCAGTGGCAACGTATTGCTCGGCAAAACTGGCGATGCCGCTGATGGGGGCAAAATGTTTCATCGCAACTTTTCCTTAAGCTGAACGATCCAGACCCAAATTGATGTCGTGGTTCTTCTTGGCGATTTTCGCGGCCAGGTAATGGCGGTTGTGCTCGGTCAGGAACACGCCGGTGGAAATCACTTCGTCCACCTGGATGCCGTGCTTTCTGAGGGTGGCGACCTTGTCGGGGTTGTTGGTCATCAGCCGGCAACGGGTGATGCCCAGGCCACGCAGCATGCCGGCGGCGATGGCGAAGTCGCGGCCATCCTCGGGCAGGTCGAGGCGGCGATTGGCCTCGAAGGTGTCCAGTCCGGTGTCCTGCAGGCGGTACGCATCGAGCTTGGCGTACAAGCCGATGCCGCGTCCTTCCTGGCGCAGGTACAGCAGCACGCCGCCTTCGTCGGCCATGCGCTCGAGCGCTTCGTTCAATTGCGCGCCGCAGTCGCAGCGGTGCGAACCGAAAATATCGCCGGTCAGGCACTCGGAGTGAATCCGCACCAGCGGCGCCTGCTGGGTGACGTCACCGACCACGATGGCGATGTGTTCTTCGCTGGGCGAAAACCCGTCGAAGGACACGAAATTACCGACCTTGCCCCCCTGGAGGATGGGGATGTCCACGGTATTTTTAACTTTATAGATTGGCATACGAGCAACCCTCTTCTGATCACACTGCATGACGGGTCCTTGTCACTACACGCTTTCAGCGAGACGAAAACCCATGACGTAGATATCCCTTGGAAACTTTCCATGGCGCCGGGTGGTGCGGGCCAGATCGCGAAACCGCGAGTAGCTGCCGCCGCGGGCGACTCGATGGGTGCCGACGGCCGTCACCAGGTCGTCTTCGATGGCCGCACCGCCGGGATAGGCGTGGTAGTCATCGGCGACGAACTCTTCGACGTTGCCTGCCATGTCCAGGCAGCCAAATGGCGAAGCGCCATTGGCGAACAGACCCACCGGGGTGGTGGTGAACACGCCGAGTTCAGCGGTGTTGGCGTGATCGGGCAGGAAGTCTTCGCCCCAGGGGTACTGAAGGCCCTGCGGCCCTGCTGCGGCGTACTCCCATTGCGCTTCGCTGGGCAGATGAAACGCGCGCCCGGTCTTGGCCGACAGCCACTCGATGTAGCACTGCGCGTCTTCGACGCTGATGCCGGACACCGGATGGTTGGCGCGTTCGAGCGGGTAGCGCCCGAGGAACCAGTCGGTCGGGATACGCGGCGCTTGGGAATCGAGCAGAAACGCTTTGTATTCCAGGTTGGTGACCGGGTAACGACCGATCTTGTAGGCGGGCAAGTCGACCGCGTGCCGAGGGGTTTCCTTGGCGATCCAGTCCGGGTCCAGGTTCAGGTCGGCCAACGACTGCATCACCGCCGGCAACCGTTCGCAGGCCAGGCCGATCTGCGCTGTGGCTTCAGGCACCAGCACCATGTTCGGGGCCAGCGGATTGAGGCGCGGATCGCCCACACTGGCGAGGATCTGTCCGGCCGTGTAGCGATAGGCGAGCGCGCAGTCCTGGCTTTCCAGCGAATCGACCCAGTGCGCCACGCCACCGGCAACCAGTGCGCCGAAACTGTCCGCCGACAGGTTCAGCGTGCGGTTGGGGGTGAAGGACGCTGGCAGGCCAAGCAATTCGCGATCCGACAACTGTGGGTTGGCTCGACGCAACGTCTCGGGAGAATGAAAACTCATGAGTCCCATGGAGCTACTCCGTTTCTTGTTATAGGCGCGCGTTACAGCGTGCACACCAGCCCGGTCTGCAAACAGTTGTCTTTGAACACATCCCAGAAGCCGGGCGTGTACTTTTGCTCGTCCGCCTTGAGCAACAGCGGCTTCTGCCACCGCAAGGAACTGAACCCGGCGTTCTTCGCCGCACGTTCATAGTCGGCACGTCCCCAGCGATAAAAGGTGAATGGACTCGGCGGCTGGGTAACGAACTCGGCCTGGTGGCGATAACCGGGTCCCCAGGGTTCTTCGGTGCGGACATTCACGCCGTAGGACGTGAAGTTGCCCAGGCCCAGTTCGAAGTCAGGCTCCACGGTATAAGCCACTAAAGTGCCACCGGTCGAAAGATTGGCGGCGACGCACTTGAACATCTTCTCCAAGTCGTCGAGGGACGAGGCGTAGTTGAACAGCCACGCCGCTACCACCATGTCGAAGTTGCCGAGCTTTTCCATCTTCGAGGCATCGCGAACATGGAATTCGAGGTCGTCGCCAGTGCGCGCGGACTCTTCCCTGGCGAGGTCGATCATCTTTTGCGAGATGTCCACCCCGACCACCTTGCGCGCCCCGCGCTGGCGCAGTTGACGGCCGAAATAGCCGAAGCCGCAGGCCACATCGAGGATCGACTTGCCGTGCACGTCCCCGACCATATGAAGAATCGTGCGAACTTCCACCTCGCGCTGGGCGGCGGTATCGGTAAAGCTCTCGAACAGCCCGCCAATCACATTGTATTCGGCGCTTTCCAATGTCATTTCACTCTCCTTAGTGGTTGGAAAACAGTGTTCTATGCACCCTGTTAGTTCCAGCACTTGTGCAAGACAATAAAAACCATAAGTGCCGCGAATAGGGTTATCCGCAGGCGGCACGAATGCCAATTCTTTGTTCGCATCCAGACTATTCGCGCGACGAATAACGCACTTGGAAAGTTCCTATTCCTTTAGGATTATGAATAAAAAAAGGCGCACTTCGAACGAAGGCGCCAGGCGCATTGACGTGGGCAAAAAGCTGACTGTAGAGCGAGCCTGTCGGATTGGGTTAGTTGTAAAGATAAAAACCGCTGACGCTGAATTGATTCACGCCGGGTTCATTGCTCATTCGCCACGCGCATGATCATCTGGCGCAACCACGTATGCGCCGTGTCGGATTCGCGGCGCGGGTGCCAGATCATCTTGAAGTCGAACTGGGGAATGTCGAACGGGGGTTCGAACAGGCGCAGCCGACCGTCGCGCTCGACACTGTCCAGGCTTCGCCGCGCCACGGTCAGAATCAGGTCGGTGCCGGCGATCAGGTCGCTGGCCACGCTCCAGTGCGGCAACGCCACGCTGATCTGGCGTTGCACGCCCAACTTGCTCAGGGCGCGGTCGACCTCGTTGTCGTTGCCGGCGCGCATGGCCACCAGCACATGGGGCCGTTTCAGCCAACCGTCGAGGTCGGCGATGCCTTTCTCGGGGATGCTGGAGGAGTCCGCCACGCAGACGAAGCTTTCGGAAAACAAGGTGTGCTGGCGCAATTCGTCCGACTGTTTGCCAGGGAATACCCCCAGCGCCAGGTCCACTTCGCTCTCTCGCACATCGGCCAGCATCGACTCCCGACTGGCCTGACTGACCAGCAATTCCACGCCCGGCGCCATGGCCCTGAACGCCCGGGTCAGCCCCGGCAACAGCACACGCGAACCGTAATCGGACATGGCCAGGCGGAACACGCGCTTGGCTTTGGTCGGGTCGAATTGCGGCGGCTCGAACAGCGTGCCGATCTGTCCCAGCGCGTCGTTCAGCGGATGCAGCAGTTCGGTCGCCCTGGCCGTCAACTCCAGGTGCCCGCCGCGGCGGATCAGCAACGGGTCATCGAACAGTCGGCGCAAGTGCGCCAAGGCATGGCTCACGGCAGGTTGGCTTTTATGCAAACGGGAGGCAGCGCGGGTGATGTGCTTTTCGACCAACAGTGCCTGCAAGGTCACCAGAAGATTGAGGTCGATACTTCGAAGATTATTCATCCGTTGAATACCATCCGTTGGTTATACGAATTTCCATTCCCTCTATTCATATTTCAAAATCAAGTCCAAAACAACCACTGATGAAGCGATAGCCAATGACCACTCCTCTTTCGATGTCTACCGCGATGCTTGTCGGCGCAGCCATAGCCGCAGGCGCAGTCGTGCCGTTCCAGGCCGCAGCCAATGCGGCGTTGGGGCGCGCCGTCGGTCATCCCTTATGGGCCACGGTGGTGTCGCTGATCATCAGTTTGATAGCCATTGCGCCGGTACTGCTGGCGCTGCGTGCACCCGCACCTCAACTCGGTGCCGCCAACAGCCTGCCGTTGTGGGCCTGGGTGGGGGGCATTGCCGGGGTGATCTACATCACCGCCGCGTTGTTGTTATCGCCGCGCATGGGGACGACCAGTTTCATGGCCTGCGTCATTGGCGGCCAATTGCTCACCTCGCTCATCATCGACCATTTCGGCTTGATGGGGATGCCGACCAAACAGGTCACGCTGTACCGAATACTGGGTGTGGCAATGATTTTCATCGGGGTGTTGTTGATTCAATTGTCCAGCGAAAGTGTGATCAAGGAATGATCTGCCCATGCGCAAGAAACTTGCTCTATTCGTCAGCCTAGTGCTAGTCATCGTTATCGCGGTGTACGCCATGCCAAACACCACGACGGCGCGGCAGGCCAGCGGCGAAGCGCCGGCGCCCACCAACGTGCAAACCGTCCAGGCAAAGACCCTAGAGTTGCCCAGTTATTTCGACAGCATCGGCAGCCTGGAAGCGGGCGAACAAGTGCTGGTCAGCGCGGAAGTGGGCGGCAAAGTCGAGGCGCTGAGTTTCGATTCCGGCCAGAGGGTTCAGAAAGGCCAGCGGCTGGTGACCCTCAACAGCGCGCCGGAGCGGGCCGAAGCCGATCATCAGCGGGCACTGGCCGCCAGGGCGCAAAAGCGTCTGCAACGCATCCGCCAACTGATCCCGGCAGGTGCAGTGGCCAAGGAAGACCTGGACAACGCCCAGGCGGACCTGGACGCGGCCAAGGCCATGCTGGCCAAAGTCGAGGCGGTGATCGCGCAGAAGACCATCACCGCGCCCTTCGCCGGCCAGCTCGGCATTCGCAAAGTGCATGTGGGCCAGTACGTGAACCCGGGAGACACCCTCGCCAGCCTGATCGACCTCAGCGAACTGCGGGTGAATTTCTCCCTCGATGAACACGCCAGCGCCCAGGTCCATCAGGGCCAGGCGGTGCTGCTGAGTTTCAGCGCCTTGCCCGATCAGACCTACTCCGCGCGCATCACCACCCTCGATCCGTTGCTCGACAGCACACGCATGACCCGCGTGCAGGCGATCCTGACCGAGGCGCCCCCCGCGCTCAGGCCCGGCATGTCGGCGGATGTGCGCGTGGTGCGCGCCTCTGCCGCGCCCGCCCTGGTGGTGCCGACCACCGCCATCGTCAGCAGCGCCTACGGCGACGTGGTGTACCGCATTACCCGCCACGAGCAGCGCGCCCAGGTGCATCGGGTCGCCGTGAAGACCGGTGCCCGCAGCGAGGGTTGGCGGGTGATCGCCGAAGGCCTCGAGCCCGGTGACGAAGTGGTGGAGGTCGGGCAGAACCGCCTGAGCGACGGGCAGGACGTCCAACCCGTGCCCAGCCCTGCCCCGGTTCAAGCAGCCCGGCAAGGAGCGGCCCATGCACTTCACTGATCTGTTTCTGCGCCGGCCGATCCTCGCCCTGGTGGTCAATGCCTTCCTGGTCCTCGCCGGCCTGCTGGCCCTCAACAACCTGCCGGTGCGTCAGTACCCGCTGCTCGACAGCGCCACGGTGACGGTGACCACCGAATACCCCGGCGCCTCCGCCGAGCTGATGCAAGGTTTCGTCACCCAGCCGATCGCCCAGGCCAGCGCCACCATCGAGGGCGCCGACTACATCAGCTCCTCCACCAAGCAGGGCCTGAGCACGGTGCAGGTGCGGCTCAAGCTCGGCGCGGACACCACCAAAGCGCTGTCCGACGTGATCGCCAAGGTCAGCCAGGTCAAGTACAAGCTGCCGGAGAAAGCCTATGACCCGGTCATCGAACAGTCGGCTGGCGACTCCACGGCGGTCGCCTACGTGGGCTTTTCCACCACCACCCTGTCGCTGGCGCAGTTGACCGACTACCTGTCCCGGGAAGTGATCCCCAGCCTGTCCGGCATCGACGGCGTGGCCAAGATCCAGACCTTCGGCGGCCAGCAGTTGGCGATGCGCCTGTGGCTGGATCCGTCGCGCCTGGCCGCGCGCAACATCACCGCCGCAGAGGTGGCCCAGGCCCTGCGCGCGGAAAACGTGCAGACCGCCCCCGGCAACCTCAAGGATGACCTGACAGTCACCAACATCCAGGTCGACACCGACCTCAAGAGCATCGCGCAATTCCAGGACATGACCCTGCGCAGCGCCGGCAACGAACTGATCAAGGTCAAGGACATCGGCACCGTCGAGTTGGCCGCCGCCAGCCGCGAAACCAGCGCGCTGATGGACGGCAAACCGGCCGTGCACCTGGGCCTGTTCGCCGCGCCCGCCGGCAACCCGCTGACCATCGTCGAGCAGATCAACAACTTGCTGCCGGCGATCAAGAAGACCCTGCCGCCCGGCGTCGAGGCGGACATCGCCTTCGAGACCGCGTTGTTCATCAAGGCCTCGATCGACGAGGTCACCCGCACCCTGGTGGAAGCCTCGCTGATCGTCGCGGTGGTGATCTTCCTGTGCCTGGGCTCGCTGCGCACGGTGATCATCCCGCTGGTCACCATTCCGCTGTCGCTGCTGGGCGCGGCGGCGCTGATGTTCGCCTTCGGCTTCAGCCTCAACCTGCTGACATTGCTGGCCATGGTCCTGGCCATCGGCCTGGTGGTAGACGACGCCATCGTGGTGGTGGAGAACGTGCACCGGCACATCGACGACGGAGCCTCGCCCTGGCAGGCGGCGCTGCTCGGCGCCCGGGAAATCGCCGTGCCGGTGATCACCATGACCCTGACCCTGGCGGCGGTGTATTCGCCCATCGCCTTCATCGGTGGGCTCACCGGCGCGCTGTTCAAAGAGTTCGCGCTGAGCCTGGCGGGCGCGGTGATCATCTCTGGCGTGGTGGCGTTGAGCCTGTCACCGGTGCTGGCCGCGACGCTGATGAAAGCCCATTCGCCCAGCCGCACCGCCACCTTTTCCGACGCCCTGTTCAGCGAAGCGCAGCAGTACTACGCGCGGGTGCTGGTCCAGGTGCAGCGCCTGCGCTGGGCCGTGGTGCTGGGCAGTGTGCTGATTCTGCTGGCGTTGCCGCTGCTGTACCTGCACGCGCAGCACGAACTGGCGCCGTCCGAAGACCAGGCCTCGATCCTCACGGTGATCAAGGCGCCGCAGTACGCCAACCTGGCGTACAGCGAGCGCTACGCCGCCGAACTGGACGACGCATTCAAGGACATCCCCGAGGTGATCAGCCGCTGGATCATCAACGGCACCGACGGTCCGGCCAACGGCTTCGCCGGTGTCAACCTGAGCCGGTGGGATGAGCGCTCACGCACGGCGGCCACGATCCAGGGCGATCTGCAAGCGCGTGTCGGCGACATCCAGGGCACCAGCCTCTTCGCCTTTCAACTGCCCCCCCTGCCCGGCTCCACCGGCGGCCTGCCGGTGCAGATGATCCTGCGCGCCAGCGCCGATTTCGAGGATGTGTACAACGCCATGGGCAGCCTCAAGCGCAAGGCCCGGGACAGTGGCCTGTTCGCCACCCTGGACAGCGACATCGAGTTCGACAGCCCCAACGTCGATCTGCATGTCGACCGCGACCGGGCCAATGCCCTGGGCATCTCCATGCAGGCCATCGGCGATTCACTGGAAACCTTCCTGGCCGAGGGCTACACCACCCGCTTCGCGTTGCAGGGCCGCTCCTACGACGTGATTGCCCAGAGCACCCAGGGCGCCCGCTCGACGATCGAGGCGCTGGGCCAACAGTACGTGCGCAGCCGCAGTGGCGAGCTGGTGCCGCTGTCGGCCGTGGTGCGCGCCGAGACCACCACCAAACCGAACACCCTCAAGCAGTTCAACCAGCAGAATGCGATCACCCTGCAAGCCGTCCCGGCGGCGGGCGTGAGCCTGGGCGACTGCATCGCCTTCCTGCAACGCGAAGCGGCGAGCCTGCCGGACGGCTACAGCATCGACTGGTCCGGTGAAAGCCGCCAGTACGTGCAGGAAGGCAGTTCGCTGGCGCTGGCCTTCGTCATGGCGATCATCGTGATCTACCTGCTGCTGGCCGCGCAGTTCGAGAGCATGCTCGACCCGCTGATCATCCTGGTGACCGTGCCGCTGTCCTTGCTCGGCGCGCTGATCCCGCTGGCGATGGGCTTCGCCACGGTCAACATCTACACGCAGATCGGGCTGGTGACCTTGATCGGACTGATCAGCAAACACGGCATCCTGATGATCGAATTCGCCAACGAACTGCAGGTACGCGAGCGTCTGGACCGGATCAGCGCCATCGAAACCGCAGCGAAGATCCGCCTGCGGCCGATCATCATGACCACCGCCGCCATGGTCTTCGGTTCGCTGCCGCTGCTGCTGGCCAGCGGCGCCGGTGCCAACAGCCGGCATTCGCTGGGCATGGTGATGGTCTGGGGCATGCTCATCGGCACGCTGTTCACCCTGTTCGTGCTGCCGGCGCTCTATGCCTTGCTGCCAGCGCGCCGGGTGAAGGCTCAGCCCGCGCTCGCCGCGCCTAGCCCTTGCCCGCCAGCGACGGGGCACGGCGCTCGCCCAGGCGACTGAGCCACACCGACGCCAGGATCACCGCGCCGCCGATGAACAAGCGCCCCAGCGGTTCGTGCTGGTTCCAGATCAGCAGGTTCAGCAGCAGCCCCACCGGCACGTGCAGGTTGTTCATCACCGCCAGGGTACCGCCGGAGACCAGGCAGGCGCCCTTGTTCCACCAGTACAGCCCCAGCGCCGTGGGGCACAGGCCAAGGAACAGCAACACCAGCCATTGCACGTCGGTGCTCGGCAGGCGCTGGGTATTGCCGAACGCCAGGAACGCCGGCAGCACCACCATCAGCGCACCCAGGTAGAAATAGCCGAAGCGCCGGTAGTGCGGCAGATCGCTCGGGTGCCGGGCGATCAGGTGACGGTACAGCACCTGGCCAGCGGCGTAGGTGAAGTTGGCCAGTTGCAGCAGCAGGAAGCCGCCGAAGAACTCGCCGCTGATGCGGTCGAAGCGGATCACCGCCGCACCGGCCACGGCCACCAGCGCCGCGAGCAGTGCCCAGGCGTTGAAGCGGCGGTTCAAGGCGTCTTCGATCAAGGTCACGTGCAGCGGCGTGAGGATGGTGAACAGCAGCACCTCCGGCACGCTCAGCACGCGGAAACTCAGGTACAGGCAGACGTAGGTAATGCCGTATTGCAGTGCGCCGATCAGCAGCATCGAACGCAGAAAACGCGGCTCGACCTGACGCCAGCGGGTCAGTGGCAGGAACACCAGACCGGCCAGCAGCACGCGCGCCAGCACGGCGAAGTAGCTGTCGACATGCCCGGCCAGGTACTCGCCGATCAGGCTGAAGGAAAACGCCTGGATCAGCGCGACGATAATCAGGTAGCCCATGGTTGCCTCTCGTGAATCAAGGCGGCGACCTTAGCCGTTAGTGTCGGTGCGGGCAACCGTCGCGCAGGGCCGCAGCGCATAGGAATCTAGCGCTTGCGCATAGGTGCACCGATGCAAATGATTCTCGATAGCAAGCTACAATGCCGTCCGTCGCGCGCCCGTTCGGGGTGCGTCTTGCAGGCACGGGGAGCAGAGATGACGAGGGGATGGCTGGGGGGCGTGTTCGGCGGGCTGGTGGCCGCAGGCGGAGCGATGCCGGCAAGCGCGCTCGAACGGGTGATGCTGGAAGACACCGTGGTGGTCAGCGACAAACTGGAGCAGTCGCGCGAGCGCCTGCCGGCCAGCCTCTCGGTGATCGACGCCACGACGCTGCAGAGCACGCCGGTGCAGTCGCTCGAGCAACTGGTGCGGCGCACACCCGGCTTCACCTTCCAGCCGTTCGGCCAGTCCGGCACGCAGTTGCCGGTGGTGCGCGGCCTCACTTCGAACGCCACGGCCTTTTCCAACTCGCTGCTGATGCTGGTGGACGGCGTACCGGTGTTGCGCGGGCAAGGCTTCGACAACGACCTGGTCGGCGTCGAGCGCGTGGAGATCCTGCGCGGACCGCAGTCGGCGCTGTACGGACGCAACGCCGAAGCCGGGGTGCTCAGCGTATTCACCCGCCAGCCGGACGCCGCCGACTACGCGCGGCTGGACACCACCCTGGGCAGCCGCGACAAGCGCACCGTCAGCGCCGACCTGAGCACGGCGCTGATCGAGGGCACGCTGTACGGCGGCGTGGCCGGCCAGTGGACGCGCCAGGACGGCTACCTGGACGACGATTTCGCCGGCGGCAAGGCCGACGACCGCGAGCGCCAGAGCGGGCGTCTGACCCTACGCTGGACGCCGGATGAATTCACCGACGCGACCCTGCGCTACAGCGCCCTGAAATACCGTGACGAGGCCTCGCAGTGGGGCAGCCGCCAGGGTCGCGACCGGGCGGTGAATGCCGGGCTGGCCGGACGCAACCATTCCAGCGGCGACACCTGGTCGCTGGACCTGCGCCGCGCCCTGTCCGACACGGTCGAGCTGCGTTCGATCACCGCGCGCAGCGTGTTCGACGACCGCCTGCGCCAGGACACCGACTTCCAGCCCCGCGACCTCATGCACCTGGCCCGCGACTACCACTTCGAGACCCTCAGCCAGGAACTGCGCCTGAGCGGCGAGCAAGGGCACAGCCGCTGGCTGCTGGGGCTGTATGCCGACCGCGAGGATCACAGCCTGGACTACCAGCAGAAACTGCCGATGGCGCTGACCCGCACCCAGGCCGACCTGGGCGGCAACACCGCCGCCGTCTTCGGGCAGTGGCTGCAGCCGCTGTCCGAGGCGTGGTCGCTGACCTTGGGTGGGCGCTACGAATACGCCCGCGCCTGGATCGATCCGGCCAGCAACCGCAACCAGTCGGACAGTTGGCAACATTTCACGCCCAAGGTCGCGCTGCAATACGCCCTTAGCGAGGACGCCCAGGTGTACCTGAGCTACACCCAGGGCATGCGCGCCGGCGGCTTCAACGCCTTCGCCAGCAACGCCGGCAACCCCGCCTACGACCCGGAGCGGGTGAACAGCTACGAAATCGGCGTCAAAGGCCTGAGCGTCGATCAGCGCCTGCGCTACTCGGCAGCGCTGTACCACATGCAGGTGCGCGACATGCAGGTGCAGCAGTTGGTGCAACAGGGGCTGGTGTACATCACCAACGCGGCGTCGGCCACCTCCACCGGACTGGACCTGGACCTGGAATACCTGCTTGGCGAGCGCTGGACGCTGACCGCCGCGCTGGGCCTGAACCGCACGCGCTTCGAGCGTTTCAGCGAGGGGCTCAACGACTACAAGGACCACCGCAACCCCTTCGCCCCGGACCTCACCGGCCACCTGGGCTTGCGTTACGACGCCGATGGCGGCTGGTACGTGCAAGGTGGCCTGAGCGCCGTGGGCAAGATCTACCTGGATGCAGCCAATCGCTACCAGCGTCCCGGTTACGGGCTGGTGGACGTGAGCGGTGGGTATCGGTTTGGCCAGTACACGGTCAGCGCCTATGTCGACAACCTGATGGACAAGCGCTATGACGCGCAGGGCCTGCTCAACGGCGCGGTGACCGTCTACAGCCCGCCGCGCGAAGTGGGCGTGAGGCTCAGCTTCGAGTTGTAGGGCCCGTGACTATCCCCACACCGCTTAGCAACGGGAGCGGCCTTGTGTCGCGATTGGACCGCACAGCGCTCCCGGCCAGGGCGGCGGCAAAGCTGAATAGCTCGGGCCGCTGCCCGCCGATCCCTCAGCGCTTCTTGCCGAAAATCGACTTTGGCGAGCGCCCGAAATAGCGCGTGAACGCCACGGTGAAATTGTTCGGGTACTTGTACCCCACCTGCCACGCCGCCTGCGCCACCTGCTGCCCGGCTTCCAGCAGGGTCATGGCCTTGCGCATGCGCAGCTCCAGCAGCATACGCGCCGGGGTGGTATCGAACAGGTAGCGGAAGCCTTCCTTGAGCTTGTGCTCGTTCATGCCAACCGCCGTGGCCAGGTAATCCACGGTCAGCGGCTTGTCCAGTTGCTCGCACAGCAGGTTGCGTGCGCGCTCGATGCGCTGGATGTCACAGGTGCTCAGCGCCGACGTGCTGCTCTGCTGCGGTGCCAGCAGGTTGAACTGCTCGGCCAGCAGGCTGAGGGTGTGGATGTGCAGGTCCAGGCGATGGGCCGGGTCCAGCCCGCCCGGTTGCAGGTAGCGCACCAGTGCGGCGGCATGGGCCTGGGCGGCCTGGGAGCTGCGGCGAAAATCCAGGCGATGCAGGCGCCCGCTGCCCAGCACCTCGGTCGCCCGTGCCTCGCCGACGTACTTGCACAACGTGGCATGGTCGATCACCACGCGCAGTTGCGAAGCGGTCTCGTTGGCCTGGTAGCGCCGCTCGCCCGGCGTGGCCCGAAAGGCGGTGATGGTGGTGTGCCCGGCCTCGAAGGCCAGGGTGCTGCCGTCCTGGCCGATGAAGCCGGATTTTCCCTGCAAGCCCACGGTGACCACCATCACATGGCCGTCGTGCGGACCACAGGTCTCTTCCACCAGCGTGCGCGTGGGGTGGTAGTGCAGTCGGCCCAGGGACAGCCCCTGCTCCAGTTGCAGCAGGTCGGTGTGGCACTGCCCGTAGGTCTCGTCCAGTTGCAGGCGCAGACGCCCGTCGCTGCTCACCGAACGGTGGCGGGGTTGATCCAGGCCCAGGCGGGAAACGGCATTGGTCGTGTTCATCAAGACATCCCTGAGGGTCGGCGGCCATCGCGCCGCATAGAAACGGCTCCGGCTCGCATACTTTACGTGAATGATTCTCATTTAATATATACCATCCTTTCCGCCGATTCGGCCATGCCCCGTTTCGTTTCAGACCCGTGACCTGCCCAAAGGCGCGGGTCAGCCCACGACAGGACGTTAACGTGACCCGACACGCCCCCCGCCCTCACCCGGCGCCCCTGGACCTCACCACCGCCCATCCGCTGCAGCCCAGTTGGGACCTGCAACTGGGTGGCCTGGGCGCCGATGCCCTGCACCTGGCCCTGGAGCACGGCCTGTTCGACCACCTTCAACAGTTCAAGCCCGCCACCCAGTTGGCACAGCACCTGGACTGGCACGCCGACAGCACCGGCTACTTCCTCGAACTGCTGTGGAGCCAAGGCCTGCTCGAGCGCGATACCCAGCACCCCGCGCACTACCGCAACCGCCCGCTGGCCGACCGTCACCTGCGCAGCGACGGCGCCAGCTACTGCGGCGATGCGCTGATGTTCCGCCACCGCGTGCTGCGCGAGACCGGCGCGCAACTCGACGACTACCTGCGCAATGGCCTGCCCCGGCGCACGCCGACCAGCGTCCAGCTCGACCAGGCCTGGGCCAATGCCGCCCGTCTGCAGATCGCCCAGGAGCAGCGCGCGGTCACTTGCGACAGCGCCTGCGCGTTGCTGGCCAGCCTGCCGGAATACCCGCGCCTGCGCCGCTTGCTCGACCTCGGCGGCGGTCCCGGCCTGGTGGCCATCGCCCTGGCCCGGCAGTTGCCGGCGCTCAGTGGCACCGTGTTCGAGTACCCGCAAACGGCTGCGGTGGCCGCGCACAACATCGACGCAGCGGGCCTCAGCGCTCGCCTGCATGCGCAGGGCGGCGACCTCGACAGCGATGACATCGGCCGCGGCTACGACCTGATCTGGTGTTCCTCGGTGCTGCACTTCGTCCGCGACCTGCCGGCCACCTTGCAGCGCCTGCACGCCGCCCTGGCCCCCGGCGGGCTGCTGGTGTGCTGCCAGGCCGAAGTGCCCCAGGCCCGCGCGGCCGCCGCGCAGGTGCTGCCGTACTACCTGCACATGCGCCTGCAGGGCCGCCACGTGCTGGCCGAAGGCGAACTGGCGGGCCAGCTCCGGGACCACGGTTGGTGCGGCGTGGAGCAGATCGACGGGGTCCGCTACCCGGTCACGCCGGTCACCGCCGTGATCGCCCGCAAGGCCAAGGAGTGATGCCATGACCCGCGCCCGCCTCACTGCGCTGCAACTGCTGTTCGGCTGGCTCAACCTGGCCCTGGCGGTGCCGAGCATCTACCTGATGTTCGGCCTGCCACTGGTGATGCGCCAATACGGCTGGAGCGGCACCGAGATCGGGCTGTTCCAACTGGCCGGGCTGCCAGCGGTGTTCAAGTTCCTGCTGGCGGTGCCGGTCCAGCGCGTGCGCCTGGGCCGTGCCCCCCTGCAACGCTGGCTGCTGGTGCTGAGCGTGGCGCTGATCGGGCTGTACGCGCTGATCGCCCGCGACAACCTCATCGACCAGCGCCTGGCACTGTTCGCCATGACGTTCGCCATCAGCCTCATCGCCACCTGGATGGACATCCCGCTCAATGCCCTGGCCGTGCACTGGCTGCCGCGCCGCGAGCAGGTGCGCGCCGGCAGCATTCGCGCCGCCGCGCTGTTCGTCGGTGCCATCGTCGGCGGCGGCGCGATGCTGCTGGTGCAGGCGCGCCTGGGCTGGCAGGCGCCGTTCGCGATCATGGGCACGGCGCTGGGGCTCGGCGTGCTGGTGCTGCTATGGGTCGGACGACGCTTGCCCAGCGCGCCCGCGCAGCCCTCGGCGGCGCCCGGGGTGATGACCGACTGGGCGAGTTTCTTCAGCCAACCGGCCGCGCGCCAGTGGACCTGGCTGCTGCTCAGCGCATTTCCGTTCATCGGCGCGGCCTGGCTGTACCTCAAGCCACTGCTGCTCGACCAAGGCCTGGCCCTGGAACAGGTGGCCTGGGTGGTCGGCATCGCCGGTGGCGCCCTCGGTGCGCTGGCCAGCCTGCTCGGCGGTCGGCTGATCGGCGTGCTGGGCACCGCGCGGGCCATCGTCCTGTACCTGTCGAGCGCCCTGCTCGCCCTGCTGGTGCTGGGCCTGGCGGTATGGCTGCGGCTGGGTACGGCGTGGCTGATCGCCGGCGCACTGCTGCTGGCCGTGGGCATGGGCGCCGTGTCGGCCTTGATGTTCGGCCTGACCCTGTTCTACAGCCGCCAGCAGCGCAGCGCCAGCGACTACGGCCTGCAATCGAGCCTGTTCGTCATCACCCGCCTGGCAGCGCCGGTGCTCGCCGGCCTGCTGCTCGACCGCCTGGGCTACGGCGGCCTGCTCGCCAGCCTGTGCGGCGGATTGCTGCTGGCCCTGCTGCTGGCCTGGCGGGTGCGCCACAGCATCGCCCGCAGCACCGACGCCTTGCTGCACACCCCCGATGACGCCGCCCCCGGTGTCACCGCCATCGCTCTGGAGGGCAAACCATGAAGCCACACCGCTACGGCATCTGCCTGATCAGCCGCGACCCCGCGCTGCGGGCCGATGTCAGCGCCGTGCTCGACCGGCTCAACCACTGGTTGGGCCACGAGACCCCGTTGGCCAGCCAGCATTGGCCGGACGCGCACCTGGACAGCCTGTACCGCCAGGTGGCGGGCCAGGCCGAGGCGTACCTGCGCCAGCAAGCCGGCGAAGGCGCCCTGGCGCTGGAACTGCTGGCCTTCGACGACCTCGCCCAGGCCCACGCCGCGCTGCCCTCGGCCTGCCCATGCGACCACGTGCTGCTCGACACCCGCCATCTGTCCCAGCAACCCGCACACGACCCGCTGCACGCGCTGCTCGACGCCCAACCCGAGGCCCGGCGCTCGCCCAGCAGCGCCGTGCTGTTGTGCGACCCGCAGCACCTGCAGCATTGGCTCGAACGGCTGGGTGGCAACCGCCTGCTGCGCGTGCCCCACCCCGACCCGGCCCTGCGCCGCGCCGACCTGCTGCGCCTGTTCGTCGACCACCTGGAACACGCCTACTGCAACCGCCTGCTGGCCCGCACCACACTGCAGACCAGCGAGCCGGTGGCGCTGGCCCGCGACATCCAGCAGCGCATGACCCAACGCTGGGGCCAGGCCTGGGACTGCCATTTCTTCACCGGCTCCATGGTCGCCGGCTTTCTCGACTCGCTCGGCGAGCTGCTGCGGCCCACCGCCTGCGGTTTCCACAGCGCCTGCAACGAGCACGCCCTGGCGGTCAGCGCCCTGGCCGGCTGGCAGTTGTACCAGCGCGCCTATGTGATCGTGATGACCTCGGGGATGCTCGACGAGATGCGCGGCACCCTGGCCAATCTCAAGCGCGCCGGTGCGCCGGGCCTGGTGATCTGCGCCGACTCGCCCGAATCGGTGTGGTTTGCCTTCCAGGGCAGCCTGGACGCGGACAACGACGGCCATCAGGTGATCGCCGCCCGTGGCCTGTGGCAGCGCTTCATACGCCGTCCCGACGAAGCCCCGGCCTGTGTCGAACAGGCCTTCGCGGCCCTGGCGCAGCGCCCGGCACCGACCTTCCTGTTCGCCACCCAGGCGGTGCTGGAGTCGCGCGCGGCGGTGGATCAGCCCGCGCCACCCGCGCCCGCCGAACCCGCCGCCCAGGGCCTGAGCACGCAGCAGCAGGCCAGCCTCGAACAACTGCTGGAGGTGCTCAACCACGCCCCTTCGCGCGTGCTCTGGCAATGTGGCCGGCTCGACGCCCGCGAGCGCCAGCGCGTGGTCGAGCTGGCCCGGCGCAGCGGCATCGCCCTGGCCGACAGCCTCGTCGCCCCCGGCAGCGTGTGCGCCTACCAGGACCAGGAACCGGTGGCCAACTACCTCGGTCCGCTGTCCATGTACGGCTTCAGCCGCCGTGTGCATGCCTTTCTGGAACAGCCCGAGGACACGCCGGACAAGCCCTGGCTGGTGTTCGTCAAAAGCAAGATCGACCAGTCGGCCACGCCCTACTCCGAAGGCCGTCTGCAACGCCTGTTCCACATCGTGCAGATCAACCGCCAAGCCGAGCACATCGCGCCGTTCTGCGAGTTGCCGGTCACTCTCGACCTGGACACCGTGCTCGACTACCTCGAACCGCGCCTGGCCGTCCCGCCGACGCTGCTCAAGGCGCGCCGCGAACGCTTGCAGCGCCTGCAACGCACCCGCGAAGTGCTGCCCAGCGATCAGATCGAAACCCTGCCGATGACGCCCAACTTCTTCTTTCACCGCCTCGGCCAACTGCTCGGCGAGATGATCGAGCGCGACGGCTACCGTTATACCGGCGTCTTCGACGTCGGCCGCTGCAGCCTCTCGGCGCTGCGCAACCTGCCGCGTACCGACGCCGGTTTTTCCGGCTGGTACGGCCGGGCACTGATGGGCGATGCGCTGGTGTCGCTGCCGTACATCGCCCGCAACGACGGCCGGCATGTGCTGGCCTTCATCGGCGACGGCGCCCGCGCGCTGGTGCCAGACATCGAGCAGCGCCTGGCCATGAGCCTGGCCAGCGCCGCCGATGGCGCCCAGCGCAACGTCACGGTGATGTACCTGGCCAACGGTGTGCTGTCGATGATCCAGACCTACCTGGACAAGCGCTACGCCTGCCACGGCGCCAGCCAGGTCAACGTGCCCCTGGCCGACGGGCCGCTGTGGCAGGAGCGCGCCTTCGGCCCGATCAGCATCTGCCGCGCACGCCTGCTGCACTTCTGCCCCGACACCCTGCGCCAGGCGCTGAGCGCGCCGGGACGCCTCAACTTCTTCGACGTCTGGCTCGGCCACAACTCCGAGGGCGATGGCTTGAGCCTGGTCTCGGAAACGGCCTGGAGCCGCCTGAACATGGAAAACTGCTGATGAAATTCGGATTCATTGCCCACCCCACCTCCACCGGCCTGCTGCACCAGGTCAAACTGGTCGACCTGCTCGACCGCACCCTGGAAGAACAGGCCTGGGGCTACCAGCGCGAACGCTGGCAGCGCCGCAACCTGGTGCCGTTCATCGACTTCGGCCGCATCGTCAGCGCCTGTGGCGCCGAGTGCTCGGGGATGCTGCAGTTCATGCCGCTGACCGCCGAGCAGATGCTGCGCCAGCCACGGGCCATCGCCGAGCGCGTGCTCCAGGGCGTGGCCGCGCTCAAGGCCGAAGGCGCCGAACTGGTGGGCCTGGGCGGCTTCACCGCGATCGTCGGCAACCGTGGCGTGGCCACCCTGGAGCAGGCTGATGTGGCCGTGACCACCGGCAACTCGCTGACCGCCTTCGCCGCCTATGCCAACCTGATGGACAGCCTCAGGTTGCTGGGCATCGCCGCCCAGGACGCCGAGGTGGCCGTGCTCGGCTATCCCGGCTCCATCGCCCTGGCGGTGGCGCGCTTGCTGGTCGAACAGGGCTGCCGCTTGCGCCTGGTGCACCGGGGCAATGCCCAGCAAGCCCAGGCGAATCTCGAATACCTGCCCAGCCAGTACCACGCTCAGGTCAGCCTGCACGACAACCTCGAAGACTGTTACGCCCAGGTGCGCTTCTACGTCGCCGCCACCTCCAGCGGCGGCCTGATCGACCCGCGTCGCTTGCTGCCGGGCTCGGTGGTGCTGGACGCCGCGCTGCCCAAGGACGTGATGGCCGTGGACCACCAGCGCCGCGACATCCTGCTGGTGGACGCCGGCCTGGTCTCGGCCAGCCCCGCCGTGCACCTGGGCCTGCGCAGCCTGGGCCTGGAGCCCAAGCGCAGCCTCAATGGCTGCCTGGCCGAAACCATGATCCTGGCCCTGGAAGGCCGCGCCGAACCGTTCTCCCTGGGCCGCGAGCTGCCGGTGGACAAGGTGCTGGAGATCGGCCGCATCGCCGAGCGCCATGGTTTCAGCCCCTCGCCGATGACCTGCGAAGGCGAGGTGCTCGGCAGCGAGGCGTTCGACCGCCTGCACCGCCACCACCACCCACGCCGCACCTTGCAAGCCCGCGATGCGCACGAGGAACCGCTGGCCCTGCGCCGCGAAGTGCTGAACAGCTTCGCCGATCACATCAACCCGGTGCTGCGCGAGTTCTACCAGTTCAACCATATCGAGCGGGTGTTCAGCCATGGCGAGGGCTGCTGGCTCACCGACCTGGACGGGCGACGTTTCCTGGATTTCGTCGCTGGCTACGGCTGCCTCAACACCGGGCACAACCACCCGGCCATCAGCCAGGCCCTGCAAGGCTACCTGCAGGCGCAGTTCCCCACCTTCATCCAGTACCTGTCGGCGCCGCTGCACGCCAGCCTGTTGGCCAAGCGCCTCGCGGCCCTGGCGCCGGGCGAGCTGAATCGGGTGTTCTTCAGCAACTCCGGCACCGAAGCGGTGGAGGCCGCGCTCAAGCTGGCGCTGGCGGCCAGCGACAAACGCTGCGTGCTGTACTGCGACAACGGCTACCACGGCAAGACCCTCGGCGCGCTGTCGGTGACCGGCCGGGCCAAGCACCGTACGCCGTTCGAGCCGCTGCTGCCGCGCTGTGAAAGCCTGCCGTTCGGCGACCTCCAGGCGCTGCGCACACGCCTGGAACGCGGCGATGTGGCCGCCTTCATCGTCGAGCCAATCCAGGGCGAAGGCGGCGTGATTCTGCCCCCGCCGGGCTACCTGGCCGGGGTCCGCGCGCTGTGCGACGAATTCGGCTGCCTGTGGATCCTCGACGAGATCCAGACCGGCCTGGGCCGTACCGGCAAGCTGTTCGCCTGCCAGTGGGACGACACCGCGCCGGACATCCTGGTGCTGTCCAAGTCGCTGTCCGGCGGGCTGGTGCCGATTGGCGCCACGCTGTCGCGCGAGGCGGTGTGGCAGCGGGCCTACGGCGACATCGACCGCTTCGCCCTGCACACCTCGACCTTCGGCGGCGGCAACTTCGCCGCCGCCGCCGCCCTGGCCGCGCTGGACGTGCTGGAGCAGGACGACCTGACCGCCAATGCTGCCGAGATCGGCGCCCACCTGCAGGCCGGCTTGCAGCACCTGGTGGAGCGCTATCCGTTCCTGGTGGCGGTGCGTGGCCGCGGGCTGATGCTGGCCATCGAGTTCCAGCAGGATCTGCAGGGCGGCGTGCAGGCGTTGGTCAAGGAACTGGCCGGACGCATCCCCGGCCAGGCCATGGCCACCTACCGCATGCTCTCCGGCGCGGCCCGCGCGCATCTCGAAGCGGCCGCCGAGGCGGTGGAGCAGAGCCTGGAGGACATGTTCGTGCTGCGCTTCATGACCAAGCTGTCCCAGGAGCACGGCGTGCTCACCTTCGTCACCGCCAACAACAACCGGGTGATGCGCATCCAGCCCCCGCTGGTGCTCAGCCGCGAGGAGGCCGACCACTTCCTCGCCGCGTTCGCCGCCGTGTGCGAGGACTTGGCGACGTTCCAGTCGTAAGGCCTTGGGTGAGGCATTCGGGGCTGCGCAGCAGCCCCCAACCCTACCCAGCAGCACCGCCCACCGAACCCCATAGTTTTCCCGCGCTTTGCCATACGAATCGGCCCGACCAACGGATTGAATCGACGGTCGCCGCAATTGAAAATGGTTCCAGTTCGTATCTACTGAATGGAAGAAAGCGATATGACCCTACCGCCTCTGGTCGAGCCCGCTGCCGAGCTCAGCCGCGAAGAAGTGAACCGCTACAGCCGCCACCTGCTGATTCCCGACATCGGCGTCATCGGCCAGCGTCGTCTGAAGAACGCCAAGGTGCTGGTCATCGGTGCCGGCGGCCTGGGCTCGCCGACCCTGCTCTACCTCGCCGCGGCCGGCATCGGCACATTGGGCGTGATCGACTTCGACCGGGTCGATGTGTCCAACCTGCAACGCCAAGTGATCCACACCGTCGACAACCTGGGCGAGCTCAAGGTGGAAAGCGCACGCCAGGCCATCGCCCGCCTCAACCCACTGGTGAAGGTGCGCACCCACACCGAGCGCCTGGAAGCGGACATGGCCGTGGAGCTGTTCAGCGGCTACGACCTGATCCTCGACGGCACCGACAACTTCGCCACCCGCTACCTGGTCAACGACGCCTGCATCCTGGCCGACAAGCCCTACGTCTGGGGCTCGATCTTCCGCTTCGAAGGCCAGGCCTCGGTGTTCTGGGAAAACGCACCCGACGGTCGCGGCCTCAACTACCGCGACCTGTACCCCGAGCCGCCACCGCCGGAACTGGCGCCCTCGTGCGCCGAAGGCGGCGTGCTCGGCGTACTCTGCGCGGCCATCGCCTCGATCATGGCCACCGAGGCGATCAAGCTGCTGACCGGCATCGGCGAACCGCTGCTGGGCCGCCTGATGGTCTACGACGCGCTGCAGATGAGCTATCGCCAACTGCCCCTGCGGCGCCTGCCGCAACGCCAGGCGGTCACCGCCCTGGGCGACTACCAGGCGCTGTGCGGCCTGAACCGGCCGGCGGCCAGCGACGCACCGCGGGTGCCGGCGATCAGCGCGGTGCAGCTCAAGTCGCTGCAGGACGCCGGGCGCGCGCCGGTGATCATCGATGTCCGCGAGCCGACCGAATGGGACATCGTGCGCATCGACGGCGCCGTGCTCATGCCCAAGTCCGAGCAGGTGGCGGCGCAGATCGTCGAGCGCTACGGCCACGACACCGACCTGGTGATCACCTGCAAGTCAGGCATGCGCTCGCGCGCGGTGGCCGGCGACCTGCAACGCCTGGGCCACGGCAAGGTGCGCGACCTGGAAGGCGGCGTGCTGGCCTGGGTGCGTGACGTCGAGCCGGCCCTGCCGAGCTATTGAGGACAGCCACATGGTTCTGCGCATCAGCGCCCAGGCGCTGGCCGAGGTTCAGCGCCTGGCCCGCGCCGCGCATCCGATCGAAGCCTGCGGCCTGATCGCCGCCGCCAGTGGCCAGGCCTTGGCCCAGCGCGTGGTGCCGCTGCGCAACCAGGCGGCCAGCCCGACCTGGTTCAGCTTCGATCCGCGCGAGCAACTGCAGGTCTGGCGCGAGCTGGACCAGCGCGACGAGGACTGCCGGGTGATCTACCACTCGCACACCGCCAGCGAAGCCTGGCCCAGCCGCGAGGACATCGCCCATGCCAGCGACGGCCAGGTGCATTACCTGATCGTCTCGACCTGGGCCGAGGCCCGGCATGCGGCGCGCAGCTTTCGCATCATCGACGGGCGGGTGTTCGAGGAACCGCTGTCCGTCCAGCCATGAACCGGCCGCCACGGCGGCCCCACACGCAAAGAAGGAGATTCGCATGTCGGTTTCAGTGATGGTTCCCACCCTGCTGCGCCCGCTCACCGAAGGGCAGAAACAGGTTCAGGCCGAGGGCGACACGGTGCGCCACATCATCGAGCACCTGGACAGCCGCTTCCCCGGCATCAAGGCGCGGCTGGTCAACGATGACCAGGTGCACCGCTTCGTCAACATCTACGTCAACGATGACGACATCCGCTTCGCCGACGGGCTGGCCACGGCGACCCGTCCGGGCGACCAGCTGACCGTGCTGCCGGCCGTCGCTGGCGGCTGAAGCCCCTCCAGCCCTTCGCGGGTACGCCCGCGAAGCCTGCTCGCCCGTCCCCTGTCCGCGAGATCCGCCCATGCCCCGTATCCTCGATGACGCCAGCCTGCGCTGGCGCAGCGGCCCCTCCCTGCCTGCCTGGCAGGGCCTGAGCCGCGCCCTGCAGCAGCACGGCGAGTGCCTTGGCCTGCGTTCGCTCGACGGCTTGGCCGAAGGGCCGGCACTGCACCTGCTGCACCCCGATCTGCAACCGCTGCACACGCACTTGGCGATGCCGACTGCACTGCCCTTGGAACTGACCAGCGAATTCACCCTGCAGGCCGCCTGCGGCCTGATGTCGGTGCATGGTCGCGCCAGTGGCCGAGCGCAGGCACTGGGGGTGAACTACCTGGCCAGCCTGAACGCAGCGCTGGCCTGGCAAGCCACGCTGGCCGCCGCCGTCGGCCAACTGCGCGGCGGCCGTTTCCACAGCGTCACCCTGGACCCTGCGCGCGGCGCGCTGTTGAGCATCGGCCAGTACCTGGCGGGCGCCACCGCGCCGGAGGACGCCGAGCGCTTGCTGCCCGGCCAGGACGATGCCTTCGCCCGGCCGCCGTTCGTGTCGCTGGAGGGCGCGGCCTTCGAACTGGAAACCCTCGACAGCCAACCGTGGCGGCACTTCTGGCGCGCGCTCGGTATCAGCGACAGCCTTGCAGGCAAAGCCTGGCAGCACTTTCTGCTGCGCTATGCCAGGGCCGTGGCAGCGATGCCCGCCGAGTGCCTGGACGCACTGGCCGCCCTGCCGTTGGCGCGGATCCAGGCCCAGGCGCAGGCCAGCGGTGTGGCGCTGGTGCCCCTGCGCAGCCCGGCGCAACGCCAAGCCGACGCCGACTACCGTGCCAGCCTGTCCAGCCCCTGGCGCCTGACGCCCGGGCCGCAAGCGCAGGCACGGTCCACCAGCGTGCCCGGCGCGCTGCCGTTACAGGGCATTCGCGTGCTGGAGTCGTGCCGGCGCATCCAAGGCCCGCTGGCCGGCCACCTGCTGGCGCTGCTCGGCGCCGAGGTCATTCGCCTGGAGCCGCCGGGCGGGGATCCGCTACGCAATATGCCGCCGTGCGCCGACGGCTGCTCGGTGCGCTTCGATGCGCTCAATCACTTGAAGTCGGTGCGCGAGGTGGACATCAAGTCCGCCGCCGGCCGCGCCGAAATCGACGCGCTGTGCGCCGAGGCCGACGTGTTCCTGCATAACTGGGCGCCGGGCAAGGCCGCCGAGCTCGGCCTGGACGCCGCCGACCTGCACGCGCGGCACCCGTCGCTGGTGCATGCCTATGCCGGCGGCTGGGGCGACGCTGGCGTGCAGGCGCCGGGCACCGACTTCACCGTACAGGCCTGGTCTGGCGTGGCCGAACGCATCGCCCGCGCCAGTGGCTCGCGCGGCGGCACCTTGTTCACCGCACTCGATGTGCTGGGCGGGGTGATCAGCGCCCAAGGCGTCTGCGCCGCCCTGCTCGACCGCTGCCTGCACGCACGCGGCAGCCAGGTGCAGAGCACCCTGCTCGGCGCCGCCGACCTGCTGCTGGCCAGCGACAGCGCCAACCCACCCAGCCTGCTGCAAGGCGTGTTCGAGACCGGCCACGGCCTGCTGGCGGTGGACTGCCAGACCCGCGCCCAGCGACGCGCCCTCGACCAGTTGCTCGGCGCCCCCTGCGAGGCCCAGGACCTGCCACGGCGCCTGGCCAGCGCCGATGCCGAACACTGGCAACGACGCTGCCAACAGGCCGGGATTCCCGCCAGCCGCGTGCATCAAGACCTGGCCGCGTTGGCCAACGACCCTTGCCTGGCCGACTGCTTCGGCCAGCGCACCTACCGATCCGTTCAATCACCGTGGAGTTTCACATGAACACCGCCGGCATCATTGACCTGGTACCCCAGAACGCCCGTCGTCGTTGGCGCGAAGACGGCAGCTACCCGAACCGCGATGTGTTCGACCTGTTCCGCGAGCGCGCCGGCGAGACGCCGGACAAACCCGCGGTGCTGTCGCCGGAGGGCCACGTCAGCTACGCCGAACTGCTCGGCGCGGCCCTGCGCCTGGCCGGCAGTCTGCGCCAGTCGGGAATCGTCGCGGGCGACGTGGTGGCCTACCAGTTGAGCAACAGTTGGCGCTGCTGCGCCATCGACCTGGCGGTGGCAGCACTGGGCGCCATCGTCGCGCCCTTCCCGCCGGGGCGCGGCAAGCTGGACATCCAGGCCCTGGTGCGCCGCTGCGATGCGCGGGCGGTGATCGTGCCGGCGCAGTACGCCGACATCGACCTGTGCGAGGTGATCGAGTCGCTGCGCCCGACCCTGTTGTCGCTGCGCTTTCTGATCGTCGACGGCGCGCCACGCGCGGGCTGGTCGACCCTCGACGCACTGTTCGAGCACACGCCCATCGACAGCACCAGCCTGCCTCGGGTGTGCCCGGATTCGCCGGTGCGCCTGCTGGTGTCCTCGGGCACCGAGTCGGAGCCGAAACTGGTAGCCTACTCGCACAACGCGCTGATCGGCGGACGCGGTCGCTTCCTGCAACGCATCAGCGACGACGGCGCCGAGTTCCGGGGCCTGTACCTGGTGCCGCTGGGCTCTTCGTTCGGCTCCACGGCCACCTTCGGCGTGCTCAGCTGGCTGGGCGGCTCGCTGGTGGTGCTGCCGCGCTTCGAGGTGAGCGAGGCGATCAAGGCCATCGAACGCCTGCGCCCGAGCTTCATTCTCGGCGTGCCGACCATGCTCCAGCGCATCGCCGCCGACCCGGCCCTGGCCGAGATCGACAGGTCCAGCCTGCGCGGGCTGATCTGCGGCGGTTCGGTGATCGACGAGGCCACCGTGCTGCGCTGCACCGAGGCCTTCGGCTGCGGCTTCATCAGCCTCTACGGCTCGGCCGACGGGGTGAACTGCCACAACACCCTGGACGACCCGCTGGAGGTGGTGCTGGGCAGCGTCGGCAAACCCAATCCGGCGGTGTGCGAGATCCGCATCGTCGATGACCTGGGCCGCGAGGTGCCGCCTGGCAGCGTCGGCGAAATCACCGCGCGCGGGCCACTGAGCCCCATGCAGTACGTCAACGCGCCGGAGCTGGACGAGCGCTACCGCGACGCCGAGGGCTGGGTGCGCACGGGCGACCTGGGCTTCATCGATCCGGCGGGCTACCTGAAACTGGCCGGGCGCAAGAAAGACATCATCATTCGCGGCGGCGCCAACATCAGCCCGGTGCAGATCGAAGGGCTGGCCATGGCGCACCCGGACGTGGTCAGCGTCGCCTGCGTGCCGGTGCCCGACCCGGACCTGGGCCAGCGCGTGTGCCTGTGCGTGACCCTGCGCGAAGGCGCGCAGCGCTTCGCCCTGCAGGACATCACCGGGTTCCTGCGCGAACAGGGCCTGGAGGTGAACAAGCTGCCGGAGTACCTGCGCTTCTACCGCCACCTGCCGCTGACGCCGGCCGGCAAGGTCGACAAACGCGCCCTGGCCGCCGACGCTGCCGGCCTGGCCGAGCCCGTGCGGCAGGTGGGCTGAGCCATGGCCTGCGAAAATGTCTCCCACCTGGCGCAGCGGGTGCGCCACTTCGTCGAGCAGCAGGTGCTGCCGCGCGAAGCCGAGCTGGGCCGCTGCGATGCGGCGGCGGCGAGGTTGACGGCCCAGTTGCAGGCTCAGGCCAAGGCCGAGGGCGTGTTCGGCAATTTCTATCCCGTGGCCGACGGCGGCCGGGTCGCCAGCCTGGTGGACTACCTGACCGTGGCCGCCGAGGAAGGACGCAGCGAATTCGCCCCGGCGCTGCTGGGCTGCGACGCCACGCTGGACTGCCACATGCTCGCCCGCCACGCCAACCCGAGCCTGCGCGAGCGCTTCTACCTGCCGCTGGTGCGCGGCGAACAAGTGCCCTGCTATGCGATGTCCGAGCCGGACAGCATCGGCTCGATCCCGGCCACGCTGAACAGCCAGGCGCGCTGGCAAGGCGACCACTGGCAACTGACGGCGCGCAAGTGGTTCATCTGCCGCGCCGAGCGGGCCGACTTCGCCACTGTGATCGCCCGCACCGACGACGGTCCGTTGCAGTCGGCGCTGTCGATGCTGGTGGTGCCCTGCGACAGTCCAGGGTTTCGCTTCGTCCGGCCGCTGGCGCTGCTCGGTCGCCAGCAGGGTCAGGGCGAGGTGCACCTGGAAGCGGTGCGGGTGCAGCCCGACCAGGTGCTGGGCGCACCGGGCCAGGGCCTGGCGCTGATGCAGCAGCGCTTGGGGTTGGGCCGCCTGCTGCGCGCGGCGCACTGGCTGGGCCTGGCCCAGCGCTGCTTCGACGCGCTGTGCGCACGGGTACACTCGCCGCGCGGCGCCCAGGCACGGCTGGCCGACAAGCAACTGGTGCGCGCCCGGGTGTACCGCAGCTTTCGTGAAATCGCCAGCGCACGCGGCCTGCTGCAGGATGCGGCGGCCAAGCTCGACCGCGGCCAGGCCAACGCCATCGAGGTCAACCTGGCCAAGCTGGCGGCCAGCGAAGCGCTGTCGCTGGCGGTGGACTCGGCGATCCAGGTGATGGGCGCCGAGGGCCTGAGCGAGCTGTCGCCGCTGTCGGGCATCTATCGCGGCGCGCGCACCACGCACATCCTCGACGGCACCGACGATGCACTGATCAGCACCCTGGGCCGCGATCTGCTGGAGGCCACGCAACCCGGTGTGGCCTTCGATGCCTTGGCGCCCTCCATGCACCTGCACGGCAAGGGGGCGCCATGAACCGGCACATGCCGCTGGCGGCCCTGCTCACTTGCGCCATGGGCCTGCCGATGATGGTGTTCTATGCCCTCGGCGTGCTCGGCCCGCAACTGATCGCCGACCTGGGCATCGACCGCCAGCAACTGGGCTGGCTGACCACCAGCGCCTTCGGCCTGGCCGCGCTGCTGTCGCCGTGGGCCGGGGCGCTGGTGCAGCGCATCGGCTCGCGCAACGGGCTGCGCGCGCTGTTCGTGCTGGTGGCGTTGTCGTTCAGCCTGGTGCTGGTGCTGCCGGGCTTCGTCGGCCTGGTGGTGGCCCTGCTGTTCTGTGGCGCGGCGCAGGCCTTGGCCAACCCAGCCACCAATCAGGCCATCGCGCAGACCGCCGATGCGCCACGGGCCAGCCTGGTCGGTATCAAGCAGGCCGGGGTGCAGGCGTCGGCGCTGCTGGCAGGCATTGCCTTGCCGGCGCTCAGCGAAGCGCTGGGCTGGCGCCTGGCGCTGGCCTGCTGGGCACCGCTGGCGCTGCTGCTGGCGCTGGGGGTGGCTCGGCAGATCGCCGCACCGGCCACACCGGCCAAGACCGCGCTGCGCGTGCAGCGGCCCAATGGCTGGCTGCTGCGGCTGATGGCGATCCAGGGCTGCGCGGGGCTGTGCCTGTCGGCGTTCATCACCTTCTTTGGCGTGTATGCGAGCGGTCTTGGCGTCGCCCCGGCCACCATTGGCCTGATGATCAGCGGCTTCGGCATCACCGGCATCCTCTCGCGCCTGCTGTTGACCCCGTTGGGCGCGGCGCTGCGCGATGAAACCGCGCTGCTCGGCGGGTTGTTCCTGTTCGCCCTGGTCACCGTGCTGCTGTTGCAGCAGGCGGCGCCGGGCCGGCTCTGGCCGCTGTGGGGCGCCGTGCTGGGCATGGGGTTGAGCCTGGTGGCAAGCAATGCGGTGGCGATGAGCATGCTGCTGCGCGAGCCGCGCTTCGGTGGCGTGGCCGGCAGCGCCGGGCTGCTGTCGCTGGGTTTCTTCGGCGGCATCGCGCTCGGACCGCCGCTGTTCGCCGCGCTGCTGCGCCAGCCCGGTGGTTTCACGGCAGGCTGGACACTGCTGATGGCGGCGCTGTGCGTGGGCGCCGGACTGTGCCGCAGCCTGTACCGGGCGCGGCGCACGCAGGAGGGCTGCAGCGATGCCGGAACAGCGTAAGCGTCAGGCGGTCATCGAGGCCTTGCTGGCGCCGCTGGGGCGGGTCTCGCAGCAGTGCGACGGGCAGTTTCCGCTGTATCGCCTGGCCCCCGACAGGCCGTGGAAGCTGTCGCGGCGCGGCTCGTGGCTGGGCGGTTTCTGGGCTGCCCTGTGGTGGCGCCGCGCCGGGCTCAGCGGGCAGGCCACTGACCTGGCCGAAGCCCAGGCCTGGAGCGAACGCCTGCACGGGCAACTGGCCGAACCCAGCCTCAACCGCAGCTTCGTGTTCTGGTACGGCGCCGGCCTGGCCGCCCGCCATCCAGACGGCGCGAAAGCGCGGCAATTGGCCGAGCGCGCCGCCGCTGCCTTGGCCGCCGACTTCGATCCTGGCTTGGGCGGTTGGTGGTTGGGCACCGGCCTGGGCGCAGGCGAGCCAGGGGCGGCCACCCTCGATGTCGATGCCCTGGCCCCGACCCTGGCGCTGCTGCACAGCAGCCCCGTGGCGAGCCACGCAGACCTGGCGCGCCGGCATCTACAACGCTGCCTGCACAGCCTGGCCGAGCCCTCAGGCGCCTGGGCCGCCCAGGCCCTGCGCCACGCCGACGGGCACTGGCAGCGCAGCGCGCCCGGACACTGGGCGCGTGGTCAGGCCTGGGCGATGCTGGGCCTGGCCGAAGCCGTGGGCCGGTACGGCGGCGAATACGCCGAGGCCGCCGCGCGGGCGTGCGAGTACTGGACCCAGCGCTGGGGCGCCCAGGCCGCCGCCGGGCGCCTGCGCGCCAACGAGGCGGACCCCTGCGCCATCGCCATCGCCTCGCTGGCGCTGCTGCGCCTGTGGCAATGCCTGCCAGGGCGCAATGCCTGGTGCGAACTGGCCTGTCGGCAGATCGGCGGGTTGCTGTCGCCCGAGGTCAAGCGCGGCCGTTTCGTGGGCCACAGCTACCGCATCGGCCCACAGCAGACCCACTTGGTGGAGACGCCCTGCGCGACGTTCTTCCTGATCGAGGCACTGCGGGCCCAGGGCCAGGTGCTGGCGGGCGACGGCGGCGTGGCCGGTTGGTAAGTGCGCGCGGCGATTCACAAAGCGCTATAAAAAAAGCCCGGCCATGTGCATGGCCGGGCTGACACACCCAAAGGAGCAACAGGTGTCAGGGGTTGGGAATGGATTCGCCCCAGCGTCTCAGGCAACCGCCGCCAGTTTCGCCTTGGCTTGGTTCAGGCCCTGCTCGTGGAAATCGCCGCTCATGTTCAGGCCTTCGGCGTGGATGAAGGTCACGTCGTGGATGCCGATGAACGCCATCACCTGGCGCAGGTAGGGTTCCTGGTGGTCGCTGCTGGCGCCGGCATGAATGCCGCCGCGAGCGGTCAGCACGATGGCGCGCTTGCCGCTGAGCAGACCTTGCGGCCCGGTGGGGGTGTACTTGAAGGTGATGCCGGCGCGCAGCACATGGTCGAGCCAGGCCTTCAACGTGCTGGGGATGGTGAAGTTGTACATGGGCGCGGCCAGCACCAGCACGTCGGCAGCCAGCAACTCGTCGGTCAGTTCGTTGGAGCGCAGCAGCGCCTGCACCTCGGCGGCGCTGCGTTGCGCCTCGGGTTTCATCCAGCCGCCGAGCAGGTCGGCGTCCAGGTGCGGCACCGGGTTCAGCGCCAGGTCGCGCAGGGCCAGGGTGTCAGCCGGGTGCGCGGCCTGCCACTGCCGGGTGAAGTCGCGGGTCAACTGGCGAGACACGGAATCCTGCTGGCGGGCGCTGCTTTCGACGATCAGTACGCGGGACATGGCTGCCTCCATCGGCAAATACGGTTGCGATTCGATGGAGGTGAGACTAAAGCTTGACCTATCGATAAAAAAGCGTAAAAAATCGCTGCAATCTATCGACTAATCCGTTCATTCCGCCTGGCAGTTGACGTCGATGCGCAGCTTGATGATCTGCCGATTGAATTTAGCCGTCACGTCCACGCTTCGCCCGGCGGGCACGTTGATCCGGCGCACACGGGGCGCTTCGGGGCCGTTCCTGAAGGTCACCTTGCAGGCGGCAGGCACCTGGCCATAGTTGTTCAGGGCGATGCTGCCGATGTCAGGGGCGGTGTCGTAGGCGGTGTAGTCGAGCTTCACGCCGTCCACCTGCTTCTGCACCTCGATCGGATAGGCCAGCGCCGTGATCGGCAGCAACGACATCAGTATCGCCAGGCATTTTTTCATCGTGCGCGCTCCTTGAGAGTGCGCAGCTTAGGACAACAGGAGCCGAACATGAAAGCGCCGCGCGTGACCCTGGATCAGTGGCGAACCCTGCAGGCGGTGGTCGACCACGGCGGCTTCGCCCAAGCCGCCGAGGCCCTGCACCGCTCGCAGTCGTCGGTGAGCTACACCGTGGCGCGCATGCAGGAGCAACTTGGCGTGCCGCTGCTGCGCATCGACGGGCGCAAGGCAGTGCTCACCGAGGCCGGCGACGTGCTGTTGCGCCGCTCGCGGCAACTGGTCAAGCAGGCCAGCCAACTCGAGGACCTGGCCCACCACATGGAGCAGGGCTGGGAGGCCGAAGTGCGCCTGGTGGTCGATGCCGCCTACCCCAGCGCCCGCCTGGTGCGTGCCCTGAGCGCCTTCATGCCGCAGAGCCGCGGCTGCCGTGTACGGCTGCGCGAAGAAGTGCTGTCGGGCGTCGAGGAGGTGCTGCACGACGGCATCGCGGACCTTGCCATCAGCAGCTTCAACATTCCCGGCTACCTGGGCGCCGAGTTGAGCACGGTGGAGTTCATCGCCGTCGCCCACCCCGAGCACAGCCTGCACCGGCTCAACCGCCAACTCACCTTCCAGGACCTGGAAAGCCAGTTGCAGGTGGTGATCCGCGATTCCGGGCGCAGCCAGCCGCGCGACGTCGGCTGGCTGGGCGCCGAGCAGCGCTGGACGGTGGGCAGCCTGGGCACGGCGGCGACCTTCGTCGGCAGCGGTCTGGGCTTCGCCTGGCTGCCGCGGCACATGATCGAGCGCGAACTCGAGGAAGGTCTGCTCAAGCCGCTGCCGCTGGATCAGGGTGGCAGTCGTCATCCGCTGTTCTACCTTTACGCGAGCAAGGAAAAGGCCCTGGGCCCGGCTACGCAGATCCTCATCGAGTTGCTGCGCAACTTCGACACCGCGCCGCTGGACGTGCCCTTCGCCGCCCCCGCACAAGCCTGAGAGGACCTCGGCCATGGCCCGTTTCGAACACGCTGGATGCCGTCTGCACTACGAGGTGCACGGCCAGGGCGAACCGCTGGTGCTGCTGCACGGGCTCGGTTCGAGCAGCCAGGATTGGGAGCGGCAGGTGCCGGTGCTGAGCCGGCACTACCAGGTGATCCTGATGGACCTGCGCGGCCACGGGCAGTCGGCCAAACCCCGCAGCGGCTACCGCATCGCCACCTTCAGCGACGACCTGCTGGCCCTGCTCCAGCACCTGGGCTGTGGACCGGTGCATGTCGTCGGCCTGTCCATGGGCGGCATGGTCGGCTTCCAGTTCGCCGTCGATCACCCGCAATGGCTGCGCAGCCTGTGCATCGTCAACAGCGCGCCCGAGGTCAAGCGGCGCAGCCTGGAACACTGGCTGTGGTGGGCCAAGCGCTGGAGCCTGGCGCGCCTGCTCAGTGTCGAGACGGTCGGCCAGGGCCTGGCCGCGCGCCTGTTTCCCAAGCCTGAACAGGCCGCGCTGCGCCGCAGCATGGCCCAGCGCTGGGCGCGCAACGACAAGCGCGCCTACCTCAAGAGCTTCGACGCCATCGTCGGCTGGGGCGTGCAGGAACGCATCGGCGCCATCGAGTGTCCGACCCTGGTGATCGCCGCCGACCACGACTACACCCCGGTGCAACACAAGCAACGCTACGTCGCCCTGATGCCCCATGCGACGCTGGCGGTCATCGAGGATTCGCGGCACGCTACGCCGCTGGATCAACCCGAGGTCTTCAACCAGACCCTGCTGCGCTTTCTCGCAGCCCATTTTCCCCCTCAAGGAACATCGCGCCCATGCTGAAGAAACTTCTGCTCACCGCCTGCTCGGTCGCCTTCGCCACCAGCGTCATGGCGTCCGACAAAACCCCTCACGTGCTCCTGGACACTAGCCTCGGCCAGGTCACCATAGAATTGAACGCGGAAAAAGCGCCCGTCAGTACCAAGAACTTCCTGAGCTACGTGGACAGCGGTTTCTACAACAACACGATCTTCCACCGCGTGATTCCGGGCTTCATGGTCCAAGGCGGTGGCTTCACCGAACAGATGGTGCAGAAAGACACCCAGGATCCGATCAGGAACGAAGCCAGCAACGGCCTGCAGAACACCCGCGGCACCCTGTCGATGGCGCGCACCTCGAACCCGAACTCGGCCACCAGCCAATTCTTCATCAACGTCGCCGACAATGACTTCCTCAACCCAGGCCGCGATGCGGGCTATGCCGTATTCGGCAAGGTCACCCAAGGCATGGAAGTGGTCGACCAGATCGTCAATTCGCCGACCACCGTGAAGAAAGGCATGCGCGACGTGCCTGCCAATCCAGTCTTCATCAAGTCGGCCAAACGTATCGATTGATCGCAGGTCTCACGGGAGGTGACGCCCTCTGTGCGCGAGACCGACAGGAGTACCCATGCTGTACCGCCGTTTCGAGCAACTGATCGACATCTTCCGTGAGGCGCCCAGCGAGGCGCCGCCAAGCACGGTCTGGCCGTTCTACCTGTACTACCTGCGTCAGGTATGGCCGAGCTTCCTCGCCCTGCTGGTGGTCGGCCTCATCGCCTCGCTGATCGAGGTGGCGCTGTTCAGCTACCTGAGCCGCATCATCGACCTGGCCCAGGGCACGCCCAACGTCCACTTCTTCAGTGACCACAGCGGCGAGCTGATCTGGATGCTGGTGGTGGTGCTGGTGCTGCGGCCGGTGTTCTTCGGCCTGCACGACCTGCTGGTGCACCAGACCATCAACCCGGGGATGACCAGCCTGATCCGCTGGCAGAACCACAGCTACGTGCTCAAGCAGAGCCTGAACTTCTTCCAGAGCGACTTCGCCGGGCGCATCGCCCAGCGCATCATGCAGACCGGCAACTCGCTGCGCGATTCAGCGGTGCAGGCGGTGGATGCGCTGTGGCACGTGCTGATCTACGCGGTCAGTTCGCTGGTGCTGTTCGCCGAGGCCGATTGGCGGCTGATGATTCCGCTGCTGGCGTGGATCTTCGGCTACATCGCCGCACTGTGGTACTACGTGCCGAGGGTGAAAGAGCGCTCGGTGGTGTCCTCCGACGCGCGCTCCAAGCTGATGGGGCGCATCGTCGATGGCTACACCAACATCGCCACCCTCAAGCTGTTCGCCCACACCGACCACGAACAGCAGTACGCCCGCGAGGCGATCTCCGAGCAGACCGAGAAGACCCAACTGGCGTCGCGGGTGATCACCAGCATGGACGTGGTGATCACCACGCTGAACGGCCTGCTGGTGGTGGCCACCACCGGCCTGGCGCTGTGGCTGTGGAGCCAGTCGCTGGTCAGCGTCGGCGCCATCGCCCTGGCCACCGGCCTGGTGATCCGCATCGTCAACATGTCCGGCTGGATCATGTGGGTGGTCAACGGCATCTTCGAGAACATCGGCATGGTTCAGGACGGTCTGCAGACCATCGCCCAGCCGGTGACCGTCACCGACGCGCCGAACGCCCCGGCGCTGAAGGTCGAGCGCGGCGCCGTACGCTTCGACCACGTGGACTTCCATTACGGCAAGGGCAGCAAGGTGCTCGAAGGCCTGACCCTGGACATTCGTCCGGGCGAGAAGATCGGTCTGATCGGGCCGTCCGGGGCGGGCAAATCCACCTTGGTGAATCTGCTGCTGCGCCTGTACGACGTGCAGGGCGGACGCATTCTGATCGACGGCCAGGACATCGCCCAGGTCAACCAGGCCAGCCTGCGGGCGCAGATCGGCATGATTACCCAGGACACCTCGCTGCTGCACCGCTCGATCCGCGAAAACCTGCTGTACGGGCGACCGGAGGCGAGCGAGGAAGAGGTCTGGGAGGCGGTGCGCGGCGCCCGTGCCGACGCGTTCATCCCGCAATTGTCCGACGCCCAGGGCCGTACCGGCTTCGATGCCCATGTGGGCGAGCGCGGGGTCAAGCTGTCCGGCGGCCAGCGTCAGCGCATCGCCATTGCGCGGGTGCTGCTGAAGAACGCGCCGATCCTGATCATGGACGAAGCCACCTCGGCGCTGGACTCGGAGGTGGAGGCGGCGATCCAGGAAAGCCTGGAGACGCTGATGCAGGGCAAGACGGTCATCGCCATCGCCCACCGCCTGTCGACCATCGCGCGCATGGACCGGCTGGTGGTGCTGGAGCAGGGGCGCATCGTCGAAAGCGGCAGCCATGCCGAGTTGCTGGCGCAGCGGGGTCTGTATGCGCGGCTGTGGCATCACCAGACAGGCGGGTTCGTCGGGGTGGATTGAGGGGTTCTAACCGGCCCTATCGCGGGACAAGCCCGCTCCCACAGGTACCGCGCTGTCCGTCAGTGCAACGCGGTACCTGTGGGAGACAGGCGGGTTCGTCGGGGTGGATTGAGGAGTTCTAACCGGTCCTATCGCGGGACAAGCCCGCTCCCACAGGTACCGCGCTGTCCGTCAGTGCAACGCGGTACCTGTGGGAGCGGGCTTGCCCCGCGATAGGGCCGGCACAATCCCCACTCAACCTCGCCGATACGGCAGCATCTCGCGTGCCTGCTCGGCATACGCCCTCACCCCGTCGCGCTCCTGCTGCAAAAATTCGTCCACCGCTCGGCGCAGACCGGGGTGACGCAGGTAATGCCAGGAGCGTGTCAGTACCGGCTCGAAGCCTCGGATCAGCTTGTGTTCGCCCTGGGCGCCGGCGTCGAAGCGTTGCAGACCGTGGGCGATGGCGTAGTCCATGCCTTGGTAGAAACAGGTTTCGAAGTGCAGCCGGTCGAACTCATCCAGGCAGCCCCAGTAGCGACCATACAGGCTGTCGCCGCCCACCAGGCTCAAGGCCATGGCCACGTCGCGCCCGTTCTGCCGGGCGATCACCACCCGCAGCGCCTCGGGCATGCGCTCGGCCAGCAGGCTGAAGAATTCACGGGTCAGGTAGGGTGCGCGGCGGCGCACCGCGTAGGTGTTGGCGTAGCAGCGATAGACGAAGTCCCAGCGCACCGGGTCCAGTTCATCGCCACGCAGCCAGTGGAAGTCGATGCCCTGCCCGGCCACCTGCTCGCGCTCCTTGCGCATCTGCTTGCGCTTGCGCGAGGCCAGGGTGTCGAGGAAGTCCTGGAAATCGCGGTAGCCCCGGTTGCGCCAATGGAACTGGCAACCCAGGCGCTCCATCCACCCAGGCTGCCCCATCATCTGCTGGTCCAGGGCGCTGTCGGTGAAATTGATGTGCGCCCCGGACAGTTCGCCCTTGACCAGGTACTCGGGCAAGGCCTGCAACAGCAGTGAAGCATCGGCCGGCTCGGCACTGAGCAAGCGCGGCCCACTCACCGGGCTGAACGGCACCGCGCCGAGCAGCTTGGGGTAATAGGCGATGCCGGCGCGCTCGCAGGCCTCTGCCCAGCCGTGGTCGAACACGTACTCGCCGAACGAATGCCATTTGCGGTACGCCGGCAGCACGGCGCGCACCTGGCCGTCGCGCTCCAGCACCAGGTGCTCGGCGGCCCAGCCGGTCTGCGGGCTGACGCTGCCGCTGTCTTCGAGGGCGCTGAGAAACGCATGGCGCAGAAAGGGCTGGCCGGCAGGCACCAGCGCGTCCCACTGCGGCGCCGCAAGGTCGCGCAGGTGGGCAAGACTGTAGAGGCTGGTCACGACGTCGACTCCCTGGACACAAGCGGCCAGTATCGCCAAAGGCGTCGATTCGCTCAAATTATGACGATTTCGCTTATAGCCAAAGGTTAGCTGACTTAACCGCAGCGCCATCAAAAAGACATTATTCTGTCATCCGCCCCCGCAATACTTGCGCCTGTTTTCGGAAAGCCAAGAACCTGTCTAGCCAGGCACTTTCCGTCGACATGCCAACTCGGGGCGAGGCGTACACGGGCCTCCCCACACCTTTTCAACAGGGAGAACCTTATGCGTCTTGTTTCTACACTTACCGGAGTTAGCCTCACCGGCATGATGCTGGCACTGAGCGCCCCGGCCAGTGCTGCAGTCGACGCCAAGCTGCTCGAAATGCTCCGCGCCAATGGCTCGATCAACCAGGCGCAGTACAGCGAACTGCAGGCCGACCTGGCAAAAGAAACCAAGGAAAAGGTCGACCAGAAAGCCCAGGCCGATCGCCTGAGCTCCTTCGAACAGAAAGTCGCCTGGGCCGCCAAGACCCAGATCAAGGGCGATGTGCGCCTGCGCTACGAAGACGTCAACGTCGACAACCCACGCAGCGGCAGTGGCAACCAGGACCGCGAACGCGTTCGCGCCCGTGTTGGCTTCTACAGCGAGATCAACCCGCAGGTCGACGCTGGCGTGCGTATCGCCACCGGCAGCAGCGCCGACGGCCGCTCCACCAACCAGAGCCTGGACAACTACTTCGAGAAGAAATCCCTGTGGGTCGACCTGGCCTACCTCGACTGGCACCCCACCGCCATCCCCAACCTGCACCTGATCGGCGGCAAGATGCAGCAGCCGTGGGTGAGCATGGGCGACATCATCTGGGACAGCGACCTGAACCCCGAAGGCGTGGCCGTCACCTACAAGACCAACCTGGGCGGCACCGAACTGTTCGGCAGCGCCGGTCACTACATGCTCAAGGACAACGTCGACGGCGACGGCGTGCAGTTCAAGCACGACGCTCAGCTGTACCACGGTCAGTTGGGTGCTCGCTTCGCGCCAGCCGATACCCTCAAGCTCACCGTCGGCGGCAGCGTCTACGGCTATGACAACGACAAGGAATCGGCGGCCCTGCGCCAGTTCGGCAACACCACCAACGAGTTCAACCTGGTCGAAGGCTTCGGTCAGATCGACTTCACCGGCTTCGCCATCCCGTTGGCCGCCTACGGTCAGTTCGTCAAGAACACCGAAAGCACCGACGGCGAAGACAAAGGTTGGTTGGCCGGTCTGAAGACCAAGGTCGGTGCCTGGAGCATGGACTACAACTACCGCGACGTGCAGCGTAACGCCGTGGTCAGCGCCTTCACCGATTCGGACTTCGGCAACGGCTTCACCGGTGCTCGCGGTCACAAGTTCAAGGTCGGCTACGAGATCGACAAGAACTTCGCCGTCGGCGCAGCCTATCTGATGGCCAAGACCGACCGTTCGCAACTGCCGAACACCGATGCAGACGTCGATACCCTGCAGGTCGACCTGGAAGCCAAGTTCTAACCGAACGCTCCCCTGCGTAGCTCAGCGGGAAGTGCCGAACCCCATCCGGCGCTTTCCGCTTTTTTTCGTCTGCTGCACAGGCGGGCGGCGATCAACGCCGCCGCGATCAACGCTTGCGCAGAATCACGCTGCCGATCGAATAGCCCGCGCCGAACGAGCTCAGCACCGCCACCGAACCCGGCGCCAGGTCATCCTGATACAGGTGGAAGGCGATCACCGAACCGGCCGAGCTGGTGTTGGCATAGCGGTCGAGGATCACCGGCGCTTCCTGCTCGCTCACTTCGCGCCCCAGCAGCTTCTTGACGATCAGGTGGTTCATGCTGAGGTTGGCCTGGTGCAGCCAGAAGCGCTTGACGTCGGCAGGCTGCAGTTGATTGTCGGCCAGGTGCTTGCCGATCAGCTCGGCGACCATCGGGCAGACTTCCTTGAACACCTTGCGGCCTTCCTGCACGAACAGTTTGTCCGTGCTGCCCTCGCCCTCTTCAGCCGCACGGTTGAGGAAACCGAAGTTGTTGCGGATGTTGTTGGAGAAGGTGGTCAGCAGCTTGGTGCTGACGACGTCGAACTGGTGCGCCGAGGTGGCCTGGTCGGCCCGCTCGAGCAGCACCGCCGTGGCCGCGTCGCCGAAGATGAAGTGGCTGTCGCGATCGCGGAAATTCAAATGCCCGGTGCAGATCTCTGGGTTGACCACCAGGATCGCCCGGGCCTGGCCGAGTTGAATGGCGTTGGCGGCGTTCTGGATGCCGAAGGTGGCCGAGGAACAGGCCACGTTCATGTCGAAGCCGAAGCCCTGGATGCCCAGCGCCTGCTGCACTTCGATGGCGATGGCCGGGTAGGCGCGCTGCAGGTTGGAGCAGGCGACGATCACCCCGTCGACATCGGCGGCGCTGCGCCCGACACGTTCCAGCGCCTGGCGGGCGGCGGCCACGGCCATTTCGCAGAGAATCGACGGCTCGTCGTTGGCGCGCTCCGGCAGGCGTGGTTTCATGCGCTGCGGGTCGAGGATGCCGGCCTTGTCCATGACGAAGCGGCTCTTGATGCCCGAGGCTTTCTCGATGAACGCCGCGTCGGACAGCGGCGCGGCCTCCAGTTCGCCACGCTCGATGGCTTCGGCGTTGTCATAGTTGAACTGTTGCGACCAGGTGTTGAAAGACTCCACCAGTTCTTCGTTGGAAATGCTCTGGGCCGGGGTAAACAGGCCGGTGCCGCTGATCACGACGTTGTGCACGGTCGTTCCTCTGGTCTGTGGCACGTCAGTGCCAATTTGTAGTCGGATGGACAGCTTGCAGCAGGATCGCAACCGAACCCGCCGCCCGCAGGCGCGGGTTCAACCGCGACGAGGCCCGCATCGCCGGACCAAAATTGCGCCAAGTGTGCCACAAATCGGCGCAGTTTAACCCTCCACCAGCGCCCATTGCTTGCTCAGACGTTTGTCTGAAATCGCCACCTTGGTCCCCAGTTGCTGGGCGAACAGCGACACCCGGTACTCCTCCAGCAGCCAGCGGTAGAGCGTGAGTTCCGGATCGCGCTTGCCCTCCTGGGCGTGCTTGTCGGCACGGGCTTTGTACTGGGTCCACAGGGTGCCCAGCTCGCCGCTCCACACCCGGTCCTTCTGCACCTGCGCGCCCAGCTTCTCCAGCCGCAGTTCGACGGCCTTGAGGTAGCGCGGCAGCTCCTTGAACCACTGCGTCGGGGTTTCGCGCACGAAGCCTGGGTAGACCAGGTTGGCTAACTGCTGCTTGATGTCGTTCAAGGCCACGGCCTGGCTCAGGTCGATCTTGCCCTTGAAGCGCTTCTGCAGCCCGTGCCAGAGCTTGAGCACCTCCAGCGTCTGGCGCGCCAGGCGCTCGGCATGCTCGGTCCAGTCACCGCGCTTGCGCTCGGCCAGCGAAGCGAGCGCGGCGCCGTCTCGCGGCAACGTGGTTTCGCCTTCCAGCACGCAGCTGTCGAGGCTGGCCAGCAGGATATCTTCGACCAGCGCGTCGATGCGGCCCAGCTCGCGGTACAGCAGCCCCAGTTCGGTCAGCCCCGGCAGCTTGCCGCGCAGGAACTTGGCGGGCTCGGCCAGTTGCTGCAGCAACAGGCGCTGCAGGGCACGGCGGTGCTGGAATTGGGCTTCGGCCTGGGTCGAGAAGCGCCCCTCGCGCACACGCCCCGCGTCTTCAACCAAGGCCGGGTACACGGTCAGCGACAGGCCGGCGATCTTCTGCTGGGCGGTCTGCGCCACTTCGCAGAAGGCCTTGGCCTGCACCGGCTGCTCGGTCTTTTCAGTGCGTGGCAGGGCCAGCGCCGCCTGGCTGGCGGCGGCGAAGCGGGCGGTGAGTTCGGCCAGGTCGCGGCCCTCGCCGAGAAACTTGCCCTGGCCATCGACCACTTCGACATTCATGCGCAGGTGCCCTTCGACCTGCCCGGCCGCTTCGGCCCAGGCTTCGTCGGACACGCGGGCGCCGGTCATGCGCAACAGCTCGTGACCCAGCGCCTGGGGCAGCGCACCCTGGCCGAAGCTCAGTCGCGCCAGCGCGGCCTTGACGAAGTCCGGCACCGGCACGAAGTTCTTGCGCAACGCCTTGGGCAGGTTACGCACCAACGCCACGCACTTGGCCTCCAGCAGCCCCGGCACCAGCCACTCCAGGCGCTCGCCCGGCAAGGTCGGCAGCAACGGCGCCGGCACCCGCACGGTGACCCCGTCGCGCGGGTGATTGGGTTCGAAGTGGTAACTCAGCGGCAGGCGCAGATCGCCCACCTGCAGGTGATCCGGGTACTGCGCGGCGGTGACTTCGCTGGCTTCGCGGGCCAGCACGTCTTCCTCGCGCATGATCAGCAGGTCGGCGTCCTTCTGGCTGTTCATCCGGTACCAACTGTCGAAGGTCGCGCTCTGGTGGATCTCCTGTGGCAGGCGCGCCTCGTAGAAGGCGTAGAGGGTTTCTTCGTCGGCCAGGATGTCGCGTCGGCGCGCCTTGGCTTCCAGTTCGTCGAGTTGTTCGAGCAGGCGCTTGTTGGCCGCCAGGCACTTGGCCCTGGACTGGATTTCGCCGCCCACCAAGCCTTCGCGGATGAACAGCTCGCGTGAGGTCGCCGGATCGATCGGCCCGAAATGCACCGGGCGACGGCCGACGATGATCAGCCCGTACAGGGTGATCTGCTCGTAGGCCACCACCTGGCCACGCTTCTTCTCCCAGTGCGGCTCGAAGTGGTTCTTCTTGATCAGGTGCCCGGCCAGCGGTTCGATCCAGTCTGGCTCGATCTTGGCCACCATGCGCGCGTACAGCTTGGTGGTCTCGACCAATTCCGCCGCCATCAGCCATTGCGGGCGCTTGCGGCCGATGCCGGAGGACGGATGGACCCAGAAGCGGCGCTGGCGCGCGCCCTGGTAGTCGCCCTCTTCGGCCTTGTGGCCGATCTGGCTGAGCAGGCCGCTGAGGATCGCCTTGTGCAGGCGCGGGTAGTCGCACGGCTCCTTGTTCACCGTCAGCTGCAAGTCGCGGCAGATCAGCGACAACTGCCGGTGGGCATCGCGCCACTCGCGCAGGCGCAGGTAGTTCAGGAACTGCTTGCGGCACCAGTTGCGCAGCGGATTGGCGGTGAGCGCCTGGCGCTGCTCCTCGAAGCCGCGCCACAGGTTGACCAGCGCGGCGAAGTCCGAATCGACGTCCTTCCACTGGGCATGGGCCTGGTCGGCGGCCTGCTGGCGCTCCGGCGGACGTTCGCGCGGGTCTTGCACCGACAGCGCGCTGGCGACGATCAGCACTTCCTGCAAGCTGCCCTGGCGGGCGCCTTCGAGCAGCATGCGGCCCAGGCGTGGGTCGATCGGCAGGCGCGCCAACTGGCGACCCAGCGGGGTCAACTGGTTCTCGCGGTTGACCGCCGACAGCTCCTGCAACAGGTTGAAACCGTCGCTGATGGCCTTGCCATCCGGCGGTTCGATGAACGGGAAGGCGTCGATGGCGCCCAGGCGCAGGTGCAGCATCTGCAGGATCACCGCCGCCAGGTTGGTGCGCAGGATCTCGGGATCGGTGAACGCCGGGCGGCCGTTGAAATCTTCTTCGCTGTACAGGCGGATGCAGATCCCCGGCTCGACCCGTCCGCAGCGCCCTTTACGCTGGTTGGCGCTGGCTTGCGACACGGCCTCGATGGGCAGGCGCTGGACTTTGGCGCGGTAGCTGTAGCGGCTGATACGGGCGGTGCCGCTGTCGATCACGTAGCGGATGCCGGGCACCGTCAGCGAGGTTTCGGCGACGTTGGTGGCCAGCACCACGCGCCGGCCGCTGTGGGACTGGAAGATCTTCTGCTGTTCGGCCGGGGTGAGCCGCGCGTACAGCGGCAGGATCTCGGTATGGCGCAACTGCGCCTTGCGCAGGATCTCGGCGGCGTCGCGAATCTCGCGCTCGCCGGGCAGGAACACCAGCACATCGCCCGGGCCCTTGCCCTGGCTGCGCTCGTGCGCGGCAATTTCGTCCAGCGTGGCAAGGATTGCCTGATCGACGCTGAGGTCGTCCTCGACCACGTTGCCTTCCTCGTCCTGCTCGCTGGTCAGCGGCCGATACCAGGTGTCCACCGGGTAGGTGCGCCCGGACACCTCGATGATCGGCGCGCCGTCGAAGTGCTGGGAGAAACGCTCCAGGTCGATGGTCGCCGAGGTGATGATCAGCTTGAGGTCGGGACGGCGCGGCAGCAGGGTCTTGAGGTAGCCGAGCAGGAAGTCGATGTTCAGGCTGCGCTCGTGGGCTTCGTCGACGATGATCGTGTCGTAGCGCTCGAGGAAGCGGTCGTGCTGGGTTTCGGCCAGCAGGATACCGTCGGTCATCAGCTTGACCAGGGTGTTGGCATCGCTCTGGTCTTCGAAGCGCACCTGGTAGCCGACCAGCGCCCCCAGGGGCGTGCCCAATTCCTCCGCCACCCGCGTGGCGACGCTGCGCGCGGCAATTCGCCGTGGCTGGGTGTGGGCGATCAGGCCATGGCTGCCGCGGCCCAGCTCCAGGCAGATCTTCGGCAACTGGGTGGTCTTGCCCGAGCCGGTCTCGCCGGCGATCACCAGCACCTGGTGTTCGGCCAGGGCTTTCTTGATCTCGTCGCGCTTGGCGGCGATGGGCAGGTTGTCGTCGTAGCGGATGCTCGGCACGCTCTGCTGGCGCGCGGTGACCTGGGCGCAGGAGGCCTGGACCTTCTGCGCCCACTGCGCCAGCTTGGCCTCGTCGGGGCGCTTGCGCAGCTCGTGCAATTGCCGCCGCAGGCGGTGGCGGTCGGCGAGCATGGCGTGGTCGAGGGTGTGCAGCAGTGTGTCGATGGCGTGGTCAGTCATGGGGCTTCTGGGTGATGCAGGTGGCCCTGCTTTCTCATGATCGGCATTCGGAAGGTGGGCGATTGTCGCAGATTTGCCCGGGCTTTGCTGGATGGGGTGGCTGAGCCGGGGGCTGTTGCAGCGCTGCGGGCTTGGACGTCAGGGGCGACGACGCTCGAACACCGCCGACCGCTCGAACAGCAGTCGCGTGCCGATCAGGGTGAAGAAAATGGTCCAGTCCAGACCGTCCAGCCACAGGATTTCGCGCTCGCCCAACTGCGTGCAACTGGTGATGCTGGCCACCATGAACAGCAGACACACCGCATCGCGCAGGCGCGTCGATCGGCACAGCCAGTCCAGCACGCAGCCGGCGACCAGGATGAAGGCCAGGGTGGAAAGGGTGGACATGGCAGCTCCTGCATTGACGATGTCGGCGTCGCGGCGTGCATGGGGAGTGAAACCTTCACCTGATCATGCGACGCGGCCTACCCGACAAATCCGAACAGGGCAGCGCAAAGACTTCCCTATTGGCAGGACAGATCCGAATGTTTAGTAATAACAGGAGTGAACGTCGCCACTCACCGCTTTAATCACCCTTCCAGCGCATGTGAGTATCCAACCCATGACCGCCGAGCCGATCACCCCGCCCCCGCCTTCACGTCCTTCGCTAGCGAAGGCCAGGGCGCGTGCCGGTGAGAATCCGCTGGTGCACGTCATCCTGGCCTTCTGGGCGCTGTGGCACTGCCGCCATGCACGCCCGCCGGACACCCCGCTCGCCTTTTCCTGACGCCCATCGCAGCCCTGTGGCTGCCTGACTTCGTCCGACGCACCGCGCCTGTTTCGCGGTGGTCCCGTGCGCACCCTCACCCAGGGCGCGCGAGCGAGCGCTTACATGCATTTTGCCGATCCCAATCACGCCCGCCAGTTTCTGGCGAGCAACCCCGATATCGAGTTGTTCGAGCTGTTCATCCTCGACGCCAACGGTGTACCACGCGGCAAGCTGCTGCACCGCGACGAGCTGTTGGCGGTGTATGAACAGGGCCGACCGTTGCCCAGCACCATCCTCGGCCTGACTATCCAGGGTGACGACGTGGAAAACTCCGGCCTGGTGTGGGACGTCGGCGACATCGACTGCCGCGCCTACCCACTTGAAGGCAGCCTGGTGCGTCTGCCCTGGCGCAGGGTGCCCACTGCCGCCGTGCAGGTCAGCATGCATCCCAGCGAAGGCCTGCCGGCCAGTGTCGCCGACCCCCGGCATGTGCTGCTGCACACCCTCCAGGCCCTGAAAGCCGACGGCTACCACCCGGTGATGGCCTGCGAGCTGGAGTTCTACCTGCTCGATCAGCAGCGCGATGCCCAGGGCCAACCGCAGCCGGCATTGGACCGCGATGGCGGCCGACCGCGTGCCACTCAAGTGTATGGCTTGCGCGAACTGGAGCAGATCGAGCCCTTCCTCGCCGACCTCTACGCCGCCTGCAAGGCCCAGGGGATACCGGCGCGCACGGCGATTTCCGAGTATGCCCCCGGGCAAGTGGAAATTACCCTGGAGCATGGCGATGCGCTGACGGCGATGGACCAGGCCGTGCGCTACAAGCGCCTGGTCAAAGGCGTGGCCCACGCCCATGGCATGCAGGCGTGCTTCATGGCCAAACCCTTCGCCCACCTCGCCGGCACCGGCATGCACATGCACCTGAGCCTGGCCGATGCGGCCGGTCGCAACCTGTTCGCCAGCGACGATGCGGCCGGTACGCCGCTGCTGCGCCAGGCGGTGGCCGGGATGCTGCGTCACCTGCGCGAATCGTTGCTGCTGTTCTGCCCCACCGCCAACGCCTACCGGCGCTTCCAGGCCAACAGCTATGCACCGCTGGCGCCGACCTGGGGCGTCGACAACCGCACCGTGAGCCTACGCGTGCCGGGCGGGCCGGCGGCCAGTCGGCATATCGAGCATCGCGTCTGTGGCGCCGATGCCAATCCCTACCTGGCCGCCGCTGCGATGCTCGCCGCCAGCCACGCCGGTATCCGCCAGCAGCTCAATCCGGGCGCACCGGTGCAAGGCAACGGCTACGCCCATGCCCAGGAACACCTGCCCACCGACTGGCTGACCGCCCTTGAAGCCCTGGAGGGCTCGCAGTGGGCACGCGACGCCTTGGGCGACGCTTTTCTCGGCGTGTACCTGAAGGTCAAGCGCGCCGAATACCGCCAGTTCATGGCCGAAGTGGGCGAACAGGACTGGCGCTGGTATTTGCACCAGGCCTGATACCCCGAACGACAAGGAATTTCTCATGCATGCAGCAGTGAACGGCGCCCAGGCGCAACGTGCCTCTTCCTACTACAGCGCCACGCTCAACGACCCCGTCGAGTACCCCCGCCTCGAGGGCACGGTCGAGGTCGATGTGGCGATCATCGGCGGCGGTTTCACCGGCGTCGCCACAGCGGTGGAGCTGGCCGAGCGCGGCCTGAAAGTGGCCATCGTCGAAACCCACCGCATCGGCTGGGGCGCCAGCGGGCGCAATGGGGGTCAGGTCACCGGCAGTCTGTCGGGCGACGAGGCGATGCGTACACAGATGCGCCGGCGCCTCGGCGCCGAAGTGGACGACTTCATCTGGCAACTGCGCTGGCGCGGGCATCAGATCATCGAGCAGCGCGTGGCACGCTACGGCATTCAGTGCGACCTCAAGCACGGCCACCTGCACGCGGCCATGAAGCCCTCGCACCTGGATGAACTGCGCGCCTTCGAAGCCGAGGCCCAGCGCCGTGGCATGGGCGATCAGGTGCAGTTGCTCGACCGTCGCGGCGTCTCCCAGCACCTGCAGAGCCCGCTGTACCTGGGCGCGCTGAAGAACAGCCGCAACCTGCACCTGCACCCCCTCAACCTGTGCCTGGGCGAGGCCCGTGCCGCCGGCCAACTGGGCGCGTTGATCTTCGAGCAGTCCGAGGTGCTGGAGATCGTCCACGGTGCGCGTCCGGCGGTGATCACGGCCCACGGGCGCATCGACGCGCGCCAGGTGCTGCTGGCCGGCGACGTCTATCACAAGCTCGAGCAGCGTCAGCTCAAGGGCAAGATCTTTCCGGCCATGGGCGGGATCGTCACCACCGCTGCGCTGGGCGAGCTGGCCGAGCAGATCAATCCCCACGACCTGGCGGTGTACGACTGCCGCTTCGTCCTCGACTACTACCGCCTGACGGCTGACAAGCGCCTGCTGTTCGGCGGCGGCGCCCACTATTCCGGACGCGATTCACGGGACATCGAGGCCGAGCTGCGGCCATGCATCGAGCGCACCTTTCCCGCGCTCAGAGGCGTGCCGATCGAGTTCAAGTGGAGTTGCGCGATGGGGATCGTGGTCAACCGCATTCCGCAGTTGGGCAAGCTGTCGGACAACGTCTGGTATTGCCAGGGCTATTCCGGGCACGGCATCGCCACCAGCCACATCATGGGCGAAATCATGGCCGAAGCGTTGACCGGCACCCTGGAGCGCTTCGACACCTTCGCCCAATGCCGGCACATCAAGGTGCCGATGGGCGACCTGCTGGGCAACCCGTTGTTGTCGGTCGGGATGTGGTACTACCAGATGCTGGAAAAACTGCGCTGATCTCCGAGCCCCGCCCCTGCTGTAGGCGCGGGCTCACGCCGCGTCTACAGCAGGGGTTGCCAGGCTCAGGCGGTCTTTTTCAGGCCCAGCTTCTTCAGCTCTTCATCGCGCAGTTCGCGGCGCAGGATCTTGCCGACGTTGGTGGTCGGCAACGCATCGCGGAACTCGATGGCCTTGGGCACCTTGTAGCCGGTGACGTTGGCACGCATGTGGGTCATCACCTGCTCCTTGGTGAGGGTCACGCCGGGCTTGGCGACGATGAACATCTTGATCACCTCGCCCGACTTCTCGTCCGGTACACCGATGGCTGCGCACTGCAACACGCCGGGCAGCGTGACCAGCACGTCTTCCAACTCGTTGGGGTACACGTTGAAGCCCGAGACCAGGATCATGTCCTTCTTACGGTCGACGATGCGCATGTAACCATCCGGCTGGATCACCGCGATGTCACCGGTCTTCAGCCAGCCGTCGCTGTCGAGGATCTCGGCGGTGGCGTCTTCGCGCTGCCAGTAGCCCTTCATCACCTGCGGCCCCTTGATGCACAACTCGCCGATCTCGCCCAACGGCAATTCCTGGCCGTTGTCGTCGATGACCTTGCACAGGGTGGACGGCACCGGAATGCCAATGGTGCCCACCTGGTTGGCTTCCGACGGGTTGACCGCCGCCACCGGGCTGGTCTCGGTCATACCGTAGCCTTCGCAGATGGCGCAACCGGTGACTGCCTTCCAGCGCTCGGCCACGCTCAATTGCAGGGCCATGCCGCCGGACAGGGTGACCTTCAGAGCGGAGAAATCCAGGCTGCGGAAGGTGTCGTTGTTGCACAGCGCGACGAACAAGGTGTTGAGCCCAACGAAGCCGCTGAACTTCCATTTGCTCAGTTCCTTGACCATGGCGGGCAGGTCACGCGGGTTGCTGATCAGCACGTTGTGGTTGCCGATCAGCATCATCGCCATGCAATGGAAGGTGAAGGCGTAGATGTGGTAAAGCGGCAGCGGCGTGATGATGATTTCCGAGCCTTCCTGCAGGTTCGAGCCCATCAGGGCGCGGCACTGCAGCATGTTGGCGACCAGGTTGCGGTGGGTCAGCATCGCCCCCTTGGCCACGCCCGTGGTGCCGCCGGTGTATTGCAGCACGGCCACGTCGTTGGCCTCGGGGCTGGCTTCGGTCACCGGCTGGCCCTTGCCCTTGGCCAAGGCCTCGTTGAAGCGCACCGCCTGCGGCAAGTGGTAGGCCGGCACCATCTTCTTCACGTACTTGATGACGCTGTTGATCAGCACGCGCTTGAGCGGCGGCAGCAAGTCGGCCACCTCGGTGACGATCACGTGCTTGACCTGGGTCTTGGGCAGCACCTTCTCGACCAGGTGGGCCATGTTCGCCAGGCACACCACCGCCTTGGCCCCGGAGTCGGTGAACTGGTGTTCCAGTTCGCGGGCGGTGTACAGCGGGTTGGTGTTGACCACGACCAGACCGGCGCGCATAGCGCCGAATACCGCGACGGGGTATTGCAGGACGTTGGGCAGTTGCACGGCGATACGATCGCCGGGCTTGAGATCGGTGTGCTGCTGCAGCCATGCGGCGAAGGCGCCGGACAGGGTGTACAGCTCACCGTAGGTGAGGGTCTTGCCGAGGTTGCTGAACGCCGGCTTGTCGGCAAAGCGCTGGCAGGATTGCTTCAATACGGCCTGAATGTTGGGAAATTCGTCAGGATTGATTTCCGCCGTAATTCCGGCTGGGTACTTATCCTTCCAAAAATGTTCGATCATGGAAGCCCACTCCTTTAGCAACAGCGAATGCTCTACGCGTCGATGCGCTTATTATTGATATGGGATGAGGGCTCAGTGCAAACCGCATCATCCGAAGCGCGCCGAGAGTAGCAGCTTTGCCGGGGGCCGCCTAGGGCCGTGGCGGCCCGCACAGTCACAAAAATGACCTTAAATTACATTGTGGTCACATTTTGAATTTCGCCCTCCTGCGGCGAACAAGCACTGAACCTCTCCGACTGAGCGGTGGCAGCAGCGACCCACCCCCGCTGCTGCCATCGGCACCTCAGGCAATGTCGCGCAATTCGCGGCGCAGGATCTTGCCCACCGGGGTCATGGGCAGCGAGTCGCGCAGCACGATGTGCTTGGGGACTTTGTAGCCGGTGAGGTTGGCCTTGCAGAAGGTTTTCAGTTCCTCGACGCTGACCCCGCCCGCTCGCGGCACCACGAACAACTTCACCGCCTCGCCGGAGCGCTCGTCCGGCACGCCGATCACCGCACAACTGGCCACCTGCGGGTGGCCCATGAGCACATCTTCGATTTCATTGGGGTACACGTTGAAGCCCGAGACGATGATCATGTCCTTCTTGCGGTCGACGATACGGGTGAAGCCTTCGGCATCGATCACCGCGATGTCACCGGTCTTGAACCAGCCTTCGGCATCCAGCGCCTCGGCCGTGGCCTCGGGTTGTTGCCAGTAGCCCTTCATCACCTGCGGTCCCTGGATGCACAGCTCGCCGCGCTCGCCCAGCGGCAGCTCCTGACCCTGGTCATCGATGACCTTGAACGCCGTGCCCACCACCGGAATACCCACCGTACCCAATCGCGCCAGCGTGCCGTAGGGATTGGTGCTGGCCACCGGCGAGGTTTCAGTGAGGCCGTACCCTTCGACGATGCGACAGCCCGTGAGCGTTTCCCAGCGCTCGGCCGTGGCCTTGACCAGTGCCGTGCCCCCCGAATTGGTGACCTTCAGCGACGAGAAGTCCAGCGACGCGAAGCCTGGGTGGTCCATCAGCGCGACGAACAACGTGTTGAGCCCCAGCAACGCCGAGAAACGCCACTTGCCCAACTCCTTGATGAAACCAGGGATGTCGCGGGGATTGGTGATCAGCACGTTGTGATTGCCGGTGGCGGTCATGCACATGCAGTTCGCGGTGAAGGCATAGATGTGATAAAGCGGCAGCGGCGCGATCATCACCTCCTGCCCTTCCTTGATCAACGGCTGGCCGTCAGGGCCATGCTGGGAAAAGCAGGCCAGCACCTGCTGCATGTTGGCCACCAAGTTGCGGTGGGTCAGCATCGCGCCTTTGGCCAGGCCTGTAGTGCCGCCGGTGTACTGCAGCACGGCGACATCATCGAGCGTGCGTGGTACCGGGGTGCGGCGAAGGTCACGGCCCTGGCGCAGCACCTGCTTGAACGACAGCGCCTGGGGCAGACGATAGGTCGGCACCATCTTCTTCAATTTGTCGACGACGGTGTTGATCAGCCAGCCCTTGGCGGCAGGCAGCAAGTCGCCCATCTTCGCCTCGATCAGGTACTCGATGCCGGTGTCCGGCAGCACGTTCTGCACGCGCTGGCCAAACATGTTCAAGTACACCAGCGCGCGGGCGCCGGAGTCCTTGAACTGGTGACGCATCTCGCGTTCGGTGTACAGCGGGTTGGTATTGACCACGATGAGTCCGGCGCGCATGGCGCCGAACACGGCGATCGGGTACTGCAGCACATTGGGCATCTGCACGGCGATGCGCTCGCCAGGCGCCAGATCGGTATGGTGCTGCAACCAGGCGGCGAAGGCGGCCGAGTGGCGATCCAGGTCGGCATAGGTCAGGGTGACGCCCAGGTTGCTGAACGCCGGGCGCTCGGCGAAGCGCTTGCAGGCGCGCTCGAAAACCTCGACGACCGACGCATAGTCGCCCATGTCGAGGGTGGAGGGCACGCCCACCGGGCGTTTGTCGTTCCAGAAGTCGGCTTGCATTTATTGTTGTTCCTCAGCCTGAACCGTCCATGCCCTGATTGCCCTTGGCAAACAGGCGTTCAGCCGACGTTAGCAGGTAAGCCTGAGGGGACAAACACAGGAAGGGCTGCCATTAACATCGTGAATCTTATTTGTGCCCTCCCTGCAATTCTGGTCATTGTGCATACACTGATCTGAGGCCCGTGCGCAAAGGATCGGTCATGTCTCCCAACGCCTTCTGGCTACCCACCGGCGAGCGGTGCAGCCTGTATGTCCACCAGTGGTTGCCGCTCACCCCGGTCAAGGCCGTCGTGCTGCTGGCCCACGGCATGGCCGAGCATGGCGGACGCTATGGACGGCTGGGCCAGGCGCTGAACGAGGCCGGTTTCGCCCTGTTCGCACCCGACCTGCGCGGTCACGGCCGCACCGCCGCACCGGCCGATCGGGGCCTGTTCGCCGAGCGCAATGGCTGGAGCACGGTGCTCGATGACCTGGGCTTGCTCAGCCAGTACATCGGCCAGCAGTTTCCCGGCACGCCGCTGTTTCTGTTCGGCCACAGCATGGGCAGCTACCTCGCCCAGGCCTATTTGCTGCACCACAGCGCCAGCCTGCAAGGCACCGTGCTCAGCGGCTCGAACAGCCGGCCGGCGGCGCTGTACCGTGCGGCGCGGCTGATCGCCCGCCTGGAAACCTGGCGCCAGGGACCGCGCGGGCGCAGCGGCGTGATCGACTGGCTGTCGTTCGGCGCCTTCAACAAGGCATTCAGGCCCAACCGCACCGCCTTCGACTGGCTCAGCCGCGATGCGCAGGAGGTGGATGCCTACCTCAACGACCCCCTGTGCGGCTTTCGCTGCTGCAACCAGCTATGGCTCGACCTGCTGCAAGGCCTGGTGCAGATCAGCCAGCCCCGCCACCTGGCGCAGATCGACCCAGACCTGCCGCTGCTGGTGATCGGCGGCGAATGTGATCCGGTCAGTGCCGGCGGACGTCTCACCCATCTGGCCGACGCGCTGCGCGCCACCGGTAACCGCCATGTACAATTGCGCGTCTACCCCGATGCCCGGCACGAAGTGCTCAATGAAACCCATCGCGACGAGGTCACCCGCGACATCATCGTCTGGCTGGAACAGGCCCTGGCCCTGAACCGTCCAGCCCGTAGCGAATGAACACCCGCCTCGTCCCTCTCAAGGAAGCCCTGATGACCCAGGTCAGCAACACGCCCTACGAAGCCCTCGAAGTCGGCCAGACGGCCAGTTACGAAAAAGCGGTGGAAGAACGCGACATCCAGTTGTTCGCTGCGATGTCCGGCGATCACAACCCGGTGCACCTGGATGCCGAGTTCGCCGCCAAGAGCATGTTCCGCGAGCGCATCGCCCACGGCATGTTCAGCGGTGCACTGATCAGTGCTGCGGTGGCCTGTACCCTGCCAGGGCCGGGCACCATCTACCTGGGTCAGCAAATGAGCTTCCAGAAGCCGGTGAAGATCGGCGACACCCTGACCGTGCGCCTGGAAATTCTCGAGAAGCTGCCCAAGTTCAAAGTGCGCATCGCCACCAACGTCTACAACCAGAACGACGAACTGGTGGTGGCCGGCGAGGCCGAGATTCTCGCCCCGCGCAAGCAGCAGACCGTCGAACTGGTGTCGCCGCCGAACTTCGTCGCCAGCTGAGGGCTCAGCCTGCCAGGACCTGCGCGTAGCGCGCACGGTCCACGTTCGCGCCGCTCAATACCACTGCCACACGCCTGCCGACCTGGCGTTCGCGCTCCTGCAGCAGCGCCGCCAACGCCGCAGCACCGGCGCCTTCGGCGGTGTTGTGGGTGGTTTCGTGGTACAGGCGCATGGCCTGGGCGATCTCGTCGTCGCTCACCCGCACGATCCGCGCCGCGTGCTCTCGCACCAGGGCGAAAGCCTCGGGGTTGGGCACGCGGCAGGCCATGCCGTCGGCGAAGGTGTGCGCGCTGGCGGTGGTGACGATACGCCCCGATTCGAAGCTGCGCGCATAGGCATCCGCCGCACTGGAGACCACGCCGACGATCTCGGTGCGCAGCCCCAGCAGGTTCCGCGCCTGGATCAACCCACAGATGCCCGAGCCCATGCCGATCGGCACGTAGACGGTGTCAAGACCGGTCACCGCCTCGAACAGCTCCAGGGCGTAAGTCGCCACGCCGCGTACCAGTTGCGCATGGAACGACGGCACCATCAGGTAGCCGCGGGCCTGGGCCAGTTGTGCCGCGTGCTCTCGGGCCACATCGAAATCGACGCCATGCTCGATCAGTTCCGCCCCCAGCGCGCGCATGGCCGCGTTCTTTTCCAGCGAGTTGCCTTCAGGCACCACGATCACCAGCGGCAGGCCCGCTTGCCGCGCCGCCAGCGCCATGCTCTGCCCGTGATTGCCGCGGGTCGCGGTCACCAGGCCAGCGGGCACCTCGCCGCTGTCGAGCAGTGAACGCACGTAGACCAGTCCGCCGCGCACCTTGAAGGCGCCGGTGGGGGCATGGTTTTCGTGCTTGACCCATACCTGGCATCCAGTCCGCTCGGCCAGCAGCGGCCAGGCCAACTGAGGCGTCGGCGGCACATGCTGATGAACGAAATCGGCGGCTTCGCGCAAGGCGGTGAGGTCGAACATGGCGGTCATCCTTCTCGGTTGCAGTTGCCTCGATCCTGAGCGCCCGGCATTGTATGGGTCAAACCTTATATTGCATGGGCCGCAATTTCGTGTGGACACCTCACCTGGTCGATGATGACCAACCCCGCTACCTGGCGCTGGTCGATGCCATCGCCATGGCCATCGAGCGCGGTGAACTGACAGTCGGCGAACGCCTTCCCCCGCAGCGGCGCCTGGCGTGGAAGCTGGGGCTCAATCCAAGCACCACGCAGCAGGCCTACCGCGAAGCGGCCGCCCGCCACCTGGTGGCCGGCGAAGTCGGGCGCGGCACCTATGTGCTGGCGGGGAGCAAGGAAGCGACGCTGTTTCGCCTCAAGCAGCACGACCGCCATCCGACCCTGATCGACCTGTCGACCAACGTGCCGGTGGCCGACCTGGCCCCACAGGATCTGCAACAGAGTCTGCAATCGTTGCTGCAGGCAGGCGACTTCAACCTGCTGGATCACTACCTGGACCATGATCGACTGCTGCTGGGCCGCCTGCAGGGCGCCCATTGGCTCAGCCTGCGCGGTATCACCGTGGATGCCGACGACCTGCTGCTGTGCGGCGGCGCGCAACAGGCACTGACCTGCGTGTTGCAGTCGCTGTGCCAGCCCGGCGAGCCGGTGATGGTCGAAGCGCTGAGCGCGCCCGGCATCAAGGCGGCCTGTCGACAGCTGCGCCTTCCCGTGCAGGGCGTGGCCCTGGACGGTCAAGGCTTGCGCCCCGAGGCGCTGGAGCGGGTGGCGAGGGCCAGCGGCGCGCGGGTACTGGTGACCACGCCGACGCTGCACAACCCCACCGGAGCGTGCATGGACGATGCCCGTCGCCAGGCCATCGCCGACGTGGTTCGACGCAATGAGCTGTGGGTGATCGAGGACGATGTCTACGGTGCGTTCAGCGAACGGCCACCGTTGTATCCACTGCTCGATGGCCATGGCGTGCTGGTCAGCAGCCTGTCGAAAACCGTGGCCGCCGGGCTGCGGGTGGGCTGGATCGCGGCGTCGCCGGACCTGCTCGAACGCATCGACCCCCACACCCGCGCCACCCACTGGTCGGTATCACCGCTGAATCTGCAGATCGCCTGCCAGTGGATCGGCGAGGGGACGGCAGCACGCCGGTTGGCCCAGCAGCGCGAGGAAGTCGAGCAACGCTGGCGTCTGGCCCGACGGTGGTTGGGCGAGGCCTTGCTCACCCGCGAGGCGCCGTCCCCGCATATCTGGGTGCGCACACCCGCCTGCGCCGAAACCTTGGCGGCAGCGTGTCGGCAACGGGGCGTGGAAGTGGTGCCAGCCAGCGTGTTCGCAGTGGGCGGCGAGGCAGTGAAAGCCGTGCGCATCAGCCTGTCGGCTGCCGTCAGCCGCGCGCAGCTCACACAGGGGCTGGAGATCGTGCGCGCACTGCTGGACGACGGCAGTGACTCAGGTGCCTAGCCCTGCTGGCAACCCTCGCCCATGGCGCGGTATTGAAGGGTGTGCACCTGCCCTTGGTGATCTTCGTAGGTCATGGTCGCGGGTACCACCTCGCAGACATTGGGCAGGGTCGACAGATGGATGACCCGCTTGATATCGAGGTGGGTCGAGTAGTCGTATTGCACCGGGGGTTGGGCCTGGGCCGTCTTGACCTCATCCGCCAGGGCGAACGAAGACATCCCGACCAATGCGAGGATCAGTAATGGTTTCATGATTCAAGACCTTGAAGACAATCGGCTAGATCGACTTCTTGTGCCGTCACTGGCGTGGAGAAGTTGTCACCGAAGCGGTGACACGAAGCACGAATCCCGCTTCGGACAGTGCGAAAGGGATAGCTGAAATTTTACGCCCGCCACGCAATATGTGAACCCGGCAGTCGGAGTTTCACCCTTGCTCCAAATGCAACAATCTGCGACAAAGCTGCCCATGACTCCGCCTGACTTTCAACGGCTATGCCACTCACAGCGCCGCTTGCTCGATCATTTCTATCGCCAGCAGGGCTCGCGCATGCGCGCCAGTGGTGACGGTGAGTCATGGGTAGCACGGGCTGACGGCCTGATCGGCGCGCTGAGCCTGACGCCGGTTGCCGGGGGTCAGTGGTTGACGGGATTGTTCGTCGCCGAACCGTGGCGCAGCAAAGGCATCGCGGCGGGATTGATCGAGGCGTCACTGGCAGCACGTCCTGGCCCGACCTGGCTGTTCTGCCACCCCGACCTGCAGACCTTCTACGCTCGGCTGGGTTTCGACTCAACCCATACCCTGCCCGCTGAACTGGCTTCTCGGTTGGCCCGCTACCAGCGCAGCAAGTCACTGGTGGCGCTGGTGCGGGCGGGGTTCACGCCAGGCTGAATCGCGCTTCAGGCACCAGGCTGGCGCGGGTGCGACTCGGCCGATACCGGCTGCTCGTGGCCAAGCACGGTGATGGTTTCCTTGGGTTTCTCGCCGTCGAAGTCCTTCTCCCCAGGATCCTTGCCCTCGGCCGACATGTGCTCGATCACCGCATTCATCTCGGCGCCCAGCAGCAGCACCGCAGAGGAAATGTAGAAATACAGCAGCAGTACGATGATCGCCCCGATGCTGCCGTACATGGCGTTGTAGTCGGCGAAGGTTTTCACGTAATAGGCAAAGCCCAGTGACGCCAGGATCCACACGACCACCGCCAGCACAGACCCCGGCGTGATGAAGCGGAATTTCTGTTTCACATCCGGCATGACGTAATACATCAACGCCACCGCGACCATCATCAGCAGGATGATGACCGGCCAACGGAGCACCGTCCAAACGGTGACGATCACCTCTTGCAGGCCGACCTGGGCGGCGATCCACTCCATCACCTGCGGGCCAAGTACCATCAGTGCCGCCGCCATCAGCAGCATGCCGGCGATCCCGATGGTGTAGAAGATCGACAGGGGAATGCGCTTCCACACCGGACGGCCTTCGGGCACGTCATAAGCGGCGTTCATTGCGCTCATCATCAGGCGCACGCCGGCAGAGGCGGTCCACAGGGCGATGACGATACCCACCGACACCAGCCCACCCTTGGACTGCTGCAATTGGTCGATCACCGGATTGACCTGCTCCAGCGCCTGGGGCGGCAACACCAGTTCGGTTTGCAGGCGCAGCCAGGAGAAGAAGTCGGGAAGGTGCAGGAAACCGATCAGGGCGATCAGGAACAGGATGAAGGGGAACAGCGAAAACAGCATCTGGTAGGCCAGTGCCGAGGCGTAGGTGGACATCTCGTCGTCAAGGAACTCCTGGACGGTGCGCACCATCACGCGGTGCAGAGGCAGCCCCTGCAAGGCGGGAAAAATCATAGCGTCTCCTTTCGCCGCTCGATCGTCGTGGTTGTCACAAGGCGGTCAAGTCTAATAGACCACGCGGCTGGTGTACTGCTCCCTGCCTGTTTCAGGAAAAAACCTACTCAGGTTGCGACAACCCACAGTAAAAGGCCGCCGCGTGAAAGAGCATAGTCGCTCATCCACTTGGCGGCCTTGAGCGTTACAGGCAGTTACTTGTCGAGCTTGTCCTTGACCTTGCCGACTTTCTGCTGAGCTTCACCCTTCAGTTCCTGGGCTTTACCTTCGGCCTTCAGCTTGTCGCTGTCGGTGACCTTGCCAACACCTTGCTTGACGTTGCCGATGGCTTCGTTCGCCAGGCCCTTCGCTTTGTCTTTAGTGCCGCTCATGGTGAATCTCCTGATAGAGACACGTGAACCGTGCCGACAAAAGGTTGACCGCTGGGCTTGTCGGGGAGTTTCAAACTTTTTCACCTCGCCGAACCCGGCGGCAAACAGCGGGCGAATACCGCACCGAATCGACCTTCGCTCACTGCAAGGACCTGACCCGCGCCTCTAGAATCGGCCGCTCATAACAACAACAGTTTGCGGACCTACCTGCCCATGCGTCTGATCACCTTGCTCGCAGCCGCCCTGCCGCTGCTGCCCCTGCCTGCCCTGGCGGCAGACCCGACCACCCCTGAAATCCTGCGCGTCGATCGTTACAGCGACGATGGCCAGCCCGGCACCCTGCGCTGGGCGCTGGAAACCAGCAATGCAGCCCCTGGCCGTTATCGCATCGACATCGTGCCCGTGGGCGAGCCGCCTTATGTCATCCGCCCCAACCGGGCGCTGCCGGAGATCAAGGGGCCGCTGCACATCACCGGGCTATCCTGGGCGCGTGATGGTCAATACATCGCCATTGACGGCTCCGGCTACATCCGCGACCAGGGCGTGCGGACCTGCCCCGGCGCCCTGCCCGGCCAGTTCGGTACCAACGTGCGCACGACCAGCTACCCCGGCCTGGTGCTGCGCGACACCCAGGGCGTGCACGTGAGCGGTTTGGAGGTGCGCAATTTCTGCATCGGCATCCTGGTCAACCGCGCCAGCGGCAACGTGATAGAGGACAACCGTATCGTCGCCAACAAGGGCGGTGCCGGCATCATGCTCACCGGCGACGACGGCGCCGGTAATCCGACCGCCACCACCACGATCAACAACAAGGTGTTGCGCAATCAACTGATCGACAACGGCGACGGTCTGGAACTGACCCGTGGCGCGGCCTTCAACCTGGTGGCCGACAACCTGTTCCGTTCCACCGGCGCCAATCCCGAGCCGTCCCAAGGCATCGAAATCCTGCTGGGCAACGACAACACCGTGGTGCGCAACCGCTTCGAGCACTACTCCGACGGTCTGCAGATCAACTGGGGCAAGCGCAACTACCTGGGCGCCAACACCTTCACCGGCAACTCCATCGGCGTCAGCGTCACGGGCGAAGACAACGTGCTCGACGGCAACCTGATCCACGGCAACCGCATCGGTGTGGCCCTGCGTCCAGAGCCACAAGTGACTGCCACGCGCCTGACCGCCAACCGCATCTGGGGCAACGGCCTGGACATTCGTCGCTGCCAGGCGGGCGGCTCGTGCGTGCCGAACCAGCGTACCGGGGCCATCGTCTTCGGCGTGCCGGCCCAGGCGCATGCGCTGTACGTCGGCTCGCGCGGCGTCGGAGCGGAATTGGCGAAGCAGGACCAGGCGATCATCTGCGACGCCAACGGCCAGCCCCAGCCGTGCCAGCCGCTGCCCAACCATAATCAACCCGCGCCACGACTGTTGGCGTTGGACGGCGCGTTGCTCAGAGGAGAGGTGCAGGGACCGGCCTCGAGCCGGCTGCGTATCGAAGTGTTCGGCAACTCCACGGCCGATGGCCAGGAGGCCGAACACTATCTGGGCGAGGTGCTGGCCAACAGTGATGCTCAGGGCCACGCACGCTTCGAGATGATGTTGAGCGACATCGACGCACTGCACAGTTTCACCGCCACGGTGACGACCGCCGATGGCGCGACCTCGGAGTTGAGCCCGCCATTACGGCGATGAGCCGGGCCACGGCAGCGACGGCCGGTGCGCCGTGGCTGCCGTGAACCCTGCAGACCTTGCCGCGCCCCGCGCCGCCTTGCACAATGTCAGGCCTTTCAGGCGTCAACCCGCAGGAACCTGCATGAAACTCGACAAACCCACCGCCATTGCCCGGCGCAACGAAGCGCTGGCCCGGCCGGTGCTCGACCGCGACAACACCCTGTTCGCCATTCTCGACAAGAAACGCAACCTGTGGTGGTTCGAGGTGCCGGTGGGCTTGCTGCGCAAAGGCCAGCCCGACTGGGTCAACCTGCTGCTGCACACCCCCGATACCGACACGCTGCAACACTTGAAGGTGCCGGTGAACTTCCTGCGCGCGCATCAGGAACAGATGGAAATCCGCAACCCCGGCAAGCGCCGCTCGACCATCAGCCTGGCACTCAGCGCCGACCGCGACTCGCTGCTGCGCGACACCCGCCCGGGCGGTGAGCAGTTGGACTTCAGCCCCTTCGTGCAGGGCTGATCAGGCGCGCTCGATGCGATCGTCATGGATGACGATCAGCCCTTGCCTGAACAAGCCACCGATCGCTTTCTTGAAGTTGCCCTTGCTGACGTTGAACAGCTTGGCGATGACGTCCGGCGCGCTCTTGTCGCACACCGGCAACACCCCACCGGCCTCCTCCAGGCGCTTGAGGATCTGCGCCTGCAGGTCGTCGGCCAGCGCCGCGCCCACCGGTTGCAGGCTCAGGGCGATCTTGCCGTCGTGGCGCACTTCCTTGATGAAGCCCTGTTCGTGCATCCCCGAACGCAGGAACTTGAACACCTCGTTCTTGTGGATCAGGCCCCAGTGGCGACTGTTGATGATGGCCTTGAAGCCCATCGGCGTCTCGCCAGCCACCAGCAGTTCCACCGGCTGACCCGGCGAATAGTCGGCCGGGGTGCGATCGAGGTAGCGGTCCAGGCGCGCGGTGGCGGTGATGCGCCGGGTGCGCTTGTCGAGGTAGGCGTGGACCACGCAGTAGTCGCCGATCTTCAGCGGCTGCACTTCTTCGGAGTAGGGCATCAGCAGGTCCTTGGACAGCCCCCAGTCGAGGAAGATACCAGCGCCGTTGATGTCCTTGACCTTGAGACTGGCGAAGCCACCGACCTGGATCTTGGGCTTTTCGGTGGTGGCGATCAGCTGATCTTCGCTGTCCAGGTAGATGAACACGTTGAGCCAGTCGTCCAGCTCCAGCTCAGCGTCTTTGGGGAAGTAGCGCCTGGGCAGGAGGATCTCGCCGTCGGCGCCGCCGTCCAGGTAGAGACCGAACTCCACGTGTTTCACGATTTGCAAACTGTTGTAACGCCCAAGCAGAGCCATTTCCGATGTTCCTCCAGACAAGGCGGCTATTCTACACCCGATGCGCCCAGGCTGCCGATCCGCTGGAACCGCCGAGCGTGCCGCCGCGTCTACTCCCTGGTCCGTCACCTGCAAGGATTCGCGCATGCCTGCCCAGCTCATCCGCACCCTGGTGCTCATCGTCGGCCTGGCCCTGACGCTGGGGGCCTGCACGCGTATCGACCTCGCCTACCGCAACCTCGACCGCCTGGTGCCCTGGTCGCTGGGCGACTACCTGGACATGAACCGCCAGCAGAAGGCGCTGCTCGACGAACGGCTCAAGGATCACTTGGCCTGGCACTGCAAAACGCAGTTGCCGGGCTATCTCGACTGGCTCGACAAGGTCCGGCAGATGGTCGCCGACCAGGCGGTCACCGACCAGGCCTTGCAACAGCGCACCGCCGAGGCGCGCCTGGCCATCGGGCGGGTGGCCGAGGCGATCACCCCGTCGGCCGCCGAGTTGTTGCGCGACATGAGCGATGCCCAGGTGGCCGAGATGCGCAAGGCGTTCAGCGACGACATCGCCGAGCGCCAGAAAGAATACGTCGACACCCCGCTGCCCAGGCAGATAGAAGAGCGCGCCACGCGTATGCACAAGCGCCTCAAGCCCTGGCTGGGCGAGCTCAGCGCCGTCCAGCGTCAGCGGGTGATGAGCTGGTCCCAGGCGCTGGGCGATCAGAACCGCGAGTGGATCGCCAACCGCCAGGCCTGGCAGCAGCAGTTGCTGCTGGCCATGGACCAGCGCCAAACCCCGGCCTTCGAGCCGCGCCTGGCGCAGTTGCTACAAGACAAGCAGAGCCTGTGGTCGCCGGCCTACCGCGCTGCCTTCGACAACACCGAGCGCCAGGCCCGCAGCCTGTTGGTCGACTTGCTGCAGCAGAGCAGCGCGGCGCAGCGCCAGTTGCTGATCGAGCGGCTGGGCAAGGTGCGCCAGGACTTCAGCCAGTTGAAGTGCCTCAAGGGCTGACCGGTTCACATCGCAAGAAACGACAGGAAAGCCCCTCCCCGCTCACGTACACTCGCGCCCCTGTCCCGTCCACCGGAGATGTCCGTGAGCCCCATCGCCCTCGCCCGCCTGCTGATCCTCGCCGCCGTCTGGGGCGCGAGCTTCCTGTTCATGCGCATCATCGCGCCAGAGCTGGGCGCGCTGCCCACCGCCTTTTTCCGCGTGTCCATCGCCTGCCTCGGGCTGATCGCCATCCTTGCCGCCGGGCGCGTGCGCTGGGACTTTCAGGGCAAGCTCGGCGCCTGCCTGGTGCTGGGCATGATCAACTCGGGCATTCCGGCGACCTTCTATTCGGTGGCCGCGCAAGTGCTGCCCGCCGGCTACTCGGCGATCTTCAACGCCACCACGCCGCTGATGGGCGTGCTGATCGGCGCGCTGTTCTTCCATGAGGCCATGACCCTGCCCAAGCTGTGCGGGATTTTCCTGGGGCTGTTCGGCGTGGCCATCCTCAGCGGTGCCGGCCCGGTCGCGCTGGACCTGGCGCTGCTGCAAGGCGCCCTGGCATGCCTGGCCGCGACCACCTGCTATGGCTTCGCCGGCTTTCTCGCACGGCGCTGGATCAGCGGGCTGGACAGTCGGCTATCGGCCTTGGGCAGCATGCTCGGTGCCACCTTGCTGCTGGCCCCGCTGTTCGCCTGGAGCGCCTTGACCCAGCCGCCGCCCAGTTGGGGCGGCTGGTCGGTGTGGGGCTCGTTGCTGGGACTGGGGCTGGTGTGCACGGCGTTCGCCTACATCCTGTACTTCCGCCTGCTGGACGAGATCGGGCCGGTCAAGGCCACCACGGTGACCTTTCTGATTCCGGTATTCGGCGTGCTCTGGGGGGCGTGGCTGTTGGGCGAGCCGCTGTCGCTGGCGCACCTGTATGGCGGGGTGATGATCGGCGCGGCGTTGTGGCTGGTGCTGCGACCGGCGCGCCGCTGAGGGAAGGCCCCGGCGTCGTCGACGACGCCGGGACAGGCAGATCAGAACAACCAGCGATACAACAGGTAGGCCACCAATACGGCCAGCACCGGTCGCAGCACACGGTAGGCCTTGGGGTTGGCCCGCTTGAACTGTTTCACATGGGTACTGATGCGGTTGCTGAAGCGCTTGCTCCAGGCGTAGGCCTGGTTGATGCCCCCCACGCGCTCGTCGTCGGTGTTCTGCGGCGCGGTGGCGCGGCCGAGGAACGCGCTGACCTTGCGGTTGATGCGGGTCATCAGCGGGCTGTTCAGCGGACGCTCGACGTCGCAGAACAGGATCACCCGGGTCACGTCGGTTTCGTTCTTCACCCAGTGCACGTAGGTTTCGTCGAACATCACGTCCTCGCCGTCACGCCAGGCGTAGACCTGGCCGTCGACGTAAATGCGGCAGTCGTCGGAGTTCGGCGTGGACAGCCCCAGGTGATAGCGCAGGGAGCCGGCGAACGGATCGCGGTGCGGATTGAGGTGGCTACCGCCCGGCAGCAGGGCGAACATCGCACCCTTGACGTTGGGAATGCTGTTGACCAGTTCCACGGTGCGTGGGCACAGCGCCTCGGCCGAAGGCAGGGCCTTGTCGTACCACTTCAGGTAGAAACGCTTCCAGCCCTTCTTGAAGAACGAACCGAATCCGGCATCGTTATCCTTTTCCGCAGCGCGGATGTAGCCCTCGTCGAACAGGCGCATGGCCTCTTCGCGAATTTCCTGCCAGTTGTTCTTCAGTACATCCAGCTCGGGAAAGCGCTGACGGTCCAGGTACGGCTTGGACGGCACCCCGGAGAACAGGTACATCAGGCTGTTATAGGGCGCGAACAGCGCCGAATGGTTGACGAACTGGCGCAGCACCGGCAAGCGCGCCTTGCCCCGCAGGTGCACGAACAGCACACTGCCGAAGAACACCAGCAGGACACCCGCCTTGGCGAGGAAGGAAAAGGTCATGCAACACTCCTTTGGGGGAATCAGGCCGTCCCCGAATAGCCGGACATGATAAACCCATCCCAGACAGCTGCAACCTGATCCCGATCAAGCCTTTTTTCGAGTGGCAAGTGGCAAGCTTCAAGCGGCAAGCTGATCGGTGGCGTTTCACGGTGCAGCTTGTAGCTTGCAGCTTGCAGCCTGTTGGCGCTTGGCGCTGAGCGCCTGCGCTCAGGGCTGGAGTTCCTGGTCGGTGAACAGGTCGCTGAAGAGCATGCTCGACAGGTAGCGCTCGCCGGAGTCAGGGAGAATCACCACCAGCGTCTTGCCTTGCATTTCCGGCTTTTCTGCCAGGCGGACGGCAGCGGCCATGGCGGCGCCGCAGGAGATGCCGCAGAGGATGCCCTCTTCCTGCATCAGACGGATGGCCATGGCCTTGGCTTCTTCGTCGGTGACCAACTCCACCTGGTCGACGATCGACAGGTCCAGGTTCTTCGGGATGAAACCGGCACCGATGCCCTGGATCTTGTGCGGGCTTGGCTTGAGCTCCTCACCGGCCAGGGCCTGGGTGATCAGCGGCGAGGCCGCCGGCTCCACCGCCACCGACAGGATCGATTTGCCCTGGGTGTGCTTGAGGTAGCGTGATACGCCGGTGATCGTGCCGCCGGTGCCCACGCCCGCCACCAGCACATCGACCGCGCCGTCGGTGTCGTTCCAGATTTCCGGGCCGGTGGTCTTCTCGTGGATGGCCGGGTTGGCCGGGTTCTCGAACTGGCCTGGCAGGAAGTAACGCGCAGGGTCAGAGGCGACGATCTCGTCAGCCTTCTCGATCGCGCCCTTCATGCCCTTGGCCGGATCGGTCAGCACCAGCTCGGCGCCCAGCGCCTTGAGCACCTTGCGCCGCTCCAGGCTCATGGACGCCGGCATGGTCAGGATCAGCTTGTAGCCACGTGCAGCCGCGACGAAGGCCAGGCCGATGCCAGTGTTGCCCGAGGTCGGTTCGACCAAGGTCATGCCCGGCTTGAGCTTGCCGCTGCCTTCGGCGTCCCAGACCATGTTGGCGCCGATGCGGCACTTGACCGAATAGCCTGGGTTGCGTCCTTCGATCTTGGCCAGGATGGTCACCCCACGCGGGGCGATGCGATTGATCTGCACCAGCGGCGTGTTGCCGATGGAATGGGCGTTGTCGGCGTAGATACGGCTCATGGCTGCAGTCCTTGAATCGTGGGAAACAGGCGGAAAACCTCAAGGGTAAGCCTGCCCCCGGCACGGCGTAAAGCCCGGTCGAACCAAGCCGGGCAACGGGCGGTCAACCGCACAACCTGACCTGGAGACCCTGGGATGAAAGCTCGCTATCGCTGGCCGCTGCTCGGCCTGGCTGGCCTGGTCGTGCTGTTGGTGGCCCTACACCTGGCCCTGCCCTACCTGGTGCGCGACTACCTCAACGACAAGCTGGCCGACATGGGCGACTACCGCGGCCAGGTCAACGACGTGGACCTGGCCTGGTGGCGCGGGGCCTACCAGATCAACGGGCTGAAGATCGTCAAGACCAGCGGCAAGGTGCCGGTGCCGCTGCTCGATGCACCGCTGATCGACCTGTCGGTGAGCTGGCATGCACTGTGGTACGACCAGGCGGTAGTGGCCGAAGTGGCCTTCGTGCGCCCGGAACTGAACTTCGTCGACGGCGGCAGCAAGCAGAACTCCCAGACCGGTCAGGGCACCGACTGGCGCGCGCAATTGGAAAAGCTGTTGCCGATCACCCTGAACGAGGTGCGCATCGACGACGGCACCCTGACCTTCCGAAACTTCAATTCCAAGCCCCCGGTCAATCTCAAGGCCACTCGACTGCAGGCCAGCATCCGCAACCTGACCAACGTGCGCGACGAGGCTGGCCGGCGCGATGCCAGCTTCCAGGCCACAGCCTTGATCGCCGGCGACGCCAAGGTGGAAAGCCGCGCCACCTTCGATCCGTTCAGCGACTTCGACGACTTCGAGTTCCGCCTGCGTGCGACAGGTATCGAACTGCGCCGCCTCAACGACTTCGCCAGCGCCTACGGCAAGTTCGATTTCAATGCCGGTAATGGCGATGTGGTGATCGAAGCCCAGGCCGAGAACGGCCGGCTCAAGGGCTACATCAAGCCGCTGTTGCGCGACGTGGACGTGTTCGACTGGCAGCAGGACGTGGAGAACAAGAACAAGGGCGTGTTCCGCTCGATCTGGGAAGCGCTGGTCGGGGCCAGTGAAACCGTGCTCAAGAACCAGCCGAAGAATCAGTTCGCCACCCGCGTCGAGCTCAGCGGCAGCGTTCACCAGCAGGACATCAGCGCTTTCGAGGCATTCCTGCAGATCCTGCGCAATGGCTTCGTCCAGGCCTTCAATGCCCGCTACGAACAGCCCGCGCCGACCTCGAATTGAGCACTGCCTGACGGGGCATTCAGCCAGTGAATATCGGGTCTGCATTTTCGCTCGCCGAGGTGCGGGTTATAGTCACGGGCACATCACAGACACGCGTCGTCAGCGATGCAGCCTTCGCGGATGAACCCGCTCCCCCAAGGCCACCCCTGACACCTCATAAAGGAACGGTTTCATGAAATTCGAAGGCACCCGCAACTACGTCGCCACCGACGACCTGAAGCTGGCGGTCAATGCGGCCATCACCCTCGAACGCCCGCTGCTGGTCAAGGGCGAGCCCGGCACCGGCAAGACCCTGCTCGCCGAACAACTGGCCGAGGCCCTGGGCGCGCGCCTGATCACCTGGCACATCAAGTCCACCACCAAGGCCCAGCAGGGCCTGTACGAGTACGATGCCGTCAGCCGTTTGCGCGACTCGCAGTTGGGCGTGGACAAGGTCCACGACGTGCGCAACTACCTCAAGAAAGGCAAGCTCTGGGAAGCCTTCGAGGCCCAGGAGCGGGTCATCCTGCTGATCGACGAAATCGACAAGGCCGACATCGAATTCCCCAACGACCTGTTGCAGGAACTCGACCGCATGGAGTTCTACGTCTACGAGACCGACGAAACCATCAAGGCCGCCCAGCGCCCGATCATCGTCATCACCTCCAACAACGAGAAGGAACTGCCCGACGCGTTCCTGCGCCGCTGCTTCTTCCACTACATCGCCTTCCCCGACCGCGACACCCTGCAGCGCATCGTCGATGTGCATTACCCGAACATCAAGGCCTCGCTGGTCAGCGAAGCGCTGGATGTGTTCTTCGACGTGCGCAAGGTGCCGGGCCTGAAGAAAAAGCCTTCCACGTCCGAGCTGGTCGACTGGCTCAAGCTGCTGATGGCCGACGACATCGGCGAAGCGGTGCTGCGCGAGCGCGATCCAACCAAAGCCATTCCACCGCTGGCCGGCGCGCTGGTGAAGAACGAGCAGGACGTGCAACTGCTCGAACGCCTGGCCTTCATGAGCCGTCGCGGCAACCGCTGAGGGCCTGGCCATGCTCCTCAACCTGTTCAACGAACTGCGCGCAGCCAAGGTGCCGGTGTCGCTGCGCGAACTGCTCGACCTGCTCGACGCCCTGCAGCAGCGTGTGGTCTTCGCCGACATGGACGCGTTCTACTACTTGGCCAGGGCCATTCTGGTCAAGGACGAACGGCATTTCGACAAGTTCGACCGCGCCTTTTCCGCCTATTTCAACGGTCTGGAACGCCTCGACCATCACCTCGAGGCGCTGATCCCCGAAGACTGGCTGCGCAAGGAGTTCGAGCGTTCGCTCAGCGCCGAAGAGCGTGCGCAGATCCAATCCCTGGGCGGGCTGGACAAGCTGATCGAAGCCTTCAAGCAGCGCCTGCAAGAGCAGAAGGAACGCCACGCCGGCGGCAACAAATGGATCGGCACCGGCGGTACCAGCCCGTTCGGCTCGGGCGGTTTCAACCCCGAGGGCATTCGCGTGGGCGATGCCGGGCAGCGCCAGGGCAAGGCGGTCAAGGTGTGGGATCAGCGTGAGTACAAGAACCTCGACGACCAGGTCGAACTGGGCACACGCACCATCAAGATGGCCCTGCGCCGCTTGCGCAAGTTCGCCCGTGAGGGCGCCGCCGAGGAACTCGACATCGACGGCACCATCGACCATACCGCCCGCGATGCCGGGCTGCTGAACATCCAGATGCGCCCGCAACGACGCAACACCGTCAAGCTGCTGTTGCTGTTCGACATCGGCGGCTCGATGGACGCCCACGTCAAGGTCTGCGAGGAGCTGTTCTCGGCCTGCAAGACCGAGTTCAAGCACCTGGAGTACTACTACTTCCACAACTTCGTCTACGAGACGGTGTGGAAGAACAACCTGCGCCGCAACGCCGAGCGCTTCGCCACGTTCGACCTGCTGCACAAGTACGGCGACGACTACAAGGTGGTGTTCGTCGGCGACGCCGCCATGGCGCCGTATGAAATTACCCAGCCGGGCGGCAGTGTCGAGCACTGGAACGAAGAAGCGGGTTATGTGTGGATGCAGCGCTTCAGGGAGAAATTCCGCAAGATCGTGTGGATCAACCCGTATCCCCGGCAGACCTGGGACTACACCGCGTCCACGCACCTGGTGCGTGAACTGATGGAAGACCGCATGTACCCGCTGACCTTGCAGGGCCTGGAAGAGGCGATGCGCTACCTGTCGAAGTAGCGCGACCATTCATCCGCGATGGGCCTTACCGCCAACGTTGCAGATACGCCTGCTGCTCGCGCCATGCAGTGTCCTGCACCACCGCCCTGAAGCGCACTACCGCCCCCGGCATGCACTGCGCCAACTGCGCCAGCGCCAGGGGCGTGAGTGCCCCGAGTCGCGGATAGCCGCCGATGGTCTGGCGGTCGTTGAGCAGCACGATCGGCTGCCCATCCGGCGGCACCTGCACGGCGCCCAGGGGAATGCCTTCGGAAATCATCGGCGGTCCTTGGTACACCAAGGGCGGCCCCAGCAGACGGCTGCCCATGCGGTCCGCTCGGCTGTCCAGGGTCCAGTCGCGGTTGAACGCCTCGAACAGGCTAAGGCCGCTGAACGCGCCGATCTGCGCGCCCATCACCAGGTCCAGTTGTGGCTTGGCCGAAGGGGTCGGGCGCAGGGCGGCAGGCACCTCACGCACCGCTGGCGTGCCCTCGCCGAAGCGCAACGTCTGCCCTTTGGCCAATGGCCCGCCGCAGCCGTCCAGGCCGCCGAGTTGCTCACGTGCCACGGTGGCGCAACTGCCCAGCACCGCCGCCCCGTGAAAACCGCCGGGCGCAGCCACGTAGGCGCGCACGCACTGACGGGGCTGCCTGAGGGTCAGGCGCTGGCCTTTACCCAAGGCCAGGCTGCGCCAAGGGGCAACTGGCTGGTCATCGACGCGCGCGTCCAGGTCGGCGCCGGCCAGGGCCACCACGCAGTCCTGCTCGGCCAGCACCGTGAAACCGCCCAGCGCCACTTCCAGCACCGGGGCGTCCAGGGCATTGCCCAGCAGCCAGTTGGCCCAGTACATCGCCACCCAGTCCAGCGCGCCCCCCTGGGTCACGCCCAAATGCCGCACACCCAGGCGCCCGCCATCCTGCAACTGGCACAGGGCGGTGCTGGCCTCGATCGTCAACTGCTTCATGCGTAGGTCTCCTGCGGGCGATCGTCGCCGCCCAGGGCGATGAACTCGGCGTGCGACACGGCCACGAAACGCACCCGGTCACCCGGCTGCAACAGGCTGTAGCCGTCACGTTCACGGTCGAACAGGCGCACCGGGGTGCGCCCGAGCAGGTTCCAGCCGCCCGGCGACACCGCCGGATAGGCCGCCGTCTGCCGCTCCGCGATCCCCACGCTGCCAGCGGCTACGCGCTTGCGTGGCGTACTCAGGCGCGGCGTGGCCAGGCGCTCGTCCACCAGGCCCATGAAGCCGAAGCCCGGCGCGAAGCCCAGGGCGAACACCGGGTATTCGCGCTCGCTGTGCAGTTGCACGACCTCCTGTTCGCTCAGGCCACTGCGTGCGGCCAGCAGGGGCAGCTCGGGACCGACGCTGGGGTGGTACCACACCGGGATCTCATGGCGGCGTCCGCTGCTGCCTGCGTCAGGCGCAAGTCCCGCCAGCGCCTGGTCGATGCGCGCCCGCGCCGAGGCCGGGGCCAGGTCGGACTGCAGCATCAGCGTGGTGTAGGACGGCACCAGGTCGATCAGGTGCGCGCCGAACGCCGCGCGCAGGCGCTGGCTGGCGGCGAGGATCCACGGCATGTTGGCCTCGTCGATGACGTCGAACAGCCGCACCATCAGGCTGTCGATGGCCACCACTTCGATACGCGGGTTCATCGCGGCGCCCTCATGCCTGCAACGCATCCAAGGCCTCGCGGATCTGCCGGACGGCCGCCACCGAGCTTTCGTTGTCACCATGCACGCACAGGGTGGCGGCGTTGAGCCGCAGCGCGCTGCCGTCATCGGCCACCAGCGCCTCACCGCGCGCCAGGCGGACAGCCTGCTCCACGACCAGTGCCGGATCGTGATGCACGGCGCCGGGCAGGCGTCGCGACACCAAGTGACCGCTGGCGGTGTAGGCGCGGTCGGCGAAGGCCTCGAACCACAGCGGCACGCCAACCTCCTCGCCCAAGGCCTGCGCGGCGCTGTCGTCGGCGGTGGCCATCAGCATCAGCGGCAGACCAGCCTCGTACGCCGCCACCGCTTCGAGCACGGTCCGCAACTGACGCGGGTCGGCCATCATGTCGTTGTACAGCGCGCCATGGGGCTTGACGTAGGCCACGCGCCCGCCGAGCACCTTGCAGATACCGTCCAGCGCGCCTATCTGGTAATGCAGCAGGTCACGGATTTCCTCGCTGCTGCAGGCCATGGAGCGGCGACCGAAGCCGTTGAGGTCGGGGTACGCCGGGTGTGCGCCGATGCTGACGCCATGCTCCAGCGCCAGGGCGACGGTGCGGCGCATGGTGCCGGGATCGCCGGCATGGTAGCCGCAGGCGATGTTGGCGCAGTCGACGAAGGGCATCACCTCGGCGTCCAGGCCGGTGCGCCAGTTGCCGAAACTTTCGCCCATGTCGCAGTTGAGCAGCAGGCGTTGGCGGTGTGTCGAGGGGTTCATCAGGGCCTCGTCTTGTTGGTATGGTTCGGGGCGAGCCGCGCTGCGGCGTGTGCGTCATTGTCGGAACGCCGCGCAACCGGCGTCCAATGAGAAAAACCTGCGGTCTGGAACAAGAAAAACCGATCGCCCAGCCTTGCGAGCCCTCCATGAACCTGCGCTTTCTCGAAACTTTCGTCTGGGTCGCCCGGCTCAAGAGCTTTCGCCTGACGGCCGAGAAGCTGTTCACCACCCAGGCCTCGGTGTCCAGCCGCATTGCCGCGCTGGAGGCCGACCTGGGCGTGAAGCTGCTGCTGCGCGACTCGCGCGGGGTGAGCCTGACGCCCGAAGGCAGCCGCGTGCTGGAATACGCCGAACGCATGCTCGACACCGCCCAGGCGATGAAGCAGTCGTTGGGCGCCGAGCGCACGCGGGTGGGCCGAGTGCGCCTGGGCATCATGGACACGGTGATCCACACCTGGATGAGCGCGCTGGTGGCCGAGCTGACCGCGCGCTATCCGCAGGTGGAGATCGAACTGGTCGCCGACACCGCGCTGAACCTGCGCGAGCACCTGCACAAGGGCTTCGTCGATGTGATCCTGCAGACCGACCTGCTGCGTGAAGCATGCATTCGCAGCCTGGACCTGGCGCGCTATCCCATGGGCTGGATCGTCGCCAGCGGCTCGGCCCTGCACCGCGAGTACGCCGACCTGGCCGAGCTGGCACGCGAGCGAATCCTCACTTTTTCACGCAACTCGCGTCCGCATCAGGACGTCGCCAGCCTGCTGCAGGCGGCGGGCGCGCACAGGTTGCGGCTCAATTGCGTGAATTCGGTGTCGGCGATCACCCGACTGCTGCGCGACGGCTTCGGCGTCGCTGCACTGCCCCCGGCGCTGGTGGCCAGCGAGCTGGCACGGGGCGAATTGGCCTTGCTCGACGGCCTGCTGGCGCCGCCGAGCCTGGAACTGGTGGCGTCCTGGCAGACCGGCGTGGATCTGGTGGAGGAAGTGGTGGGTGTGTGCCGGCAGGTGCTGGCGCGCTACGCGCAGGAGGCGGGCGAGCGCAGGATCGTGCTGGTGCAGGCAAGTAGAGCCTAGCGCCAGCTCTCCTTCACCGCGCCCCGCCGACCACCGAGGATCACCCAGCCGATGCCCAGCAAAAGGCTCTCGACCAGCAGCGCCAGCAGGAACCCGCAACCGATGCCCCAGCCGATCGCCTCGGGCACCAGCAGGATCTGGTAGCTGTAGCCCTTGAGCGTTTCCTCGCGAAGCTGCGGATCGGCCTGCGCCACGACATGCCAGGTACGGCTGACCCAGTTGCCCTGCAACGCCTGCCACTCGCTCTCCAGCAACTGGTTACGGGTCATCAGGCTTTCGATGCTGTTGGCATCGCTGTTGAACACCGGGTCGTCGCTGCTGCGGTAGTGCCGCAGCAGCGCTTGCAGATCGCCGTTGAAGAAGCGCTCGGCGGTTTCCTGGAAGCCCGCCAGGGCCTCGCGCGACTCGAGCATGTGCGCTTCGACGCGCTGACTGTAGTCCTTGACCAACCCCGGCACCTGAATGCCGGCCAGCAGGCCGACGGTGAACAGCAGCAACCGCAGGTAACTTCTGAACATGCTCGCTCCTCAGCCGTTGGCGACGCACTCGCCATGGCGCCACAGGGCCCACTGGCCGGGGGTATAGCGCTGCCAGGTTTCGTTTTCGGTGAGCGCCTCGGTGGCGATCACCGTGACCACGTCGTTGGGGGTGGTTTGCGACTGGAAGTCGACGATCAGGTCGACATCCTTCAGGCGCGCGGCGCCAAACGGGGCGCGCCGGGTGATGTGTACCAGTTTGGTGGAGCAGTAGCAGAACAGCCAGTCGCCGTCGCTGAGCAGGCAGTTGAACACGCCTTTGTCACGGTAACCGGCGCACGCCTCGACCAGCACCGGCAGCAGCGCCTCGGCTTCGACCGGCTCGGGGAAGGCCTCGCGCACGCGGTTGAGCAAGTCGCAGAAAGCCGCTTCGCTGTCGGTGTCGCCCACAGGGCGGTAAAAGGTCTTCTCGCCGACGAAGCCTGCCAGTTGACCGTTGTGCGCGAAGCACCAGTTACGCCCCCACAACTCGCGAACGAACGGGTGGGTGTTGGACAGGCAGACCTTGCCGACGTTGGCCTGGCGGATGTGGCCGATGACCACTTCGCTCTTGATCGGGTAGCGCTGCACCAGGTTGGCCACTTCCGATTCGCTGCTGGCGGTCGGGTCCTGGAACAGGCGCAGGCCACGCCCCTCGTAGAAGGCGATGCCCCAGCCGTCGCGGTGCGGGCCGGTGCGCCCGCCGCGCTGCATCAGGCCGGTGAAGCTGAAAACGATATCGGTCGGGACATTGGCGCTCATGCCCAGCAATTCACACATCGACCAGCGCTCCGTGTCAGATCCGGGGTTCGACGCGACCGCCGCCATTGGCGGGACGGCGCGGTGCCGGGGCGGGCGGCTCGCTGCGGTAGCGGTCGCGCGGGTCGACCTGCGGGGCATCGTCGACCATCGCCTCGTCTTCGGCGGCGCGTCGGCTGGCAGCGGCCTCGGCCCGCGCCTTGCGCTCGCGAGCACGCTTTTCCAGCGGCCAGCGCACCAGCACGAACAGCAGGTACAGGGCGAAGGCGATCATGCCGTACATGGCCAGGTCCGACGCCGCGCGCCAGGCGTTGTTGCCCACCTTGAACGCCAGGTCCAAGGCGGTGATGGCAATGGCCGGGGCGAAGCTGTCCTTGACCGGATCGACGATGGTGGGGCTGAACAGCAGCACGGCCACCAAGACCCGCAGCGGCTCGCGCAGCCAGCGCCACATCCAGCCGGTGAGCTTGAAGGCCACCAGCAGGCAGCCCACGGCAGCGACGGCGTAGAGGCCCCAGGCCAGTGTGTAGTCTTGTTCGATCATGGTGTCCGTGCAAGGCAGGCGAAGAGGTGCCTATGATAAACACTTTTAGGGGCACAGGTGCCCTTTCCATCTCGGGACATTTCATGCCTATCAGACCCCAGCCCCCCATCGCCCGCCAAGCCCCCGGCCACGATCCCTACGCCTGGTTGCAGGAACGCGACAACGCCGAGGTACTGGCCTACCTGGAGCAGGAAAACGCCTACCAGCAGGCGTGCCTGGCCGACCAGGCCGAACTGCGCGAGCAGCTATTCGAGCAGATCAAGGGCCGCATCCTGGAAACCGACCTGTCGCTGCCCTCGCCCTGGGGCCCTTTCCTCTACTACACCCGCACCACCGCCGGCGACGAGTACCCACGTCACTACCGCTGCCCGCGTCCGGCCGACGACAGCCTGCAGGTCGACGAAAGCGCCGAGCAGTTGCTGCTCGACCCCAATGCCCTGGCCGAGGGCGGCTTCCTGGCCCTGGGCGCGTTCAACGTCAGCCCCGACCATCGCCTGCTGGCCTACAGCCTGGACACCCGTGGCGATGAAATCTACACGCTGTACGTCAAGGATCTGGACACCGGCGCCCTCACCGCCCTGCCCTTCGACGACTGCGACGGCAGCCTGACCTGGGCCAACGACAGCCGCACCCTGTTCTTCGCCGAAGTGGACGAGACCCACCGGCCCTGGCGCCTGCTGCGCCACACCTTGGGCGAGGCCGACGCGACGCAGGTCTTCGAAGAGTCGGACGGACGCTTTTTCCTGCACTGCTACCGCAGCAGCTCGGAGCGTCAGTTGGTGCTGCTGCTCAACAGCAAGACCACCAGCGAGGCCTGGGTGCTCGATGCCCAGACGCCCAAGGCGCCCTTCACCTGCCTGGCGCCACGGGTCGAAGGCCACGAATACTTCCCCGACCACGGCCAACTCGACGGCCAATGGCGCTGGTTCATCCGCAGCAACCAGGATGGCATCAACTTCGCCCTGTTCCATGCGCCCGCCGACCGTGTTCCCACCCACGCCCAGTGGCAGGTGCTGGTGCCGCACCGCAACGAGATCATGCTCGAAGGCCTTAGCCTGAATGCCAGCGCGCTGACGCTGAGCCTGCGCGAAGGCGGTCTGCCGATCATCGAGGTGCATCCCCAGGGTCTGCCGGCCTACCGCGTCGAACTGCCGGACGCGGCCTACAGCTTGTACGTGCAGGACAGCCTGGAGTTCGCCAGCGCGTCTATCCGCCTGCGCTACGAGGCCCTCAACCGCCCCGCCCAGGCGCGCCAGTTGACCCTGGCCAACGGCGCGCAGCAGGTGCTCAAGCAAACGCCAGTGCTGGGCCCATTCGATGCCGACGACTACGTCAGCCAGCGCCTGTGGGCCACCGCGGCGGACGGCACGCAGGTGCCGATCAGCCTGGTGCGCCGACGCCAGGACCTGGGCCGCAGCGTGCCACTGTACCTGTATGGCTACGGCGCCTACGGCGAAAGCCTGGACCCCTGGTTCTCCCACGCCCGCCTGAGCCTGCTCGAGCGCGGCGTGGCCTTCGCCATCGCCCACGTGCGCGGCGGCGGTGAGCTGGGCGAAGCCTGGTATCGCGCCGGCAAGCAGGCGCACAAGCAGAACAGTTTCGACGACTTCATCGCCTGCGCCGAACACTTGATCGCCCAAGGCGTGACCCGCTCCGAGCAGTTGGCGATCAGCGGCGGCAGCGCCGGCGGCCTGCTGATCGGCGCCGTGCTCAACCAGCGTCCCGAGCTGTTCCGTTGCGCCATTGCCGAAGTGCCCTTCGTCGATGTGCTCAACACCATGCTCGACCCCGAGCTGCCGTTGACCGTCACCGAGTACGACGAGTGGGGCAACCCCGAAGAGCCCGAGGTGTACGCGCGCATCCAGGCCTATGCGCCCTACGAGAACGTCAAGGCCCAGGCCTACCCGGCGATGCTGGTGGTGGCTGGCTACAACGACAGCCGCGTGCAGTACTGGGAGGCGGCCAAGTGGGTGGCCCGGCTGCGCACCCGCAAGACCGACGACAACCTGCTGCTGCTCAAGACCGAAATGGGCGCCGGCCACGGCGGCATGAGCGGGCGCTACCAGGGCTTGCGCGACGTGGCCCTGGAGTACGCCTTCGTGCTCGATGAGCTGGGCGTTACGCGCTAGCGTCAGTCGCTTTTGACCGGCGGCGCGGGCGACAGGCCCGGCAAGGGCTGATCCTTCGGCGGCCCTGGCTTGGGCATGGGCGGCAACAGCGGCCCGCCCGCCTCGCTGCCGCCGGCCTTCGGCGGCACGCTCGGGGTGATCTGTGGATAGGGCGTGGGCGTGGGCGTACCGGGCGCACCGGGCGCCGGGGCCAAACCGCCCGAAGGCTGGCCGGCAAGCGCGGCGCACGGCGCGGCGAGCAGCCACACACTGGCAAGCAGTACAGGCAACATCGATCACCTCCCGTCCGGAACCTGCCTACAGGCTACGCCCAATCGCGCGCGTTTGCCTGTGCGCTGCACCGCAGTCGCGCTAGACTCAGCGCAACCACCGTCATAGCCCTGATAACGATAAAGGTAACACCATGAGCTCGGCCTCCACCTCCGCCGCCACCGCCCGTCTCGACCGCATCCTCGCCGACGCCAAGCGCGACAAGGAAATGGGCTACCGCGACAAGGCGCTGAAGATGTACCCGCACGTCTGCGGACGCTGCGCCCGTGAATTCGCCGGCAAGCGCCTGTCGGAACTCACCGTGCACCACCGCGACCACAACCACGACAACAATCCCCAGGACGGCTCGAACTGGGAACTGCTGTGCCTGTATTGCCACGACAACGAACACTCGCGCTACACCGACCAGCAATACTTCGGCGAAGGGTCGCTGAGCACGCCCAAGACCAACGTGGCCACGCACAACCCCTTCGCCGGCCTCGCCGCGCTGATGAACAAGGACTGACCGTCCAATCGCGCCCACACGACGTCGGCGAGCCCGTATAATCGCGCTCTTTTTTTGCGAAGGGCCCCGACTCGTGGCGAACAAACGGTACAGCTGCATCGGCCTGTTCAACCCCAAATCCGCGGAAAACGTCGGCTCGGTGATGCGCGCCGCAGGCTGCTATGGGGTCAACTCGGTGTTCTACACCGGCAAGCGCTACGAGCGTGCCCGCGACTTCGTCACCGACACCAAGCGCGTGCACTACGACATCCCGCTGATCGGCATCGACGATCTGCAGCGCATCATCCCGCTGGGTTGCACGCCGGTGGCGGTGGAGTTGGTCGAGGGCGCCCGGCCGCTGCCGGAATACACCCACCCCGACCGGGCGATCTACATCTTCGGCCCCGAAGACGGCAGCCTGGACGACAGCGTGCGCGCCTGGTGCGAGGAAACCATCTACATCCCCACCCACGGCTGCATGAACCTGGCCGCGACGGTCAACGTGGTGCTCTACGACCGCCTGGCCAAGGGCCTGAACACCCGCTCGGGGCCGAAGTTCAAGTAGTGGTGCGCAGCGGCCAGCGCCGCCATGCACAGGACCGCGCGCCTTGGCACCTCCTCACGACGCGTTGATCCAGATGGTCTTGAGCTCTGTGTACTGATCGTGCGCCCAGATCGACTTGTCGCGCCCACCAAACCCGGACTCCTTGTAGCCGCCGAACGGCGTCGAGGCATCCCCTTCGCCGAAGCAGTTCACCGTCACCACACCGGCGCGGATTTCCCGCGACAGGCGCAATGCGTTGCGCAGACTGCCGGTATAGGCGGATGCGGCCAGTCCATAGACCGTGTCGTTGGCGATCTCGATCGCCTCGTCGAGGGTCTTGAAACTGGTCACGCTCAGCACCGGGCCGAAGATTTCTTCGACGAACAATCGGTTGTCCCTGCTCACGTTGTCGACGATGGTCGGCTGCACGAATACCCCAGCCTGGGTTTGCCCGCCCTGAACCACAGCAAGCTGCTGTTCAGCCGCATACGCCAGATACGACTTGACCTTCTCGAAGTGCGCCTTGCTGACCATCGCCCCCAGACGATTCTGCGGATCGAGCGGATCACCCAGCTTCCAGTCCTGCAGATGCTTGCCGATCAGCCCCAGCAGCGCGTCCTTGACGTCCTCGTGAACGATCAGCCGCGAAGACGCCGAACAGTTCTCACCCATGTTCCAGAAAGCCCCGGCGGTCACGAACTGGGCCACCTCGTCGAGGTTCTCGCAATCGTTCATGACCACCGCAGGGTTCTTGCCGCCCAGCTCCAGGACGACGCGCTTGAGGTTGGATTCCGAGGCGTACTTGAGGAACAGCCGGCCGGTGTCGGTCGAACCGGTGAAACTGACCATCGAAATGTCCATGTGCCGGCCGATGGCCTCGCCCACTTCGCGGCCGCCGCCCGGCACCAGGTTGAACACCCCCGCCGGAATGCCCGCCTCATGGGCCAGTTCCGCCACACGCAGGGCGCTGAGCGTGGTTTCCTTGGCCGGTTTGACCACGATCGAGCAGCCCGCAGCCAACGACGGAGCGATCTTCCAGGCCAGCATCAGTAGCGGAAAGTTCCAGGGCAGCACCAGGCCGACCACGCCGATGGCTTCGCGCACCACCAACGTCACCGCGTCGTGACCGGTGGGCGCGGTCGCGTCGTAGATCTTGTCGATCAGTTCCGCGTGCCAGCGCAGGGTATGAATGGTTTCCGGGACATCGACGGTCTGGCATTCGCTCACCGGTTTGCCGCTGTCCAGGCTTTCCAGCACTGCCAGCTCATGGGCATTGTCCTCCAGCAGTTGGGCGAACCTGAGCAGCAAGCGCTTGCGCTCGCCGGGCTGCAGCTTGGACCAGGAGCCGGCCTCGAACACGCGCTTGGCAGCCGCCACGGCCACGTCGACGTCGTGCCTGTCGCAGGCGGCAACTTCGACCAGTGGCTGGCCGGTGGCCGGATTGGTGGTGACGAAGGTTCTGCCGCCGATCGCATCGCGGAACTCACCGTCGATGAACGCCTGCGTGCGCGGTTGCAATCTGGCAGCGATGGCCGCGTATTCGGCCTTGCTCAACAATGGGGCCATGGTCCTGTTCTCCTCAATTGATCTTGGCGATGGTGGCCTTGAGTTCACTGACCACTTGGGCGAGCGCTTGCTGCTCGGCCACGTCGAGGTCTTGCAACGGCTTGCGCACTCCTGCGCTCTTCAGGCCATTGAGCGCCACGCCATGCTTGATCGACTGCACGAACTTGCCGCCCTCGAGGACCTCCATCAGCGGCATCAGGGCGGCCATGATCCGGCGGCCCTTGTCGAAGTTCTTCTCGACCACGCAGGCCTCGTACAGCGCCACATGTTCACGCGGGATGAAGTTGGAGCCGGCGCAGACCCAGCTCTTCGCGCCCCAGGCGAAGAATTCGAGGGCCTGATCGTCCCAACCGCAGGACAACTGGATGTGGGGCCGGCGCGTCGCCAAGCGGTGCAACTGGCCCATGTCACCGGAGCTTTCCTTGATGGCGACGATGTTTCCGACTTCAGCCACGGCGTCGAAGAACGCATCGCCCATGCCCACGCCCATGCGGCCTGGGTAGTTGTAGAGCATGATCGGTAAACCGGAGGCGGCGTCCACCGCCTTCACGTGCAACGCGATTTCCTGCTGGGTGGGCAGTGCATAGGGTGGGGTTCCGACCAGCAGTGCGTCGGCCTGGATCTGCCTGGCGTGTTCGGCGAAGGCCACCGCATCTTCGGTGCGAATGCCACCGGTGCCGACGATCAGCGGCAAGCGCCCGTGGAGCACATCCTTGGCCTTGGCAGCCAGGTCGATCCGCTCCTGGGCGGTGTGCGCGTAGTACTCCCCGGTCGAGCCGCCGATGATGACGCCATGGATTTTCGCCTCGACCAGGTATTCGAGGACTTCGGCGAATGCAGCCATGTCGATCGAGCCATCGGCAGCCAGCGGGGTGATAGCAGGGGTGTAGATACCTTCGAAGTGCATGACGGGTTCTCCTGTGAATGCAAAGGGTGTCGGCCGCACCGAGACACTGGCGCGGCCGGAAGGATCAGCTCAGCGAGGCTGCTTGTTGCAGATTCAGCGAACGGGTTTCAGGCGCCAGCGCCCAGGACACGACCAGGCCGAGCAAGGTGACCGCCGCAGCGGCGTACATGGTGAAGGCGATGCCGTAGCGATCGAGCACTATCGGCACCAGCCAGGTACCGATAGCCGCACCGACCCGTGACAGCGACGTCCCCACGCCGACGGCGTTGGCGCGGATCTCGGTGGGGAACAGTTCGTTGGGGTACACCAGTTGCAGGACCTGGGCGCCACCGATGAACAGCGCATAGGCACCGAACAAGGCGAGGATCAGCCACTCGGCGCCGGCGTGGAAAACGCCCAGCCCCAGCAATGCCAGGCCCGACCAGAAGAAGCTGTGGATCAGCATGCTGCGCCGGCCCATGCCATTGATCAGGCGCGTGGCGATGATGCACCCGACCACGAACAGCAAGGTGATCGCCACCGAGCCGAACGAGGCCCAGTCCCCTTTCAGGTTGAGCGCGCCGAGCACCTTGGGCGCGAAGGCGTACACGGCGAACACCGGGATCACCGAGCAGGACCAGAACACGGCGACGAACATCATGCGTTTGCCGTAGCCCGAGTGCAGCAGGCTGCGAAATGACAGCGTCTGCTGCTCGGGCTCCTCGGGCAGGTTGAGCAGGCTGAAATCGTTGCCGTATACGCTGCGAATCACGGCCTCGGCTTGCTCCGCTCGCCCTTTGCTGAGCAACCAGCGTGGCGACTCGGGCGTGCCGATGCGCACCACGAACAACAGCGCACCGATCAACGCCGGGCTGGCCAGCACCAGACGCCAGGCATCGTCGCCCCCCTGGCGCAGGAGGAAATCGCCGAGCATGTAGGCGAAGGCGGCACCGGCGAACCACAGAATGGTCAACGTGGCCAGGCGCGGACCGCGGTTGCGCTTGGGCAGAAACTCGACCAGCAGCGAGGTCGCTACCGGGTACTCGATACCGACCGCGACGCCCACCACGAAGCGCAGCAGGAACAGCGCCATTGCCGACTCCACCCAGAACTGGCTGAGCGAAGCGAGAATGAACAAGGTCGGACCGACGAAGAACACCCGCTTGCGACCGAAACGGTCGGTCAGCCAGCCGCCCAGGAAACCACCGAAGAAAATGCCGATCAGCGCCGACGCGGCAATCATGCCCTGCCAGAAGCTGTCCAACGACAGTCCGGCGGTCATCTGCACCATGGCGACACCGATGATGCTCAGCACGTAACCATCGACGAAAGAGCCACCGCCGGAACGCACGGTGAGCCACTGATGAAAGCGATTAAGCGGTACGTCTTCGATTGATACAGTATTCGTTGTCATTATTTTTCCCCTGCCAATATCGAACGCAGGCCGTTTTCAGGACGCACGAACCCGCGACACTGAACTTGGCGTCAGCGACGGGAGCCCGAAGTTGTTCTTCGAACCGAAACAGCACGCAATGGAAAGTGCAGGCCGGACTTACCGAGTCCAGCGAATATCAAGTGATGTCGAACGCTTCAATGCCCTTCAGCTTTCTTGCCCGGCGCGGTATTGCCCCCACTTCAGATTGAAATTGAGCCCCAGCGACACCAGCGGCGCCGGGGGGTTGGCACTGGGTCCAGGCGTGTCGAGGACGAACTGGATCAATTCATTGCGTTGGCCTGCCAACCAGTCGCCGAGCAACTTTCCGGTCGCCGTGCCACGGGTCACGCCCAAGCCATTGCAGCCCAACGCACCGTAGACATTGGGCGCCAACTTGCCGAAATGCCCCATGTGATTGCGCGACATCGCCAATGCACCACCCCAGGTGTATTCGAACGGCAGCGCCGGCAACATCGGAAACCGCCGGGCAAAGGATTGGCGATGCCGCTGGGCGACCCGGGCGAGGTATCTGGCGTTGGCCCGACCGTCCGGGTTGAAGCTGAAACTGTTGCGGATCAGCAACCGGTTATCCGGCGTGCGGCGCACCGTGGTGCCGAAAGGATCGGCCGGAATCAGCCCCCAGTAGGGCTTGCCGCCCAGGCTCGCCTGCTCTTGCGCCGTCATCGGCCGAGTCAGGCTGGCGTAGGTGAAGACCGGCAGCATGCGGCCTTTGAGAAATCCGAAATTCATACCAAAGGCGTTGGTGGTGAGCACCAACTGATCGGCCGTGATCGACCCTCGCGCATGGGTGAGCACCGTCTTGGCGCCGTACTGCACGTCGGTGATCGGCGTATGCTCGTACAGCGTCACGTTGGCCGGCAAGTTATCGGCCAGCCCCTTGACCAGCGCCGAGGGCTGGATCAAGGACGTGCCGGGGGTGAACAGCGCCTGGCGATAAAAATCGGTCCCGATGTGCTCCGGCAGTTCGCCGGCCTCGAGCATCTGATAAGGCTGATCGAGCCGGTCCAGGCCGCGGCGGTAAGCCTCGAGCACGGCAATGCCGCGTGGCTCGACAGCGGCCTGGTACTTGCCGCAATGCGTCATCTGGCACTCGATGGCGTAGCGCTCGACCAGTTCCTTGAGAAACGACTGGCCGCTGAGGTTGAGCTTGAGCGTCTTGCGGGCGATGGCGATATCACCGATGTAGTCTTCAGCGCCGATGTCATGGGGCAAGTCGATGGCGAAGCCCGCGTTGCGCCCGGATGCGCCATAGCCGACCTCCTGGGCTTCGATCAGCACCACCTGATCGTCAGGAAAATGCACAGCCAACTGACGCGCGGCGGCAAGCCCGGTAAAGCCGGCGCCGACCACGACCCACCGCGCCTGACTATGGCCGCTGTGGGCAGGCGCGACGCGGCGGCCTTGGCTGAGGTGATACCAGCCACAGGTGCTGTCGTCGGCGGGCAACGAGGTGATCTTTGTCATGTAGGAACCCGATATTGTTGTTAGCGTCTGTTCCTCATCACGCTCGCCCCTGCCAGCGTCCTGCCGGCGTCCAGGGTGACGGTGAGTGCTGCAGCTACAAGGCCAATGCCACTTCCATTCCCTGGGGCGCCGCGTATTCGGCCATGCGGCGCCGGGACAGCTCGAAGTGCTCGCGCACCAGCTCCCCAGCAGTCTGTGGATCGCGACCCTCGATCGCTTCGATCATCTGATCGTGCTGCACGCAGGCCAGCTCCAGGTCGCGCTGCATGTCATCGGTGGTCGGGTGACGGTAGAAAATCTTGCCCAGGCGGGTGTGGTCGATCAGCAGCCGTCGCAGGCTGGGCATCAGGTAGTCGTTGTGCGCCATCTTGCCGATCTGCAGGTGGAAAGCGTCGTTGTAGAGCACGCGGTTCTCCACATCCTGTTGCTCGATCGCCGCACGAAACAGCGCCTGTATTCCCTTGAGCTCGTCGATTTCTTCGGCACTGGCATGGGTCGCCGCCAATTGCGTGGTGGCGATGTAGATCAGCGGCGCAGCCAGGAAAAAGCTGTGCAGAGAGTCATGGTTCATCGCCGCAACGCGCGGGGCGCGATTGGCTTCAAGTTCGATGTAGCCCTCGGCAGCGATCTGACGCAGCAGTTCACGCACTGGCGGTCGCGACAAACCGAATTCTTCGCACAGTGCCAGCTCGTCCACGCCGGCACCGGGCGCCAGCTCCATGCTCAGAATGCGTCGGCGCAGGGCATCGGCCAGCACCGCCTTGCGATCAGGCGCGACTGTGGGGGCGTGGTGGTCATCGTGACTGACGTTCATGGCGGCTTTTCGAGTGCTCATAGGTCTATATCTACAATTTGTATAACGAATATAGGGACGCTTTAGACAATGTGTCTACAGCGAATCAGGCGAGGGGTCGGCCTCAGACAAAGGCGTCGCTATTTGACCATAAGTGGGTGTCGGCGCGAGGTAAACCCGCGTCTTGGCCAGACCTCGACGCAATGTATACACAAAGAATACAATCAGTCGCGCGCGCTTTTTCCTCCTCTTTCACTTTGCGAGGCGCCTCACGTTGATTGCCAAGAGAACGTTCGGTTCGGCCCTGCATGGCCCCAACTCCCGCTTCATTCCTGCCGACCTGGAGACCGACGGCCCTGCCCTGAACGTAGGCTTCCTGCTGCTGGAGCACTTCTCCCTGTTGGCCTTCACCCAGGCGCTGGACGCACTGGTCACCGCCAACCTGATCCAGCCCGGCGCCTTTAGCCACAGCACCTGCAGCCTGGATAGCGCAGCACTGACCAGTGACCTGGCCATCCTGATCGGCCCTAGCGCAAGCCTGAGCGAATGCGTGGCCCAGCCGTTGGACCTGCTGGTGATCTGTGGCGGGCTACGGACCCCGTTGACGTTGCCCGAGGATCTGGCGACAAGCTTGCAGGAACTGGCCCGCCGAAAGGTGGCTCTGGCCGGCCTGTGGAACGGTGCCTGGTTCCTCGGCCGGGCTGGGCTGCTCGACGGCTATCGATGTGCGGTACACCCAGAACATCGCGCGGCGCTCGCCGAAATTGCGCGCCATGGACAAGTGAGCAGCGAGGCCTACTGCATTGATCGCGACCGGCTCAGCGCGGCCAGTCCGGCGGGTGCGTTGAGCATGATGCTGGAGTGGATCGGCCAGCGCCGGGGCCCTGCCCTGGCCGAAGGCATCACAGCCATTCTTGCCTTCGAGTCCTCGCGCTACCGACGTACGACTCCGGCTGCGCAAGCCAACATCAGCGAGCCGCTGCGCGAAGCGATTACCCTGATGAGCGCCAATCTCGAGGAGCCGCTCAGCCAGGACCAGCTCGCGGCATACGTCGGACGCTCCAAACGTCAGATTGGTCGGCTGTTTCAGCGTCAACTCAACACCACACCGGTGCGCTACTACCTGGAGCTGCGGATCACCGAAAGCAGGCGCCTGCTGCAACATTCGGATCTGCCGATCATGGAGGTCGCCGTCGCCTGCGGCTTCGTCTCGGCCAGCCACTTCAGCAAGTGCTATCGATCGTTCTTTGGCTATGGGCCTTCTCGGGAAAAACGCCAGGGCTGCGTCAAGGGCGGCCGACGCCCTGCGAGCCACGCTCACTGAGTCCGCAGCCCACCACGCGCACGGGCCGCTGAGCGATTGTACTGAACGCCAGTCGTGCCCCTGGGTCAGCTGATGAACCCACCCCATCAGGAGATTCTCCCATGTTCGATATCCACTCACCCGCTGCCGAGCACGATCACAACGTCACAGGCTGGGAACGCGTCAGCTCGCTGGCCGGTGGTGCACTGATGGTCAGCAAAGGCATGCGCCGTGGTGGCCTGATCGGCCTGCTGCAGGTGACGGTTGGCGGCCTCGCGCTGGCCCGTGGGCTCAAAGGCCAGTGCCAGGCCAAGGCGTGGCTGCAGAAACAGCGCGCGGACTACCGTCGCCTGAACGCCGAGATCGATCGCGGCGCCGCCGAGCTCAGGGCACTCAAGGACAGCGCCGAATCGGCCACGCGCACAGTGACCGTGACCGGCAAGGATCCACTCAGCGAGGTCTGAGGGCGGCCGCTCAGCGCAGCAGTTTGCTCTGCAGGACGTCGGACTGGCGCCCCAGCACACGCTCGCTGATCTGCACGAATTCCTCCGTGCTCACGCTGGGCAGACGCATCAGGGCACGGGTGACGTCGTCCAGCGAGCGCTGGTCGTGGGTGTGCAGACGAATCTCGCGATCCAGCGCCTGTAGCAGCAACACGCCGCGGGCCACCTGCGCCGCGTCGGCCTGATCGCCGCGCAGCGTGCCTACTTGGGCGCTGTCGTTCTGCAGGCGTGCTTGCACGACGCGGTAGCGGTCGTCGCTGAGTCCGCCAGCGCGGCGCAGCAATTCGGTGGCGTAGTAGTCGGTGAGGCTCTCGCCCAGCCAGTCGCTGCGCTCGCGGTCCTTGATCTGCGCGAACACCTGCACCAGTTCGCGCAGCATCGCACTGCTACCGTTCTCGCCAATCAATGCACGGCCGCTGTGCAGGTACAGCGAGTTGTGAGAGGCCCGAGCGCCGCGCATCACGTCGTCACGCGCGCCGACCACCAGCAGCTTGGCCGGCGTTCGCGGGAACACCGCCTGCACCTGCGGCCACACGAACGTGAGCAATGTCAGGGTGTCCATGCGTCGCATGCCCTGCCCTTGCGGCGCGGCCACCGTCACTTCGGTATCGCCCAGGCGGGCGCGTCGACTGCCCAGGTTGCCCGCCAGCATCCAGCCAGTGGGCCGGTCGAACAGCCGCGAGACGTCATCGATACGGAACCTGCGCTTGCCGATGCGCGGCCAGGCCGTCTCCACGCTTTGCCAGCCCGACGGCAGCTCGAAACTCAGGCGCGCCACCAGCTCGGTGCCGTCCTGCTGATCCAGGCGTGCAGCCGGCACCAGTTGCTCACCGCGCCACAACGCCCAGTGTGGCGTGATCCGCGATTCGTGGGCGCTGTTCGCCGGTTTGACGTCCAACTGCACCCGGTAGCTGAGACGGGTCTTGCCGGGGCCGGGTTGCCAGACGCCACGACCGTCGTGCGCCTGCCACTGGCCGTCGGCCTGGAAATCGCTGTAGACGCCCTGACGCCCGAGATCGAAGTCCAGGCTGCGCACGGCGCTGCCATCGGCCAGGGTCACACGCACCTCAGCCTGGCCGCTTTTGGGCAACAGGCGCACCTGATAATCCAGATCGACCTTCTTCGCCCAGGCCGGCACGCTGACCAGCAGACCTAGCAGCAACAACCACGGGCGCATATTCAGGTTCCTCGTTCGGCAACAGGACAGACGCCGGGGCTCAACCGGCGCGGAAAATCAGATGGTCTTCCCAATCGTCTTCGTCGACATCGTTCTCGCTGAACATGCGTCCGGATTGGGAAATGCGCTGCTCATGGACTTGCTCGCGATCGCCGCATACCAGGTGATGCCAGGCCGGCAGGTCCTTGCCCTCACTGACCAGACGATAGCCACAGGTGGTCGGCAGCCACTTGAACTGGTCGGCCTTGCCCGGCGTGAGCTGGATGCAATCGGGCACCTGGGCGAAGCGCCCGGGGTAGTCGCTGCACTGGCAGGATTTCAGGTCCAGCAGTTTGCAGGCGATACGCGTGTAGTAAATGCTGTTGTCGTCCTCGTCTTCGAGCTTCTGCAGACAGCACAGCCCGCAGCCGTCGCAGAGCGATTCCCACTCGTGCGCATCGAGCTGGTCGAGGGTCTTGCGCCGCCAGAACGGCGCGGTATCGGCGATCATCAGACAGGTTCCTGCAGTCACGGAAAAGGCCGCGGCGCGCGGCGGCGCCAGTCTAGAGCCTGTCCCGACGCAATGCCAGACCGCCGGTCAGCGCCCAGACCCTGCGCTGGCCGGGGGAAACGGGTTAATAGCCTCGGGCGAAATCCACTTCGCCGCGCACAGGCTGCCCCGCCGTGTAGGCCCGCAGGTTGTCGATGAACAGTCGCACCATGGCCTCGGGCGAGGTCGGTGCCGAGCTGTGCCCGGTCAGCAGCAAGCCCCAGGCGGTCCAGAACGGATGGCGCTGCGGCAGCGGTTCCTGACGGCACACGTCGATCACCGCACCGGCCAGGTGACCGTTCTTGAGCGCCTCGACCAGGTCGGCATCGACCACCGCCACCCCGCGTCCGGCATTGATGAACAGCGCCGTGGGCTTGAAGCGCTGGAACAGCGCGGCATCGTACAGGTCGTGGGTGGCCGGGGTGTCGGGTAGCAGATTGAGCACGTAGTCGACCTCTGCTACCCGCTGCGGCAGCGCCTCCAGCCCGGCCACTTCGACGAACGGTGCCTGCTCGCGCGGTGTACTGGCGATGCCGTACAGGGTCACGCCGAACGGCAGCAGGAACTCGGCGACGCGCTGGCCGATGTCGCCGGTGCCGACGATCAGCACCTTGCGCCCTTGCAGGCTGTTTCCCGGGCGACCATCCCAGCGCCGCTCCACCTGGCTGACCAGGCGCGCCAGCACGTCACGCTCGTGAATCAGCATGTAGGTGAGCATGTATTCGGCCATGACCTGGCCGAAAATGCCCACGGCGCGGCTCAGCCGATAGTCGCGCGGCAGGCCCTCGGCCAGCAGCGGGGTGATACCGGCCCAGGTGGACTGCAGCCAGGCCGGGACGTGCCCCTGGCGCAGCAGGCTGGCGACCAGGTGCGGCTCGCCCAGCCATACCGGGCACTGCGGCGCCTGACGCGCCAGCTCGGCGGAATCGCCACTGGTCAGGACCTCCAGGTCCGGTGCCAGCTCGCCCAGCAGGCGAGCGTATAGGGCATGATCCTGTTCAGCGATCAAAACGCGCATTTCTAGAAAACCTTGACGTACGACGCAGGCGGTCCGTCAGCGGCCGCCTGGATGGGGGTGATCAAACCCGGCTCAGGCCGGATCGTTACGGCGCAGCAATTCTTCGGGCAGGTGCTCGATGTACTCGTCCTGGGGCGGTGGCATCTGCAAGTGATAGCCCTGGCTTTCGAGGTTTTCCAGCACCTTGGCGATGTCCTCGCGGGCCAGGGTGCGCTCTGGGGACAGCACCAGGTCGAAGGCATGCACCGGGGCGCCGAAGAACGGCAGCAGCGCCTCGGGCACGCGCGCCAAGCCATCGGCCTTGAGCACGTAGAGGTACATTTCCTGCTTGCGCGGACTCTTGTAGATCGAACAGATACGTTTCATGGCGTCTCTCCGGCACCTGCCAGGTCAGCCAGCAGGGCCTGGCCCATGCGTTCGCGGCGCCAGCCGCGCAGCGATTCGGGCAGTTGGTAGGGGCCGTTGGGATAGCCGCTCTTGAGCAGGGCTTCCAGGGATTTCTTGCGCAGCATCAGTTCCGGCGCGATGCCCAGGCGTTCACCTTCGGCCTGGCCGATGGCGCGCAGGCGCTTGATCAGGCCGGCGGCCTCGATGGGCAAAGGCTCGGCCAGCACCGCCGGCCATTGCTCGGGCGGTTGGCTGGCAGCGTCCTTGATCAGCTTGAGCAGCGTTTCGCCGTCCTGGCGGATGGTGCGCGGATGCATGTCCTCGATCTTGGCCAGGGCCGAGAGGTTGTCCGGCTGACCTTTGGCCATGGGCCAAAGTGCGTGCTCCTTGAGGATGCGATTGCGCGGCACGTCGCGGCTGCGGGCTTCGCGCTCGCGCCAGGCACACAGCTCGCGCAGCACAGCGAGCTGCTGCGGACCCAGCTTCCAGGCCAGCTTGACCTCGCGGTAGAGCGTCTGCGGATCGACCTCGCGGCGCATCTGCGCCACCAGCTCGGCACCGTCTTCCAGCACCCAGGCGTACTTGTCGTCGGACAACCGCGGGCGCAGGGCTTCGAACAGCTCGGCCAGGTGCACGGCATCTTCGGCGGCGTAGCTCACCTGGGTGTCGGACAACGGTCGCTGCAGCCAGTCGGAGCGGGTCTCGCCCTTGGGCAGTTCGATACCGAGCACGTCCTGGACCAGGCGCGAATAGCCCATGGAAAAGCCGATGTTCAGATAGCCGCCCGCCAACTGGGTGTCGAACAGCGGCTGCGGCAGTTTGCCGGTCAGGCGCAACAGCACCTCGAGGTCTTCGCTGCAGGCGTGCAGCACCTTGACCACCGTGCTGTCTTCGAGCAACTCGCCCAGCGGCTGCCAGTCGCGGATTGCCAGCGGATCGATGAGGTAGGCCCGTTGACCGTCGCCGACCTGAACCAGGCCGGCCTTGGGATAGAAGGTGTCGACCCGCATGAACTCGGTGTCGACGGCCACGAAAGGCAGTTCGCGCCAGGCCCGGCAGCGTTCGGCCAAGGTCTGGTCGTCACGGATCCAGTGTATTTCGATGGCCACGAGGCTCTCCCACAAACATTGGCGCGCAGTATATACGGCGCGGGCACTGCTGGTGAAACCCGGGCCATCCGTGGTGGCGATCAGCGGTCGCGAGCGCGACCCTCAGCTTTTCGCCGTCAACCAGGGCCGACAGCCGGCGAACAGGTCCAGCGACTGCTGGTAGACCTGGGTGTGCACCTGCAACAGGCCGAGCATCGAATGGAACAGGTTGTCCTGGCTCAGCGGCGCATCACGCCGCTTGGCCAGGCAGTCGGTGTCCACCGCGAAGTCCTGCCGGTAGCTGTCGGAGAACCAGGCCAGCAGCGGGATGTGCTTCTGCTGGTCCGGCGCCAGCATGTACGGCGTACCGTGCAGGAACACGTTGTATTCACCCAACGATTCGCCGTGGTCGGAGAGATAGACCATGGCCGTGTCGACCTTGTCCTGGTGTTTTCGCAGGGTATCGATCAGCGAGGCCAGCACCGCGTCAGTGTAGGTCAGGGTGTTGTCGTAGCTGTTGACGATTGCCTCGCGGCTGCACTGGTTCAGGGCGTTGCTGCGGCACACCGGCGTGAAGTGCTCGAAGCCCTCGGGGTAGCGCTTGTAGTAGTCGGGGCCGTGGCTGCCCATCTGGTGCAGGACCAGCACGGTGTCCTGGTCGAGGTTATCGAGCAAGGCATCGAGGTTCTGCAGCAGGATCTGGTCATGGCACTCGCCGCCAGCGCACAGCACCGGGTCCTTCGCCGTGGTCAGGTTGACGTAGTCGAAGCGCGAGCAGGTGCCTTTGCAACCGGACTGGTTGTCACGCCATTTCACCTGCAGGCCGGCGCGGCCGAGAATATCCAGCAGCCCCTCGCGACGGCTGGCCAGGCTGGGGTCGTAGTCCTTGCGGGTCATGCCGGAGAACATGCACGGCACCGACACCGCGGTTTCGGTGCCGCACGAGTGCACATCGGTGAAGCCCAGCAGGCCAGGCTCCTTGGCCAGGCGCGGGGTGGTGTCGCGGGCATAGCCCAGCACCCCGAAGTTCTCGGCGCGAGCACTTTCACCGACCACCAGCACGGTCAGCGACTTGCGCGCATGCTGCTGCCAGGCGGCGTCGCGGCGGGCATCCTCACCGTACTTCTGGAAAGGCCGTGCGGCGCTGCCGAGTTTCTCGCTGGCGTAGGTCAAAGAGGCGCCGACGATGTTGCTCGGGGTGAGCATGAGGCGGATCTCGTGGTGGTTGCGAAACAGCGACGACAGGCCCTGGTAATTGATCAGCGCCACCGAAGCCAGCGCGGTCACGCAGGCCCCGCTGACTACCAGCTTGCCCAGCAGCTCACGGTGCCAGGGGCGATACGCGACTGGCGTCTTCCAGAGCAACAAGGAAGGCAGTACACCGAGCCCGAGCATATACAAGGCAAACTTCAGCGAGAGTAAGTCGCGTACTTCTTCGATGTTGGTTTCCACGACATTGCGGAACATGCCGACATCAATAAGAACGCCATATTGATTCATGAAATAGGCGACCGCCGCGCCGGCCATGAACAGCACGATCAATACCGGCTTCAATACATATTTGAAGGCCAGCAAGGTCAGCAGCAAATTGAAGGCGAACAACATCAGCAAGGCAAACGCCAGGCTCAACCAAAGCCCCACCAAACCGGGGGGTACGATGCTCTCCAGGTGTTTCCAGAGAAACAGATTGAGGCCGATCAGCAGGTACAGGCTGGCCAGCAGCGTGACCCATTCGGTCCGCAGGGATCTGATTTTTATCATGGCGTTCGCCGCTAAAGTTGAGAAACGACCAGGCGCGACCGATCGGGCACCTTGGCTGGATGGCCGTACGCTAGGGAAGTTACCATCAATTTTTCGTGAAAACTTCAGGATTATTAAGTTATGAAGTGTATTTCATGATTAACAAAGTTTCACATCTTCACGCTTGGCAACGGCATAAAAGATGAATTGCACCTCTGGCCCCAGCGGCGGTCCATTTACACGGCTATCCTGAAGCAGCAGGATCTTTCCGCAATCCCTGAAATCGAGGTGAAAAGATGCCCGTACCGCACGATCTGCTAGCCGACCTGCACACCAGCGCAGACGCCTTCCAGGCCCTGGTCGACAACAACCACGACCTGCACAGGCTGCACAAGGAATACAACGCCAAGGACAAGGAGGTGGTGGCCGCCGAGGGCAACGGCACCAACGACGAGGCGGTCAACCGCCTGCGTCGCGAGCGCCTGCTGATCAAGGACAAGATCGAGCGGATCGTCCATCCGCCCAAGGCCTGATCCCTCGCTGAATGACCGTCTGATCGCGGCATCCCCCGCCGCGATCAGGCCTCTCCTGTCACGCCACGGCCGCCGCCTGCAAGCCCGCCTCCAGATCCTCGATCAGGTCGCGGCAGTCCTCGATGCCGATCGACAAGCGCACCAGGTTCTCGCTGATGCCCATCGTCGCCTTCTGCTGCGGGCTGAGCGAGTTGTGCGACATGCTCCAGGAGTGGTTGATCATGCTCTCCACACCGCCCAGCGAATCGGCCAGCACGAAGATCGACAATGCCTCCACCAGTCGCTTGACCGCCGCCCGGTCGCCCTTGACCCGCAGCGCCACCACGGCGCCGCCGCTGCGCATCTGGCGCTGACACAGCTCGTGCTGGGGATGGCTTTCCAACCCTGGGTAGAACACCTGCTCGACCTGCGGGTGACGCTCCAGGTGCTGCGCCACGCGCAAGGCATTGGCGCACTGGCGCTCCATGCGCACGTCGAGGGTCTTCAGGCCGCGCAGCGCCAGGTAGCAGTCGAACGGGCCCTGGATCGCGCCCACCGCCATGCTGATCTTGCGCAGGCGCGTCAGCAACTCGGGGTTGCCAGCCACCACCACACCGCCGGTCAGGTCGGAATGGCCACCGATGTACTTGCTCGCCGAGTGCATCACCAGGTCCACGCCAAGGGTGATCGGCCGCTGGTTCCAGGGCGAGCAGAACGTGTTGTCGATACAGGTGAGGATGCCGCGCGCCTGGGCCAGTTCGCTCAATGCGGCAATGTCCACCACGTGCAGCAGCGGGTTGGTGGGTGACTCCAGCCAGATCATCTGCGTGTTCGGACGGATCGCGGCCGCCACCGCGTCGAGGTCGTTGAGGTCGACATAGGTGGTGGTCAGGCCACTGGTGTGGGCACGGTAGTCCTCCATCAGGCGGAAGGTGCCGCCGTAGACCCCATTCATCACCACCACATGGGCATCCTTGGGCAACAGTTCGAGCACGGTGGCAGTGGCGCTCACGCCCGAGGCGCAGGCCACCGCGCCCACGCCTTCTTCGAGCGCCGCAACGCAGGTTTCGTAGGCATGGCGGGTGGGGTTGGCGACGCGGCTGTAGGCGTACTCGGGATGGTCGTCCAGGCCTCGCTTGATGAACGAACTGGAGGTGACGATGGCCGGGAAGATGGCGTTGTCGGCGACGCTGGACTGCTCGCCGGCATGGAGGGTTCGGGTGGCGAAACTGCGCGGTTTTTCAGCCATGATCGGGTCCGTCTGCACTGGGGGCGGGGAAAACTGCCACTATGGCATATCCGGCCCTGACTCGCCGCAGCGACAGGCCCGTGGCCAGCCGTTCCCCGAGTGCGCTAGGCTGCGCACTTCTTGTTCCGCACACACCGGCCCGCACGCAATGGCAATGGACAGTTTCGACCAGCACATTCTCACCCTGCTCCAACGCGACGCCTCGCTGTCGCTCAAGGACCTGGCCGAAGCCGTCAACCTCACCACCACGCCGTGCTGGAAGCGGGTCAAGCGCCTGGAAGACGAAGGGTATATCCGCGGCCGCGTGGCCTTGCTCGATCCACAGCGGTTGAACCTGGGCCTGAGCGTGTTCGTCCAACTCAAGACCCAGCGCCATGACAGCGCCTGGCTGGAGGACTTCGCCCGCACCGTCACCGCGTTCGAGGAGGTGATGGAGTTCTACCGCATGTCCGGCGACTGGGACTACATGCTGCGCGTGGTGGTCAGCGACATCGCTGCCTACGACCGCTTCTACAAGCGGCTGATCACCTGTACCGAAGGGTTGTCGAACATCACCTCCAGCTTCGCCATGGAGCAGATCAAGTACACCACCGCGTTTCCGGTGTCACGCTGACTGCCGGGCCTGGAGCGTGATAGAGCCCACCTATCGTCCAGTCGGCCAAAGCGATTTGACGTACCTGCCCACAGGTTATAGCGTGGACCCCATGCGCGGCGACAACGCCGCCCCCTCCTTTCGAGCACAAACGTGGAACAGAACCCGCCGGCCCTGATCGACGATTTCAACCGAAAAATCGACTACCTGCGGATGTCGGTCACCGACCGTTGCGACTTCCGTTGCGTCTACTGCATGGCCGAAGACATGCAGTTCCTGCCGCGCCAGCAAATCCTCAGCCTCGAAGAGCTGTACCAGGTGGCCGAGCGCTTCGTCGCCATGGGCACACGCAAGATCCGCCTGACCGGCGGTGAACCCTTGGTGCGCCAGGGCATCGTCGAGCTGTGCGGGCGCATCGCTGCCCTGCCCGGCCTGCGCGAACTGTGCCTGACCAGCAATGGCTCGCAGCTCGGTCGCCTGGCCCAACCGTTGTTCGACGCCGGCGTGACGCGCTTGAACATCAGCCTGGACAGCCTCGACGCCCAGCGCTTCAAGGCCCTGACCCGCACCGGCGACCTTGCCCAGGTGATCGCGGGCATCGACGCGGCGCGCCGTGCCGGTTTTCGTCGTACCAAGCTCAATTGCGTGGTGCTCAAGGGCCGCAACGACCACGAACTGGTCGACCTGGTGCGTTTCGCCATCGACCGCGAACTGGACATCACCTTCATCGAGGAGATGCCCCTGGGGGTGATCGACGAGCACGAGCGCGGCGAGTCGTTCTATTCCAGCGACGCGGTGCGCGAACGGCTGGCCGGGCATTTCAGCCTGATCGAGTCGGCCGAGTCCTCCCAAGGCCCGGCCCGCTACTGGCGCCTGACCGAGGCCCCGCAGACGCGGGTCGGCTTCATCTCGCCGCACAGCCACAACTTCTGCGCCACCTGCAACCGAGTGCGCCTGACCGTCGAAGGCCGGCTGCTGTTGTGCCTGGGCAACGAACACTCGCTGGACCTCAAGCAGGTATTGCGCAGCCACCCTGGCGACAGCGCCCGTCTGGACCAGGCGATCCGCGATGCCTTGCACCTCAAGCCCTACCGCCATCATTTCGAGGTGGGTGGCGAGGTGCAGATCCTGCGCTTCATGAACATGACCGGCGGCTGATCGGCCGTCTCTGGAACTGCCTTGATCGTCCACGCTCACACCGACCTGCTGCGCATGTTGTTCACCTTGCGCGGTTCCGTGGTCAAGCGCATCGCCGTGCGCTGCCTGATGGTGACCCTGCTGGCCGCACTGATCGTGTTGGTCGAACGGCACTACCCGGCGTTCTTCTACCCGGTCAGCGCTACGCCCTTCACACTGCTCGGGCTGTCGCTGTCGATCTTCATGAGTTTTCGCAACACCGCCTGCTACGACCGCTGGTGGGAGGGCCGCAAGGCCTGGGGACGGATGATCATCGAGGTGCGCTCGTTCGTGCGCGAAAGCGCAGTGATCGACGATCCAACCCAGCGTGCGCGGTTGCTGCGCAGCCTGTGCGCCTTCGCCCATGGCTTGAATGCGCGCCTGCGCAACGAGGACGACCTGCACGCCGCGAAGCCATGGCTGCCCAAGGACGCGGACATCTCGGCGCACAACGTTTGCGATGGCATTCTGCGCGATCTTGGCGAGCGCTGTTCGCGTCTGGCCAGCGAAGGACAGATCAGCGAGTTTCGCTACATGACGCTGGAGCAACGCCTGGTCGGGCTGTCGGAGGTGCAGGCCACGTGCGAACGCATCAAAGGCACGCCGCTGCCCTTCCCCTACACCCTGCTGCTGCACCGCACCATCTATATCTTCTGCCTGCTGCTGCCGTTCGCCCTGGCCGAGCCACTGGGCTGGCTGGCACCCTTGTTTACCACTATCGTCAGCTACACGTTCCTGGGTCTGGACGCTATCGGCAATGAGCTGGAAGACCCCTTCGGCCGTGACGAAAACGACTTGCCCACCGACTCGCTGGTGCGCCTGCTCGAACGTGACGTGCTGTCGGCGCTCGGCGAGCCGTTGCCGCCGCTGCTCGAACCGGTGGAACATGTGCTGAGCTGAGTCGAACAGCGCCCAGGCGCTTCACCACCGATTTGTCTCTGCTGGCCTTTTGCGTCACCCTGGCGCTGGCGGCACGCGCGTCCCTTCATCACGACGCCCCGTCCGATCCCCTTTCTTGCCAGGCCGGACCATGGACATCAAGCAGCTCAAGTTCCTCATCGCCCTCGACCAGACCCGGCATTTCGGCCAGGCCGCCGAGCTGTGCCACATTTCCCAGCCGACCCTGTCGATGCGCCTGCGCAACCTGGAAGAAGAACTGGACCTGGTGCTGGTCGAGCGCGGCCAGCGTTTCGAAGGCTTCACCGAAGCCGGCGAGCGCATCCTGGCCTGGGCCAAGACCCTGCTCGCCGCCCACGACGGCCTGCAGGCCGAAGCCGCCAGTTGCCGCGGCCAACTGGTCGGCAACCTGCGCCTGGGCAGCGTGCCGCTGGCCAGCTTCAATCCGATGGCACTGCTGCTGCCGCTGCGCGAGAAATACCCCGAACTGCACCTGCAATTGAGCTCGCTGAGCTCGCAGCAGGTGGTCGATGGCCTGAGTCGCAATCAGCTGGACCTGGGTATCTGCTACCTGGATCAGGTCGACCTCAGCTTCTTCGAAGTGATCGAACTGGGCACCACCACCATGGGCCTGCTGCACGACATCCGGCATTTCCAGTTCCCAGACGCGCAATTGCAGTGGCAAGCGCTGGCGGGGGTTCCGCTCGGCCTGCTGAGCAAAGGCATGCATTACCGCCAGTCCCTGGACTTGAGTTTCCGCAGTCGCGGCCTGGCGCCCCAGGCAGTGCTGGAAAGCGACTCCACCTTCCAACTGATCCAGGCAGTGAACGCCGGCATCTGCTGCGCGGTGATGCCGCTGGACTGCGGCCTTGAAGCGCTGAACGAGCACCTGCGCATCGTCCCTGTGGCCGACGCCAGCATCCACAGCCCCGTCGGCCTGCTGCTGCGCCGCAGCGAGCCGCGCCCGGCGATTGCCGAGCAGTGCTTCGAACACGCGCGGGCGTTGTTTGGGGCGCACTGATCGATCAAGCCCCGTGATGGCTGCAGGAGCGGCGGCTCACCGTGATTGAGTCGCGACCCAAACGCTGCATTTCCCCCAGGCACAAAAAAGCCACGAGCCCGCCTGTGGCGATCCTCGTGGCTTTTCGGGTGAAGGCCCGTCTGCAGACAGGCCTTCGCCAGACGGCTTACAGCGCCATGTCGTTGGCAGCCTTGCTTTCGACCGGTGCGCTCTGCGCATCGCCAGTGCTGGTGCCGACGCTCTGGTCGATCACTGGCGGCTTGTCCAGTTGCAGCACTTCGGCGGTGTAGTTCCACTCTTTCTGCACGGCGGCAGGCGAGTCGTTCAGCTTGGTGCCGTAGCTCGGTACGATCTCGTGCAGACGCGCCTGCCACTCAGGCGTGGCGACCTTGTCCTTGAACACGTTTTCCAGCACACCCATCATGATCGGTGCGGCGGTCGATGCGCCCGGCGAAGCGCCCAGCAGTGCGGCCAGGGTACGGTCGTCGGACGTCACCACTTCGGTGCCCAGCTTCAGCACGCCACCCTTCTCCGGGTCCTTCTTGATGATCTGCACGCGCTGACCGGCTTGCCACAGGCGCCAGTCTTCCTTCTTGGCGTGCGGGAAGTAGGTGCGCAGGGCTTCCATGCGCTCGTCGTCGGAGAGCATCAGCTGGCCGGCGAGGTACTCCACCAGCGGGTACTCGTCGATGCCGACGCGGGTCATCGGCCACACGTTATGCACGGTGGTGCTGCTCAGCAGGTCCATGTACGAACCGTTCTTGAGGAACTTCGGCGAGAAGGTGGCGAATGGCCCGAACAGGATCACGCGCTTGCCGTCCAGCACCCGGGTATCGAGGTGCGGAACCGACATGGGCGGTGCACCAGTGGAGGCAACGCCGTAGGCCTTGGCCATGTGCTGCATGGCGATCGTCGGGTTTTCCGTGACCAGGAACGAGCCGCCCACCGGGAAGCCGCCGTAGTTTTCGGCCTGCGGGATGCCCGACTTCTGCAGCAGCTTCAGCGCGCCGCCGCCGGCACCGATGAACAGGAACTTGGCGTCGGTGGCTGCGGTGTCACCGGTCTTCAGGTTCTTGTACTCGACGTGCCAGGAGCCGTCCTTGTTACGGGTGATGTCGCGCACTTCGCTGGACAGCTTCAGCTTGAAGTTGTCGCGGGTCTGCAGGTGGCTGACGTACTGACGGGTCACTTCACCCCAGTTGACGTCGGTGCCGATCGGCGTCCAGGTGACCGCCAGTTTCTGGTTCGGGTCACGGCCTTCCATCATCAGCGGAACCCACTTGGCGATCTGCGCGTGGTCCTCGGAGTACTGCATCGGGCGGAACAGCGGGCTGGCCTGCAGCGCTTCGTAGCGCTTCTTCAGGTAGCTGATGTTGTCGTCGCCCCAGACGAAGCTCATGTGCGGGGTGCTGTTGATGAACGAGTGCGGGTTCTTCAGCACGCCCTGACGCACTTGCCAGGCGAGGAACTGACGGGTCACCTGGAAGGCTTCGTTGATTTCAACGGCCTTGGCGATGCTGACGTTGCCGTCTTTATCGATCGGGGTGTAGTTCATCTCGGCCAGGCCGGAGTGGCCGGTACCGGCGTTGTTCCAGCCGTTGGAGCTTTCTTCGGCGACGCCATCGAGGCGCTCGACCATCTCCATCGACCAGCTCGGCTCCAGCTCGTTGAGCCAGACGCCCAGGGTTGCGCTCATGATACCGCCGCCGATCAGCAGCACATCGACTTTCTTGGTGTCTTCGGCGTGCGCCTGCATGAAGGACGCCGCGACAGCCAGACTCAGCAAGGTCTTGCCAGCTTTCTTGAACATTGATCACTTCCAGTCAGTAGAACGGAGGGCCTGTGGCTGGCCCGGGTGTTTCTTGTTCTTCAGCGCAGGCTTTTTGTGATCATTATTCGGCAGCCAGAGAACCTTTTGAGCGCGACAGCCTTTGGTCTGATTGACGCGGGTGGGCTGAAACGGTTGCGGATTGTAACTGAAATGCCAGCACAAACAAATTGCCGATGCGCCCGTCAAGGTGGCGCTTTGTCCCAGGGGCGAGGGACGCCCGGCACGCAGGCCGGGCGCGCAGACGGCTAGAGTTGCGGGTCGATGTCCGCGCCATACATGTCCGACTCTTTATAAAGGTCGTGGGCATGGCGCAGCAGCACCATGATCACCGCCGCCACCGGTAGCGCCAGCAGCACGCCGGTGAAGCCGAACAGCTCGCCGCCGGCGAGGATGGCGAAGATCACCGCCACAGGATGCAGGCCGATGCGATCGCCCACCAGCAGCGGCGTCAGCACCATGCCTTCCAAAGCCTGGCCGACCATGAACACCGCGACGATACCCAGCATCGGGTACAGGTCGCCGCCGAACTGGAACAGCCCGGCGATCAGCGCCGCGCCAATCCCCACGATGAAGCCCATGTACGGCACGATGGCCGCCAGCCCTGCCAGCAGGCCGATCAACAGCCCCAGCTCCAGCCCCAGCAACGACAGGCCTGCGGCGTAGATCACGCCCAGGGCCAGCATCACCAGCAACTGACCCCGAACGAAGGCGCCCAGCACTTCATGGCATTCGCCCGCCAGCCCGACCACCTGCTCTTCGCGCTGGCGCGGCAACAGGCTGCGCAACTTGGCCATCATCAGGTCCCAGTCGCGCAGCAGGTAGAAGCCCACCACCGGGATCAGCACCAGGTTGGCCAGCCAGGCGATCAGCGCCAGGCTCGAGGCGGTGGCCCGAGACAGCACGACGCCGACGATATCGGTGGTCTGCCCCATGTGCTCGCCGATGGCGGCCTTGATCTTGTCGAACTTCCAGAACCCGTCGGCCAGGCCCAAACGACTCTGCACCCAGGGCAGCGCCACATGCTGCAACCAGTCGAGCATCTGCGGGGTCAGCTCGTAAAGGCGCACCAACTGTTTGGCCAGCATCGGTACGAGCACCAGCAACAATGCCAGGAAGATGAGGGTAAACAGGCCGAACACCACCACCACGCCCCAGGTGCGCGACAGCCCCAGTCGTTCGAGGCGGTCGACCAGCGGGTCGGCCAGGTACGCCAGCAGGATGCCGATGAGGAATGGCGAGAGGATGTTATGCAACAGGAACAACAACAGGGCGATCAACAAGGCCACGCCCAGCCAGGCCCAACGGCGCATATCGGTCATCGTCGACACTCCTTACCAGCGAAAACGTAGGCCATCGAACGCAGCCGGCGCAGGCGGCTGCGCTGCGCCTGGCTGACCGGACGCGGTTTGCGGCGCAGGCGTCGGCGCGACAGGCGCGATCTGCTCGGCAGGCACCTCTTGAAGGTGCGCCAGACCCAATTGGGCACGCAACTGCTCGCGATTGCCGCTGACGGCGTAGGTGAGTGTGTCGCCCTCGGCTGCCTGCAGTCGCGGACCGTAAGGCTCGAGCACCCGTCCCAGTTCGGCGTAACGCTGCAGGTTCATGCCCTGTACCTGCACCTGCAGTTCGCTACTCGTCCCGGGCCGCACGACATAGCGCGGCGCCAAGCGGGTGCTGATCGCCAGCATCACGGCGTCGGCCAACGCCGCCTGATCGGCGCCCTCGGCGCTGCCCTGCTCGCGCTGGTCGCCCAACCACAACTGCCACTTGCCCTGCCACTTGCCGTCGGTTTCCTGGGCGTGCACAGCCAGCAAGGCATCGGCGTTGTAGCGCTCGGAGACCTCGCGCAGCGGCGCCGGATCCTTGCCTTCTAGCTGCTTGGCATTGGCCACCAGTTGCTCCTGCAGGTCGGCCAACGGCAGGCGCAACGGCAGGCCACGATGCTGGGCGGCCTGGCGCAGCGGTTCGGCACTGGTCTGGCCATCGCCCACCAGACTGCTGCCCTCGACGGTGTCGTTCAACCACCACCCGAGGATCGACGGCCGATTGCTGCCCCACAGCGCCAGACCGCCCTGGCGCAAGGCGCGCTCGGTGCTGCCGGGATCGAATTCGACCACCACTGCCTCGGGCGGGCCGGCCTCGTTGCCGACCTGGTTGATGATCTGCCGCGGATCCTTGCGCAGTGCGGCCACGGCTGGATTCTGAATCGCCTTCGGGTCGCCGGTCAGGCGCAGTACCAGGGTATCCAGTGCCTTGCTGGTGGCCTGGGTACGGGCCTCGCTGCCCTGGCCCTCGACAGGCTCACGAACCTGATACAGGCCCGAAACGGTCTCGGCCTGCGCCGTCGCGGCGATCAGGCCCGCACAGGCCACTGCCAGGTAATGAAAAAAACGCATGAAGAATTCCTGTCCAGGTGACGTTCCTCGCAGAAGCTACAAGCTGCGAGCGGTCAGCGGCAAGCAAAAGCGCACGGCGATACCGCCTGTCTTTTCTTATAGCTCGCGGCCTGGCGGTTGCCACCGGCCGCTCAATGGAGGATGGCCGCTGCCGGGCAACCCTGATAAAATCGCGCGCCTTCGCAGACCAGTCACGTACAGGCAGCCGCCGCCCTCGAAGCCGGCCTTGGCCGCGCTGGTCGTTTTCCTGAATCCCTCCCTCTAAAGGCCTGGATCAATGAGCAAGCAACCCTCCCTGAGCTACAAGGACGCCGGTGTAGACATCGACGCCGGCGAAGCACTGGTCGAACGCATCAAGGGCGTGGCCAAGCGCACCGCACGCCCTGAAGTCATGGGTGGCCTGGGCGGCTTCGGCGCCCTCTGCGAGATCCCGGCCGGCTACAAGCAGCCCGTGCTGGTGTCCGGCACCGACGGCGTCGGCACCAAGCTGCGCCTGGCGCTGAACCTGAACAAACACGACAGCATCGGTCAGGACCTGGTCGCCATGTGCGTCAACGACCTGGTGGTGTGCGGCGCCGAGCCGCTGTTCTTCCTCGACTACTACGCCACTGGCAAGCTCAACGTCGACGTCGCGGCCACCGTGGTCACCGGCATCGGTGCCGGCTGCGAACTGGCCGGCTGCTCGCTGGTCGGTGGCGAGACCGCCGAAATGCCCGGCATGTACGAAGGCGAAGACTACGACCTGGCCGGTTTCTGCGTCGGCGTGGTGGAAAAATCGGAAATCATCGACGGCTCGAAAGTGGTCACCGGCGACGCCCTGATCGCCCTGCCCTCCTCCGGCCCGCACTCCAATGGCTACTCGCTGATCCGCAAGATCCTCGAAGTGTCCAGCACCGACATCGACAACACCCAGCTCGACGGCAAGCCGCTGGCCGACCTGCTGATGGCGCCGACGCGCATCTACGTCAAGCCGCTGCTGGAACTGATCAAGAAGACCGGCGCGGTCAAGGCCATGGCCCACATCACCGGCGGTGGCCTGCTCGACAACATCCCGCGCGTGCTGCCAAAAGGCGCCCAGGCCGTGGTCGATGTGGCCAGCTGGCAGCGTCCGGCAGTCTTCGATTTCCTTCAGGAAAAAGGCAATGTCGACGAGCATGAAATGCACCGCGTGCTCAACTGCGGCGTAGGCATGGTCATCTGCGTGGCCCAGGACCAGGTCGATGGCGCCCTGGCCGTACTGCGCCAGGCCGGCGAGCAGCCTTGGGTGATCGGTCGCATCGACGTGGCCGCCGAAGGCGCCGCGCAGGTCGAGCTGCACAACCTCAAGGCACACTGATGCCGAGCAAGTCCTGCAATGTGGTCGTCCTGCTGTCGGGGTCCGGCAGCAACCTGCAAGCGCTGATCGACAGCAACCGCGCCGAGGGCAGCCCGGCGCGAATCGGTGCGGTGATCGCCAACCGCGCCGACGCCTATGGGCTGGAGCGTGCCCGCGCCGCCGGGATCGACACCGCCGTGCTCGAGCACGGCGGCTTCGCCGGGCGTGAAGCGTACGATACGGCGCTGATGCACGTGGTCGACAGCTATGCTCCCGACCTTGTGGTACTCGCCGGTTTCATGCGCATCCTCAGTGGCGGCTTCGTGCGCCACTACCACGGCCGACTGCTCAACATCCACCCCTCGCTGCTGCCCAAGTACAAGGGGCTGCATACCCATCAGCGGGCGCTGGAGGCCGGCGACACGGAACACGGTTGCAGTGTTCATTTCGTCACCGAGGAACTCGACGGCGGGCCCTTGGTCGTACAGGCTGTGGTAGCGGTCGCGCCAGGCGACGATGCGCAGAGCCTGGCACAACGGGTCCACCGACAGGAACATCAGATTTATCCGCTGGCAGTGCGCTGGTTCGCTGAAGGACGCTTGCGCCTGGGCGATCACGGTGCATTACTGGATGGCCAGCCGCTGGCGGCCAGCGGCCACTTGATTCGACCCTAGGAGAATGTATGCGTCGCGCCCTGTTTTTGGCTCTCGCCGTGCTTGCCCTGCCGCTCCAGGCAGCTGACCTGAAGCCCTTCTCGGCCAGCTACACCGCCGACTGGAAACAACTGCCCATGAGCGGTACCGCCGAGCGCAGCCTGGTCAAGAATGCCAACGGCACCTGGGACCTCAATTTCAAAGCGTCCATGATGATCGCCAGCCTCACCGAGCAGAGCACGGTGCGCATGGAAAACGACACCCTGCTGCCGCAGAAGTATCACTTCGAGCGCGGCGGCCTGGGCAAGGCCAAGAAAGTCGACCTGGATTTCGACTGGAGCAGCAAGAAAGTCACCGGTAGCGACCGTGGTGATGCCATCAGCCTGCCGCTCAACCGTGGCGTGCTGGACAAGTCGTCCTACCAGTTGGCGCTGCAACATGACGTGGCCGCCGGCAAGAAGAGCATGACCTACCAAGTGGTCGACGGTGACGAGATCGACACCTACGACTTCCGCGTGCTGGGCGCCGAGAAGGTCGCCACCAAGACGGGCCAGGTCGATGCCGTGAAAGTGGAGCGTGTCCGCGATCCAAGCCAGAGCAAACGGATCACCGAGCTGTGGTTCGCCAAGGATTGGGACTACCTGCTGGTGCAACTGCGCCAGGTGGAGACCGATGGCAAGGAATACGTGATCGTGCTGCAGGACGGCACGGTCGACGGCAAATCGGTAAAAGGCAACTGATCGCCTCTGTGCTGTTTCCCAAGCCCCGCCCTGTGCGGGGCTTTGTTTTGTTCCCCGCACATTGATGAACATTGTTTCATCGTCGTTTTATTTACTTAGCCTGCTAACAAACTCTATAAAGAGGGTGTGCGACACAGTGTCGCAGACCAACGAAAGTGGAGTTTACCGATGACTGTCCAAGTAACCGAACGCGACGAATCGAAAATGTCCCACGAAGGCCTGGCCGCTGGCGTGCGGATCTGGGATGTGCACCAGCAGGGCCAACTGGTCGGCATGTTCCATGACGAGCACCAAGCCCATCAGTACCGCCAGGAGCTCGAGACCCTCGAGAACCAGCGCCGCACGCAGTAAGTGCCCACTCACGAAAAACCCCGCCTAGGCGGGGTTTTCGTCATTTACCACATGAGATCGTCAGGGATCTTGTAGGCCGCGTACGGATCGTCCTCGTCAGTTTCCTCGACATGGGTGTTGAGCAGCAGGATGCGCTGTGGCGCACGCTCCTGGACCTTCACCGCGGCTTCGCGAGGAATCACTTCATAGCCACCGCCATGGGCAACGATCGCCAACGAGCCATTGCTCAGCTTGCTGCGCATCAGGGCATTGACGGCGATGCGCTTGACCTTCTTGTCGTCGACGAAGTTGAAGTAGTCCTCGGTATTGAGCTTGGGCAGCCGGGTGGCCTCGATCAGTTGCTTGACCTGGGCGGCACGCGCCTTCTGCTCGGCCTTCTCCTGCAACTGACGGTTCAGTTCCTGGTCTTTCCTGGCCTTCTCGGCCATGGCTTCCTTGGCCTGGCGCTGCTGGCTGTCATCGACCTCCAACTGGCCTTTGTGCTGCAGGCGTTTCTGTTTCTTCTCGGCCTTGTTGGTCTGGGAGACCTGCTTCTGGTTGACCAGACCGGCCTTGAGCAATTGATCGCGAAGGGAAAGGCTCATGGGTGTTCACTCACTTATGCATCGGCTCAGCCGCAGCTGGGCAGGTTCTTTTCCTGACGCTTGGCTTCGCCCCAGAGGGCGTCCAGCTCGTCAAGGCTACAGGCTTCGATCGGGCGGCTGGCGTCGCGCAGTGCCTGCTCGATGAAGCGAAAACGTCGTTCGAATTTACGGTTGGCGCCACGCAGGGCGTTTTCTGGGTCCAACTTGAGGTGGCGAGCCAGGTTCACGGCAGCGAACAGCAGGTCGCCGACTTCATCTTCCAGCGCCAGGGCATCGCCCTCGGCCATCGCTTGCAGCACCTCGTCGAGCTCTTCACGGACCTTGTCCAGTACCGGCAGCGCCTCGGGCCAGTCGAAACCGACGGTGGCGGCGCGCTTCTGCAGTTTGGCCGCACGCGATAGCGCCGGCAAGGCGGCCGGCACATCGTCGAGCAACGACAACTGCTCAGGCGTGCTCTTCTCGGCGCGCTCCTCGGCCTTGATCTGCTCCCAGCGCGCCTTGACCTGCGCTTCGCTCAGGCGCGGGGCATCGACGGGTGCGTACAGGTCGCCCGTTGGGAACACGTGGGGATGACGACGGATCAGCTTGCGGGTGATCGAATCGACCACGTCAGCAAAATCGAACCGCCCGTCCTCGCGCGCCAATTGGCTGTAGTAGACCACCTGGAACAGCAGGTCGCCGAGCTCGCCCTGCAACTGGACCAGATCGCCCTGCTCGATGGCATCGGCCACCTCGTAGGCTTCCTCGAGGGTGTGCTTGACGATGCTGGCGTAGTCCTGCTCCACATCCCACGGGCAACCGAACTGCGGGTCGCGCAGACGGGCCATGAGGTGCAGCAGGTCGTCCAGGGCGTAAGTCATGGGGGCAAGTCCTTCGGTGGCGGTTTCATCGCGGCTGACTCCGCGCCCACAGGGGCGGGGTCAGCCTGACAAGGGGGTACGGTCTCAGGGCGTGCGGTTACGCCGCGTCTCGATGATATTCGGCAGTTGCGAGATGCGCCCGAGCAGGCGCCCCAATGCATCCAGGCCGGGAATCTCGATGGTCAGCGACATGAGCGCGGTGTTGTCTTCCTTGTTCGACCGGGTATTGACCGCCAGCACGTTGATCTTCTCGTTGAGCAGCACCTGCGACACATCGCGCAGCAGCCCCGGCCGGTCGTAGGCGCGGATGACGATGTCGACCGGATAGGTCTGCACCGGAATCGGCCCCCAGCTCACCTGAATGATGCGCTCGGGTTCCTTGCCGGCCAATTGCAGCACCGAGGCGCAATCCTGGCGGTGGATACTCACCCCGCGCCCCTGGGTGATGTAACCGACGATGGCATCGCCCGGCAGCGGCTGGCAGCAGCCCGCCATCTGTGTGAGCAGGTTGCCGACCCCCTGGATCTGGATGTCGCTGCGCTTGCCGGCACGGGTGCCGCGCGCCGCGCGCGGAATCAACTCGACCTGCTCGATGCGCTCCGGCTCGATCAACTGCTGGGCGGCGTTGACCAGATGAGCCAGGCGCAGATCACCAGCCCCCAGGGCCGCGAACAGGTCTTCGGCAGTCTTGACGTTGGCCTTTTCCGCCAGGCGTTCGAAGTCGACCTGCGGCAGCCCCAAGCGGCTGAGCTCGCGCTCGAGCAGGGTCTTGCCGGCCGCGACGTTCTGATCGCGCGCCTGCAACTTGAACCAGTGGACGATCTTGGCCCGCGCCCGCGAGGTGGTGACGTAGCCCAGGTTGGAGTTCAGCCAGTCACGGCTCGGGCTGCCGTGCTTGCTGGTGATGATCTCCACCTGCTCGCCGGTCTGCAGGCTGTAGTTCAGCGGCACGATGCGCCCGTTGATCTTGGCGCCTCGGCAGTTATGGCCGATCTCGGTGTGCACGCGGTAGGCGAAGTCCAGCGGCGTGGCGCCCTTGGGCAGGTCGATGGCGTGGCCATCGGGGGTGAACACGTAGACCCGGTCCGGCTCGATGTCGACCCGCAGTTGCTCGGCCAGGCCGCCGATGTCGCCGAGTTCCTCGTGCCACTCCAGCACCTGGCGCAACCAGGAAATTTTCTCTTCGTAATGGTTGGAGCTGGACTTGACGTCGGTGCCCTTGTACTTCCAGTGCGCACAGACGCCCAGTTCGGCTTCTTCGTGCATGCCGTGGGTGCGGATCTGCACTTCGAGCACCTTGCCCTCGGGGCCGATCACCGCCGTGTGCAACGAGCGGTAGCCGTTTTCCTTGGGGTTGGCGACGTAGTCGTCGAATTCCTTGGGAATGTGCCGCCACAAGGTGTGGACGATACCCAGCGCGGTGTAGCAGTCGCGGATTTCCGGGACCAGCACGCGCACCGCACGCACGTCGTAGATCTGGCTGAATTCCAGGCCTTTGCGCTGCATTTTGCGCCAGATCGAATAGATATGTTTGGCCCGGCCGCTGATGTCGGCCTTGACGCCGGTGGCCAGCAGTTCGTTCTGCAACTGGTTCATCACATCGGAGATGAACCGCTCGCGGTCCAGCCGTCGCTCGTGCAGCAGCTTGGCGATCTGCTTGTACTGGTCGGGCTCCAGGTAGCGGAACGAAAGGTCTTCGAGTTCCCACTTGATGTGGCCGATACCCAGGCGGTGGGCCAGCGGTGCATAGATGTCGAACACCTCGCGGGCCACGCGCAGACGCTTTTCGTCATCGGCAGACTTCACCGCACGGATGGCGCAGGTGCGCTCGGCCAGCTTGATCAGCGCCACACGCACGTCATCGACCATCGCCACCAGCATCTTGCGCAGGTTTTCCACCTGGGCCTGGGAGCCGAGCACCAGCGACTGGCGCGGACTGAGGCTGGCACTGATGGCGGCCATGCGCAGCACCCCGTCGACCAGCTTGGACACCACGGGCCCGAAACGTTGACCGACCTCGGCCAAGGTCACCTTGCCCTCGCGCACCGAGCGATAGATCACGGCGGCGACCAGCGAATCCTGGTCGAGCTTGAGGTCGGCGAGGATCTCGGCGATTTCCAGGCCCGCCTGGAAACTCGAGGTGCCGTCGGCCCAGGAGTGCTTGGCGGGGTTGCCCTTCTTCTCGACGTCCTGGGCGAAATCGCAGGCCTCTTTGAGGGCCGTGCGATCCAGCGCCGAATCGACGCTCACCACATGATCGAGCCATGCATCGAGGTTGATACTGCCGTCGGTGTTGACCGGCTGGTGCACTCTCACCTGTACCATGTTTCGTTTACCTTTCCATACAGCGCGCCCAACGGACGCACTGGCAATCAACCGTACCGCTTCCATTCCGTGGAAGCGCTACCAAGGGGCCAGCCGTTACTGGCCCGCTTCGAATAACGCCATGGCCTCGACATGGGCCGTCTGAGGAAACATGTCGAGAATCCCGGCCCTTTTTAACCGGTACCCCTGGCCGACCAGCACCTGCGCATCTCGCGCCAGCGTCGCGGGGTTGCACGATACATACACCAATCGCCGGGCCTTGAGCCGGGCGATGCCTTGCACCACCTCGTGGGCACCGTCGCGAGGTGGGTCCAAGAGTACCGCAGAAAAGCCCTCGGCGGCCCACTCGGCAGCGGCCAGCGACTGCGATAAATCGGCCTGAAAAAACCGCACGTTATGCACATCGTTGGCCTGCGCGTTGGCGGCGGCGCGGTCAACCATGGTTTGCACGCCCTCCACCGCGACCACTTCGCGCGCCTGACGTGCCAGCGGCAGGGCAAAGTTGCCCAGGCCGCAGAACAGGTCCAGCACCCGCTCGTCCTGCTGCACGTTCAACCAGGCCAGCGCCTGCTCGATCATCTGCGTGTTGACCTGCGCATTGACCTGGACGAAGTCGCCCGGCCGCCAGGCCAGTTCCAGCCCCCAGGGTGCCAGGCTGAAACCCAGCCTGGAGGCGGGATCGCAGGGCGCAGGCTCGCCCTCGCCCTGCAGCCAGAGCTGCGCCCCGGCTTCCTGGCAGAACGCCTGCAACCGCGCCACATCCTGCTCGGGCAACGCGGACACATGACGCACCAGCACCGAGTCGGCGCTGCCGCTGAACAGCTCGACATGCCCCAGGGCCTGCGGCGTGCTCAGGCTGCGCAGCACGGTCGGCAAATGGCGCAGGATCGCCTGCAAGGGCTGTACCAGCACCGGGCAATCGTCGATGGCGATGATGTCCTGGCTGGCCTCGGCACGAAAACCGACCTGCAGCTCGCGGGCCTTGGCGTCCCAACGCACGGCAAGGCGTGCGCGGCGGCGGTAGCCGAACTCCGGCCCGGCCAATGGCGCGGCCCACGCCTCTGGCTGGACACCCGCCAGCCGTTGCAACTGCTCGGCCAACTGACGCTGCTTGAGCGCCAGCTGCGCGGCATGCGGCAGGTGCTGCACGGTGCAGCCACCGCAACGGGCGTAGTGTCGGCACGGCGCTTCGCGACGTTCAGGGCTGCCTTGCAGCACCCGCTCCAGGCGCGCTTCGACGATCTTGCCGCGGGCACTGAGCACCCGCGCCTCGACCGCCTCGCCCGCCAAGGCGCCACTGACGAACCAGGTGCGCCCCTCGACGAAGGCGATGCCACGACCGTCTCCGGCCAGGCGCTCGATGTCCAGGCGCTGTTTCTTGCCCACGGGCACCTGCGCGCGGCGATCGCCGCCGGCAGGTTGGAAGCGCAGGTTGCTGCTGTTGCTTTTCTTTCTGGACATCAGGTCGCGTCGAACAGGCCGGTGGACAGGTAGCGGTCGCCGCGGTCGCAGATGATCGCGACCATCACGGCATTTTCCATTTCTCGGGACAGACGCAGCATCGCCGCCACCGCACCGCCAGAGGACACGCCACAGAAAATGCCCTCTTCGCGGGCGAGCCGGCGCATGGTCGCTTCGGCTTCTTCCTGGGACATGTCGACCACTCGATCCACCCGCGTGGCGTCGAAGATCTTCGGCAGGTACTGCTCGGGCCAGCGGCGAATACCGGGGATGGCCGAACCTTCCATCGGTTGCAGACCGACGATCTGCACCGCCGGGTTCTGCTCCTTGAGGTACTGCGAACAGCCCATGATGGTGCCGGTGGTGCCCATGGAACTGATGAAATGGGTCACGCCGCCCTGGGTCTGCTGCCAGATCTCCGGGCCGGTGCTGGTGTAGTGCGCGATGGGATTGTCGCCATTGGCGAACTGATCGAGCACCAGGCCGCGGCCTTCGGCCTGCAGTTTGTCGGCCAGGTCGCGCGCGCCTTCCATGCCCTCCTCCTTGGACACCAGGATCAGCTCGGCGCCGTAGGCGGTCATGGCGGCCTTGCGCTCGGCGGTGGAGTTGTCCGGCATGATCAGGATCATCTTGTAACCCTTGATCGCTGCGGCCATGGCCAGGGCGATACCGGTATTGCCGGAGGTGGCCTCGATCAGCGTATCGCCGGGCTTGATCTGGTTGCGCAGTTCGGCTCGGGCGATCATCGACAGCGCCGGGCGATCCTTGACCGAACCGGCAGGATTGTTGCCTTCGAGCTTGAGCAGCAAGGTGTTGCTGGTGTGCCCGGCCATGCGCTGCAGGCGCACCAGCGGGGTGTTGCCGACGCAATCGGCGATGGTTGGGTACTGCAAGGTCATGGGCGTGTTTCGCAATCAGGACGGCAGGGGCGACTATCATACCGGCAAAGCCGGTTTGGCCATATCACGCAATCGTCGGGGTCTATAGCATTCAGCTATATCGCTCCAGCGCGTTCTTGCGTGATCCCGCTCAACACCGAGGTGCACAAACCCAGTGCATTGGGGCCGAACGCGGAGTAACGTTCAGCCTGCTCGCCGTCCTGCGTGGACGGCCCGCCCGCACATGACAGGAGACCAGTGTGCTCGATCGTTTGGGAATCAGAAGCCGCGTCCTGCTGCTGGCCCTCCTGCCCGCCGGGCTGATGGCGCTGGTGCTGGGCAGTTATTTCACCTGGCTGCAGCAGAACGAACTGCGCAGCCAACTGCTGCAACGCGGCAAGATGATCGCCGAGCAACTGGCCCCGCTGGCCGCGCCAGCCCTGGCGCAGAACACGCCGGCGCAGTTGGAGCGGATCGCCGCCGAGGCGCTGGAACAAGCCGATGTGCGCGCGGTGGCGTTCCTCGCCCCGAACCGCTCGCGCCTGGCCCACGCAGGCCCGAGCATGCTCAACCCACCGCCCAGCGGCGGCACCGGCACGCAACTGCTGCAACGCAGCGGCAACGACGCCACGCGCTACCTGATGCCGGTGTTCGGCCATCACCGCGACCTGGCCACCGCGGCGGTGCCGGACGAGCGCGAACGCCTGCTGGGCTGGGTCGAGATCGAACTGTCCCACGACGGCACCCTGCTGCGCGGCTACCGCAACCTGTTCACCAGCCTGCTGCTGATCCTTGCCTGCCTGAGCCTCAACGCCCTGCTGGCGCTGCGCATGAGCCGGGCGATCAACGGCCCGATCGGGCGCATCAAGCATGCCGTCACCCAGCTCAAGGAAGGCCACCTCGAAGAACGCCTGCCACCGATGGGCAGCGTCGAGCTGGACGAGTTGGCTGCCGGCATCAACCGCATGGCCGAGACCCTGCACAATGCCCACGAGGAATTGCAGCACAGCATCGACCAGGCCACCGAGGACGTGCGCCAGAACCTGGAAACCATCGAGATCCAGAACATCGAGCTGGACATGGCGCGCAAGGAAGCGTTGGAGGCCAGCCGCATCAAGTCCGAATTCCTCGCCAACATGAGCCACGAAATCCGCACCCCGCTCAACGGTATCCTCGGCTTCACCCACCTGCTGCAAAAGAGCGAGCTCACGCCGCGCCAGCTCGACTACCTGGGTACCATCGAGAAATCGGCCGACAACCTGCTGGGCATCATCAACGAAATTCTCGACTTCTCCAAGATCGAAGCCGGCAAGCTGGTGCTCGACAGCATTCCGTTCAACCTGCGCGACCTGATCCAGGACACCCTGACCATCCTGGCGCCCGCCGCCCACGCCAAGCAGTTGGAACTGGTCAGCCTGGTCTACCGTGACACGCCGTTGTCGCTGATCGGCGATCCATTGCGGCTCAAGCAGATCCTCACCAACCTGGTGAGCAATGCCATCAAGTTCACCCGCGAAGGCACCATCGTCGTGCGCGCCATGGTCGAGGACGAACACGAGGACACCGCACAGTTGCGCATCAGCGTGCAGGACACCGGCATCGGTCTGTCACCACAGGACGTGCGCGCGCTGTTCCAGGCCTTCAGCCAGGCCGACAACTCGCTGTCTCGCCAGCCCGGCGGCACCGGCTTGGGACTGGTGATCTCCAAGCGCCTGATCGAGCAGATGGGCGGCGAAATCGGCGTCGACAGCACGCCCGGCGAAGGCTCGCAGTTCTGGATCAACCTCAACTTGCCCAAGGCCCATGACGATACCGACGCCTTGCCGCTGCAGGCCCTGATCGGTCGCCGCGCCGCGATCGTCGATGGGCATGAACTGGCGCGCCAGGCGTTGCAGCATCAGTTGGAGGATTGCGGCCTGAGTGTCAGTCTGTTCGGCTCGTTCGACCAACTGCTGCAAGGGGTGCAGGCGGCCAGTCAGGCCGGGCAGCCGTTCGAACTGGCGGTGCTTGGCGCCCACCTCGGCATCCTCGCGCCGGAACGCCTCGGCCAGTACCACCAGCAGCTCGAGCGTCTGGGCTGCCAATGCGTGGTGCTGTGCCCGACCACCGAGCAGGCGCAGTACCACCCGTTCCTGCCCAATGGCCACGGCCAACTGCTGTCCAAGCCCACCTGCACCCGCAAACTGCGGCGCCTGCTGCTGGAGTTGATGCAACCGAGTCGCCCCAACGTCGATGTGCGCCAGGGCATCGGCACGCGCCTACCTCGCATCCTGTGCGTCGACGACAACCCGGCCAACCTGCTGCTGGTGCAAACCCTGCTCGAGGACATGGGCGCCCAAGTGGTCGCGGTGGACAGCGGCTTCGCGGCGGTGGAGGCAGTCCAGGCTGCGCCCTTCGACCTGGTGCTGATGGACGTGCAGATGCCGGGCATGGACGGCTGCGCCTGTACCGAGCAGATCCGCGACTGGGAAACGCGCCAGAACGATCCGCCGCTGCCCATCGTCGCCCTCACTGCGCACGCCATGGCCAATGAAAAGCGCGCCTTGTTGCACAGCGGCATGGATGATTATCTGACCAAGCCGATCAGCGAGCGCCAACTGGCCCAGGTGGTGATGAAATGGACCGGGCTGAACCTCGGCACGCCGCCGCCGGAGCGCGCCAGCGAACGCCTGCCCGACAGCAGCGAACTGCTGGTGCTGGATCACGAAGAAGGCCTGCGCCTGGCAGCCGGCAAAGCGGACCTGGCCGCCGACATGCTGGCCATGCTGCTGGCGTCGCTGGAGGGCGACCGTCAGGCCATCGCCAGCGCGCGCGAGCTGGGTGACCGCGCGGCGATGATCGAGCGCGTGCATCGCCTCAACGGGGCTTCGCGCTATTGCGGGGTGCCGCAACTGCGTGCGGCCTGCCAGCGCGCCGAGACCTTGCTCAAGCAGGACAGCCCCCAGACCACCCAGGCGCTCGACGAGTTGGACCTGGCCATCGAGCGTCTGGCGCAACAGGCGCACTTTTCCGCCTGACAACCGATTGCCGAAGGAGTATCGCGCATGCGCATCCTGTTGTTCAGCAGCCAACACTACGACCAGGAAAGCTTCAGCCAGGCCGCCCTCGACAGCGGCCTGGAACTGCACTTTCAACCCGCTCGCCTGACCCTGGACACGGCACCGCTGGGGCAGGGTTTCGCCGTGGTGTGCGCCTTCATCAATGACGAGCTGGATGCCGAGGTACTGGAATGCCTGGCCAGCGGCGGCACCCGCCTGATCGCCCTGCGTTCGGCCGGCTACAACCACGTGGACCTGGCGGCAGCGGCGCGCCTGGGGCTGACCGTGGTGCGGGTGCCAGCCTACTCGCCGCACGCCGTGGCCGAGCACGCGGTCGCGCTGATCCTGGCGCTCAACCGTCGCCTGCACCGCGCCTACAACCGCACCCGCGACGGCGACTTCACCCTGCACGGGCTGACCGGCTTCGACCTGCATGGCAAGACCGTAGGCGTGGTCGGCACCGGACAGATCGGCGCGACCTTCGCCCGCATCATGGCCGGCTTCGGCTGTCGCTTGCTGGCCTACGACCCGCAGCCCAATCCCGAGTTGCTGGCACTGGGGGCCCGCTACCTGGAGCTGCCCGAGCTGCTCAGCGAGTCGCGCATCATCAGCCTGCACTGCCCGCTGACCGACGCCACCCGTCACCTGATCAACGCCCGCAGCCTGGCCAGCCTGCAGCCAGGCGCCATGCTGATCAACACCGGACGCGGCGCGCTGGTCGACACACCGGCGCTGATCGACGCGCTCAAGAACGGTCAACTCGGCTACCTGGGCCTGGATGTCTACGAGGAAGAAGCGCAGCTGTTCTTCGAGGACCGCTCCGACCAGCCGCTGCAGGACGACGTACTGGCCCGCCTGCTGACCTTCCCCAACGTCATCGTCACTGCCCACCAGGCCTTCCTCACCCAGGAAGCCTTGGCGGCGATCGCTGCCACCACGCTGGACAACGTGCTCCACTGGGCGGCAGGCGATGCGCGCAACACCGTCACGGGTTAGGATACGCGGCATTTCTGGAGGACCCATGGTCGAGCACGATTTCCGCTACACCCTTTTCAACCCGCAACACACCCTGATCGAATGCCGCGCCCTGGTGCCAGGTCGCTACCAGGTGACCGGCAACGGCGGCTCGATGCACAAGGGCGACGCCCTGCTGGTCACCCTCAAGGGCAGCAAGGACCTGTCCATGCGCCTGACCGTCGAAAGCGTGCGCCACCTGATCAACCCGCGCGGCCAGTGGGTTGCCGTGGCCAGCGGCCCGGTGTTCAACGAGCTGGAAATCCTCACCTGGCAGGTCAAGTGCGACCAGTGCGAAGCCGTGCTCGACTTCGAGTTCGCCGTCGACGCCAAGCTGGGCAAGAAGGCCCGCCAGCCGGCCGCCAGCGCCCGCATCGCCGAACTGGGCTGGCGCAGCGAAGGCGAGCGTCACCTGTGCCGTCAGTGCCAGGCAGGCGCCCAATGAAGCATCTGTTGACCTGCGCGGCGCTGCTCGGTGGTCTGCTCGGCTGCGCCGCCGAGCCTTCGAAGCTGCAGCACGAGCGCAGCTATGTCCTGGAATGGATCGGCGAACGCCCGCTGATCGACAACAGTCACCTGACCCTGACCCTGGCTGACGATGGTCGCGCCTATGGCACCGCCGGCTGCAACCACTGGTTCGCCAGCTACACGCAGAACGGCGAGCGGCTCAGCTTCGGCCAGGTCGGCAAGACCCGCAAGCTGTGCGCCCCGGCACTGATGGAGCAGGAAGAACGCTATCTGAAAGCGCTGCAGAGCGTGCAGCGCTGGGATGTCTCGAGCATCGAGCAGATCCGCCTGTGGCCTGCCGAAGGCAAGCCCCTGCGCTTCTGGGCTGAAGAAGACTGAGGTCATTCAGGGCTGCCAAGCACGCCATCGCCGGTCGACCCGCGATGGGCTGCGCCGCAGCCCTGATAACCGTCAGGCTCCCTTCAATGCCTTGATCTTGGCCTGGAGCCCTTCGAGCGTCTGCTCGCCGAGCAACTGCTCGCGTACCTTGCCCTTGTCGTCGATGATGTAGGTCACTGGCAACGCCTCGCTGCGCGGTAACTCGTAGTGCTCGGCAGGATCCTGCGCCAGCACGGTGAATTCGATGCCGAGCGCCTGGGCCGCTTGCTTGAGATCGTCGCCCTGCAGGCCATCGAAGTTCACCCCCACTACCTTGATGCCCTGCGCCTGCCACTGCTGGGCCGCGCTGTTCAGTTCCGGGATTTCCGTGCGGCACGGACCGCACCACTCGGCCCAGTAGTTGAGCACCAGCCAGTGCCCGTCGAGCTGCTCGGCCTTTACCGTGTTGCCGTGTTGGTCCACGCCGTAGTCTGCACCGCAGCCGCCGAGCAACAGGCTCGCGGTGATCGCCAGTGCAGCCGCCAAACGCCTTGCCATGGGTCAATCCTTCTCGAAGTTTTAAAGCATGAAATGTCGGACGCAGCGGGTAGAATAGCCGCCACACCCAGCTGGATGCGACCCGTCATGCCCGAACTGACCCTCTACCATAACCCACGCTGCTCGAAATCCCGTGGCGCCCTGGAACTGCTGGAAGCCCGCGGCCTGGCACCGACCATCGTGCGCTACCTGGAAACCCCGCCCGATGCGGCCACCCTGCACGCGCTGCTCGGCAAGCTCGGCATCGGCGCGCGCCAGTTGCTGCGCAGCGGCGAAGACGAATTCAAGACCCTGGGCCTGGCCAACCCCGCCCTCAGCGAGGCGCAACTGATCGAGGCCATGGTCCAGCATCCGAAACTGATCGAACGCCCGATCCTCGTCGTCGACGACAAGGCCGTGATCGGCCGTCCCCCGGAAAACATCCTGGAGCTCTTGCCATGAGCGAACCCTACATCCTGGTGCTGTACTACAGCCGTCACGGCTCCACCAGCGAGATGGCCCGGCATATCGCCCGCGGCGTCGAAATGGCCGGACTGGAAGCGCGGCTGCGCACCGTGCCGGCCATTTCCACCGAGTGCGAAGCCGTGGCGCCGGACATCCCCGCCAGCGGCGCGCTCTACGCCAACCTGGACGACCTGCGCCAGTGCGCGGGCCTGGCCTTGGGCAGCCCGACCCGCTTCGGCAACATGGCAGCGCCGCTGAAGTACTTCCTCGACGGCACCAGCAGCCTGTGGCTGGGCGGCGAACTGGTGGGCAAGCCTGCGGCCGTGTTCACCTCCACCGCCAGCCTGCACGGCGGCCAGGAGACCACCCTGCTGTCGATGCTGCTACCGCTGATGCACCACGGCATGCTGGTCACCGGTCTGCCCTACAGCGAGTCCGCCTTGCTGGAAACCCGTGGCGGCGGCACGCCCTATGGCGCCAGTCACCATGCCGGCGCCGATGGCAAGCGCGAGCTGGACGAGCACGAAATCGCCCTGTGCCGCGCCCTGGGCCAACGCTTGGCGAGCACGGCCAAGGCGCTGAGTCACGCACGTGGCTAAAAAACCCAAGGTACTGCCGACACTCGACTGGCTGGCTCCCCGCCTGCGGCTGACCCGCGCACTGGCGCTGGCCTGCTTCTGTGGCCTGATCGCCCTGCTGGTGGTGAACGATGTGTGGTTCGCCGACCTGCACGGCGCCCGCGTCGCGGTGATCCTGGCCATCGAGCTGGTGCCGCTGCTGCTGTTGCTGCCCGGCATGCTGATCGGCAGCGCCCGGGCACATGCCTGGACCTGCTTCGTGGTGAACCTCTATTTCATCAAGGGCGTGCTGGCGGCCTTCGACCCGGCCAGGGCGCTGTTCGGCTGGATCGAAGTGCTGGTGAGCCTGGCGCTGTTCGTCAGCGCCCTGCTGTTCGTGCGCTGGAGGTTCCAGTTCGAACGGCGTATGGCGGGCGAAGGTCGGTAGGCGCCCGCCTCGCTATCTCAGTGATTGACGGTATGGGCCAGCATCACTGACAGCTGACACAGCGGCCGTCCGCTTTCTTCGTGCCAGCGATTGAACACCTCCTGCACCAACGCCAGGTCGCGCTGGCTGGTCGGCGCCTTGTCGATCACCTTCTGGGCGATCAGCGCGGCGGCCATGTCTTCGGTGGGCACGAAGGTATCCTTGCCGACCATGCGCAGAAAGCGCGGTGCCGACAGCCCCCCGAGCTGGTTGCCATGCTTGGCCAGGTACTTCCACAGGCCGACGATGTCGTTCTCGGGCCAGTCGGCGATGAACGCGCCGAAACTGCCCTTTTCCTTGGCCACGTCGAGGATCATCTGCGCGTTGCGCGGCACACTCTTGAGCTTGCCCAAGTGACGGATGATGCGGGTGTCCTGCATCAACCGCTCCAGGTGCTCGGCGCTCATCAGTACCACCTTTTCCGGGTCGAAGCCGAAGAACACCTGCTCGAACGCGGGCCACTTGGCATCCACCAGACTGTGCTTGAGCCCGGCGCGAAAGACCCGCAGCGCCAGGGTCGACAGGTAGCGATCATCCGGCAGGGCGCGCAACTGGGCGGCCGAGCGCGGTTGCGGCAGGAAGGCTTCGAGCGCCTTGGCCGAGCCGAAGCGGTTCAGGCAGTACGTGTGCAGCCACTGATAGTCGCGCATCGGATCAGACGTTCAGCACATCGAGAAAGCGCGGCGTGGCGCTTTCGTCGATCTTCAGGCCCGTGAAGTCGAACAGGTTGCGGTCGGCCAGTTGCGACGGCGCGACGTTCTGCAGCGCGCGGAAGATGCTGTCGGTGCGTCCCGGGTGCTTGCGCTCCCACTCCACCAGCATGTCCTTGACCACCTGGCGCTGCAGGTTTTCCTGAGAGCCGCACAGGTTGCACGGGATGATCGGGAATTCCTTCATGTCCGAGTAAGCCTGGATGTCCTTCTCGCTGCAGTAGGCCAGCGGACGGATCACCACGTTGCGACCGTCGTCGGCGCGCAGCTTCGGCGGCATGCCCTTGAGCGCGCCGTTGAAGAACATGTTGAGGAAGAAGGTTTCGACGATGTCGTCGCGGTGATGACCGAGCGCCATCTTGGTCGCGCCGATTTCATCGGCAAAGGTGTACAGGGTGCCCCGACGCAGGCGCGAGCACAGCGAGCAGGTGGTCTTGCCCTCGGGGATCAGTTCCTTGACCACCGAATAGGTGTCTTTCTCGACGATGTGATACTCGACGCCCAAGGTTTTCAGGTAGGCCGGCAGCACATGCTCGGGAAAGCCCGGCTGCTTCTGGTCCATGTTCACCGCGACGATCTGGAAGCTGATCGGCGCCACCTTCTGCAGGTGCAGCAGAACGTCGAGCATGGTGTAGCTGTCCTTGCCCCCGGACAGGCAGACCATGACCTTGTCGCCATCCTCGATCATGTTGTAGTCGGTGATGGCTTCGCCGGCGAGACGACGCAGGCGTTTTTGCAGTTTGTTCTGGTTGACCGAGAGGGTGCCCATAGCGCTTGGATCCGCGAGGTGTGACAAAAGCCGAACATTTTACCTGCAAACCGAGCCCAGGCGTAGGGCCTTCTGATCAGCAGCGCCATGCCGAGGCTGACCGGCGGCTCGTCGGCCGCCAACGGCTTGCGGCATAATGGCGAGCCAGGAGAATTGCCCCGCCATGCCCGAGCTGCTCACGCAACGCGTCGAAACCTGTTTCCAGCTAGCCGAAACCTTTTTCAAACGCACCTTCCCGCGCCCGCAGGTCAGCTTCAAGCTGCGCGGTCAGAAGGCCGGCGTCGCCCATCTGCATGAAAACCTGCTGCGCTTCAACCTGCAGCTGTACCGCGAGAACCACGACGACTTCCTGCGCCAGACCGTGGCCCATGAAGTGGCGCACCTGATCGCTCACCAGCTGTTCGGCGACCGCATCCAGGCCCACGGCGAGGAATGGCAGTTGATCATGCGCGGGGTCTACGAGCTGCCGCCCGAGCGCTGCCACCGCTACGAAGTGCAGCGTCGCGTGGCCACGCGCTACATCTATCGCTGCCCCTGCCCGGACAGCGACTTCGCCTTCACCGCCCAGCGCCACACACTGGTACGCCAGGGGCGCCGCTACCTGTGTCGGCGCTGTCGGCACGTGCTGGTCTTCAGCGGACAGACCCGAGTCGAGTAAGCACCAGCCGCGCTGGCCATGAAAAAGGCGACCCGAGGGTCGCCTTCCTTTATCGCACTACCACCACGATCAACGCACGGCCGGACCTTCGGCTACGCCCAGGTCGTCGGTCGGACGGGTCTCGACCAACGGCGAGCCACCGGAGGCCAGCTCGGACTGCAGCTTGTCGGTATCCAGCTCCTTGACCCACTTGGCGACCACTACAGTGGCAACGGCGTTACCGACCAGGTTGGTCAGCGCACGGGCTTCGGACATGAAGCGGTCGATCCCGAGGATCAGCGCCAAGCCAGCAACCGGCAGGTGACCGACCGCCGACAGGGTGGCGGCCAGGACGATGAAGCCCGAACCGGTCACACCCGCAGCCCCTTTGGAGGCGACCAGCAGCACCAGCAGCAGGGTGATCTGGTGAGTGATGTCCATGGTGGTGTCGGTGGCCTGGGCGATGAACACCGCAGCCATGGTCAGGTAGATCGAGGTGCCGTCCAGGTTGAACGAGTAGCCGGTCGGGATCACCAGGCCAACGACGGATTTCTTCGCGCCCAGGCGCTCCATCTTGGTCAGCATGCGTGGCAGGGCCGACTCCGACGAAGACGTACCCAGCACGATCAGCAGTTCTTCACGGATGTAGCGGATCAGCTTGAGGACGCTGAAGCCGTGGGCGCGGCAGATGGCGCCCAGCACCACGAGCACGAACAACAGGCAGGTGATGTAGAAGCAGGCCATCAGGTAGCCCAGTTGCACCAGCGAACCGACACCATACTGGCCGATGGTGAAGGCCATGGCACCGAAGGCACCGACCGGCGCCAGCTTCATGATCATGTTGATGATGTTGAACATGACGTGGGCGAAGCGATCGATCATCTCCAGCAGCGGTTTGCCGTAGCTGCCCAGACGGTGCAGGGCGAAGCCGAACAGCACCGAGAACATCAGCACTTGCAGGATGTCGCCGTTGGCGAAGGCACCGACCACGGTGGCCGGGATCACGTTGAGCAGGAAGCCGACGGTGGTCTGCTGCGCACCGGCCGAGGCGTAGGCCGCGACGCTGCTGGCGTTCAGGGTGCTGACGTCGACGTGCATACCAGCGCCAGGCTGGACCACGTTGACCACGATCAGGCCGATGATCAGGGCGATGGTGGAAACGATCTCGAAGTACAGGAGTGCGTAGCCGCCGGTCTTGCCAACCGACTTCATGCTCTGCATGCCGGCGATGCCGCTGACCACGGTACAGAAGATGATCGGAGCGATGACCATCTTGATCAGTTTGACGAAGCCGTCACCCAGCGGTTTGAGGGCGACGCCGGTTTCCGGATAGAAGTGGCCGAGCAGAATACCGATGGTGATGGCAACGATCACCTGGAAATACAGGGATTTGTACAGCGGCTGACGTTTCGTCATGGCGTGATCTTCCTCAAGTGTGCCGATTCACCCTTCCCAGGGCGAGGCACCTAAAGCGCGAACCCTCCTGCACCTGGAGGGATTTGTCATTGTGTTAGAGCTGCCTGGGCAGGTCTCTGACAAAGCTTTAGCAAGGCTGATGCCAAAATGCCCGATCCGGGTGCAACACGAGTGTTTACGGGAAGTTTCTGCCCAAGGACAGGGCAACAAGGCATGTAGGATATGGCGGAATTCCGCCCTGTGGCGAAATTCGTACACCCTCAGTGGCGGGAATCCGCCCACGGCCAGCGAAACCTGGATGGATCATTCTTGGTTGAAGGTGATCCTGAACGCGGCGCCGCCGAGCGGCGAATCCTCGAGCGTCAGGCGCCCGTCGAAGCTGTCGATGATGTCTTTGACCACCGCCAGGCCGATGCCCTGACCTGGATGCTGGCGATCCAGGCGCTCACCGCGCTGCAGAATCCGCTCACGTTGACTGGCTGGCACACCGGGGCCGTCGTCTTCGATGCACAGCACCTGTTGGCCAGGCAACGTCTCGAAGCTCACCCGCACCTGCTCCAGGCACAGGCGATAGGCGTTCTCCAGCAAGTTGCCGAGCAGTTCGAGCAAGGCGCCCTCCTCGATCGGCACGCGCGCCTGCGGGGCAACGTTCAGTGTCACCGCCACGCGCTTGTCGCGATACACCTTGTCCAAGGTGCTGCACAAGCTGTCGAGCACCGGCGCCAGGCGCACCTGGTGTCGCACCAGGCCACTCTTGCGCAGGCTGGCGCGCTGCAATTGGTAGTCGATCTGCTGACTCATGCGTTCGATCTGGCTCTGCAGCACGCGCGCCTGTTCACGCTCGCCACTGCCGCGCCCCATGCTCTCGCCCACGCCTTGCAACACCGCCAGCGGCGTCTTCAAGCTGTGTGCCAGGTCGTCCAGCGAATCGCGGTAGCGCTGGCGTTGTTCGCGCTCGCTGTGCAGCAGCCGGTTGAGCGAGCCGGTCAGGCGCAGCAGTTCGCGCGGATGCTCGCGACTCAGGCCCTCACGGGCGCCGCTCTCCACCTCGTCCAGTTCGTGGCTGAGCCTGCGCAGTGAACGCAGCCCCCAGGTCAGGCCGGCCCACAGCAACACCATCAGCGCCAGCAAGGCCGCGCCAAAGCCCAAGTAGAGCTTTTCGCGCAGGCCGTCGAGGGTGTGCTGGTACTCGCGCACCGGTTGCAGGGCGACGATGCTGAATGCTGCGCTGCGACCGCCGAGCAGCTTGACTTCCACGTCATAGACGAAGAATTCGTCGCCATTGTCCTGGCGGATTCGGGCGAACTCGTTGCCATGGCCGTCATAGCGGGGCTGGTAGTTGATGTGCCGGTCGGTGGTGGCACGCGAACGCCACACCAGACGCCCTTCTCGGTCGAAGATGTAGCCGAGCAGGCCGACGCTGGGCAGGTTGTAGCGCTCGTCAGGCAGCAGATCGGGCATCTGCAAATGGCCGTGCTCGACGCGCGCGGCAGAAATCAGCGTGGTGATGTCCGAGGCCAGGCGCTGCTCGATCGACTCCTGCAAGGCCAGGCTGAAGGCCTTCTGCAAGGCCGGCAGCAGCGCCAGCATGAACAGCAGCGCCAGCACGGCGGCGGCCAGCATCAGGCGCACGCGCAGCGAACGAATCATCGGCAGCGCTCGGTGAACAGGTAGCCCAGGCCGCGAACGGTGTCGATCGGTTTGAAGCCGTTGTCGCCCTCGAGCTTGCGGCGCAGCCGGCCGACCAGCACCTCGATGACGTTCGGATCACGCTCCTCGTCGTCCGGGTAAAGCTGTTCCATCAGTCGATCCTTGGCCACCACCTGCTGGTGATGACGCATGAGGTATTCGAGGATGCGGTACTCGTAGGCGGTCAGTGCCAGCGGCTGCTCGTCGAGGGTGGCCTGCTTGCGGTTGAGGTCCAGCAACAAGGGGCCGGCGGCAATGGTCGACTGGGTGAACCCGCTGGAGCGGCGCAGCAGCGCGTTCAGGCGGGCTTCCAGTTCCTCGAACTGGAAAGGCTTGACCACGTAGTCGTCGGCACCCGCAGCCAGGCCCTCGACCTTGTCTTGCCAGTTGCCGCGGGCGGTGAGAATCAGGATGGGAAAAGTCTTGTCCTGGCTGCGCAGCTGGCGGATCAGGTCCAGGCCGCTCATGCCCGGCAGCCCAAGGTCGATGACGGCGAGATCGTGGTTGTACTGGCCGGCCTGGTACAGCGCCTCCTCGGCATCGCCGACTGCCTGGACCACATGTCCGGTCTCGCCCAGTCGTGTGTACAGGTGGTGACGCAGCAGCGCTTCATCCTCGACCACCAGCAACTTCATGTCGTTCTCCTTGGTTTCTCTCGCCCCGCCTGAACTAGAGGCGGGCTGGCACAGCATAACAGCGAACCGGCAGGGGGAACCCCGGCCGGTTTCGTCGAGCCTGTCGCGTCAGAACTTGTAGGTGGCGGCCAAGTAGGTCTGGGCGCTGCTGGTCAGGCGCAGCGCACCTTCCTTGTTGCCGGCGTGGGGCGTGAGTTCGGTGGAGGCGTTGGTGCGCAGGTAGCGGTAGCCCAGTTCCACCGAGGTGTTGTCGGTGACCTGCTGGATCACACCGGCCTGCAGCCCGGCGGCGTAGCCGTAGTTGGTGTCGCGGCTGTAGCCGGATGAGGTCTGGGTCATTTTGGTCATGCCCAGGCTGGCACCGCCGAACAGCTTGGCGGTATCGGTGACCGGCAGGAACAGGTCGTAGCTGCCAAGCAGGTTTTCCTGGCGCAGCTTGATGCCACTATGGCTGTTGGAGACGTTGTCGTAGGTCAGGTAGTAACGGCCTTGGTCGTTCATCTGCCCGACCCGCAGGCCCCAGGTGCCGTCCTTGTTGATGATGCCGTCGGTGTTGAGGTGATCGGTGTTGCGTTGCAGCAGACCGGACTTGCGAATCTTGTCGCTGGTCTGGCCGTAGGTCACGCTGGCGAACGTGTCGTCGGCCTGGGAGGTAGCGGTGAAGCCGGAGGCGCAGACAGCCATGGCGACCATCAGGGTATTGAGTGCTTTCATGCTTTGTTTCTCCAGTGAGGTGCGCTGTGTGGGTGTGAGGGCTAGAGTAAGCAGGGCAGCCTGAACCGCCCCTGAACCCCGACTGAACCTCGGCTGAACGAACCGAACGTGAACAGCACCCGCACCTGGAGATCCCCCATGCGTTTCCTGCTTGCCCTGGCCCTGATGTGCAGCGCCGCCCTCGCCCAGGCGGCGGTACAGACCCGCGAGATTCGCTACCAGGACGCCGACGGCACACCGCTGATCGGCTACTACGCCTATGACGACGCCCTCGATGGCAAGCGCCCCGGCATCGTCGTGGTGCACGAGTGGTGGGGGCTGAACGATTACGCCAAGCGTCGCGCCCGCGACCTTGCCGCGTTGGGCTACAACGCCCTGGCCATCGACATGTATGGCGACGGCAAGCACACCGAGCACCCACAGGACGCCCAGGCCTTCATGGCCGCCGCGCTGAAGGACCCGGCTGCGGCCGCGCGGCGCTTCGACGCGGGCCTGGCGCTGCTCAAGCTGCAACCCAACACCAACAAGCATGAGCTGGGTGCGGTGGGCTACTGCTTCGGCGGCAAGGTGGTGCTCGATGCCGCTCGCCGGGGCGAGAAGCTCGATGGCGTGGTGAGCTTCCATGGCGCGCTGGTCACCCAGACACCCGCCCAGCCAGGCGTGGTCAGGGCCAAGATTCTGGTCGAGCATGGCGAAGCCGACAGCATGGTCACACCGCAGCAGGTGGAGGCTTTCAAGCAGGAAATGGCCGCTGCCGGTGCCGACATGACGTTCGTCGGCATTCCCGGTGCCAAGCACGGCTTCACCAACCCCGACGCCGACCGCCTGAGCCATGGCGAGCATGGCGGGCCGGACATCGGCTATGACAAGGCTGCTGATGAAAGCTCCTGGCGGGACATGCAGGCGTTCTTCAAACAGGCCTTCAAATAGGTGGTCAGCCCCGCGTGCGGGGCGGGCCGGACAAATGGCACAATAGCGCCCATGAACAGACTGCCTACCTGCTGCGCCCCGCTCCAGCACCACTGGCCCCTGCCCCAGCCCGTGCCCGGCGCGGTGCTGGTCAGTTGCGCCTTCGATCCCCAACGCCTGGCCGCCGACGACTTCCAGCGCGCCGGCATCGAGCAGAGCACCAGCCTGCAACGCTCGGTGGCCAAGCGCCAGGCCGAGTACCTGGCCGGGCGCGTCTGTGCGCGTGCGGCTCTTCAGCACCTCGACGGTCGCGATCACGTGCCCGGCACCCATGAGGATCGCTCGCCCATCTGGCCTGGGGACATCCGTGGTTCCATCACCCACGGCCAGGGCTGGGCCGCCGCCGTAGTCGCGCCCGCCACGGCCTGCCAGGGCATCGGCATCGATCAGGAAAGCCTGCTCGACGACGCGCGCGCCGAGCGCCTGGCCGCTGAAATCCTCACCCCCAGCGAATTGCAGCGCCTGGATCCGGCGCAGCTCGGCCTAAGCGTGACGCTGACCTTTTCGCTCAAGGAAAGCTTGTTCAAAGCGCTCTATCCGCTGACGCTCAAGCGCTTTTACTTCGAGCACGCCGAGCTGCTCGAATGGAGCGCCGACGGCCACGCGCGCTTGCGCCTGCTCACCGATCTGTCGGCCGAATGGCGCAGCGGCCGCGAGCTGGCGGGTCAGTACTGTGTGCAGGACGGCCATCTGCTCAGTCTGGTCAGCGCCTGACACTCAGTGGCGCGACTGCCGGGCGGGCCAGCTCAAGCTGAAGCAGGCGCCGCCCAGGCCTTCGCTGCGCCCAACCAGTGCCCGCCCACCATGCCAATAGATGATCCGCCGCACGATCGACAGTCCCAGACCGTGACCGCCCGAGGCGCGGGTGCGGCTGTCGTCCAGGCGCGTGAACGGCGTGAAGATGCGGTCCCAGAACCCCTCCGGAATGCCCGGCCCGTCGTCTTCCACGTCGATGCGGCAGCGCTGCGCGTCGAGCTGGTAACTCAAGCGCACCTGCGACTCGGCGTGGCGCAACGCATTGCCCACCAGATTCTGCAACGCGCGGTGCAGATAACGCGGCTCGGCTTCGACCCAACGTGGCGCGCCGTCACGGTCTGGATCCTCAGCTTGCGTCACCCGGATATCCGCGCGCAACGGGGCCAGCTCGGCCACGATCCTGTCCAGCAATTGCCGTACATCGACGCGTTCGAAATGAAGGGCCGGGGCGCCTTGTTCCAGGCGGGCATAGGTGAGCATCTCGTCGACCAGCCGGTCCAAGTCCTGGATGTCGCTGTCCATCCCCGCCAGGTGCTTGGCCCGCGCCTGTTCGGTGTCGGCCTCCTCGATCATCTCCAAGCCGAAACGCAGGCGTGCCACCGGCGTGCGCAATTCGTGTGACACCGCACGCACCAGCTCGCGCTGCATGCTCAGCGAGCGCTGCAGGTGCTCGGCCATGCGGTTGAACGCTGCGGCCAGGCGTCCGACCGAGTCGGCATCGCCGGCCGGCACCCGCGTCTGCAGGCTGCCCTGGGCGATGTGCGAGGCCGCCAGTTCGAGACCCGAGACGCGGCGCTCGAGCTGACGCACCAGCAGGTAGACCACCAAACCGATCAAGCACAAACCCACTGCCGCGATCAACACCAGCAATGCCGGTGGATAGGGTTTGAACGGGTAGAGTGGTCCAATCTCCAGCACCCAGGGCGAGCCGGACAGTCCAGAGAACACGCGGATGGCGTCCCCGTCGCGGCTCAACGCCATCACCGTGTCGCCCTCCTCCACCCGCCGTCGCTGATCGTCGTCCAGATCCGCGCGCTCGATGCGCTGCAAGCCGATGTCGAAACCAAATCCTTTGCTCTGACGGATCTGCGCCAGGCGCTGTGGCTGCTCGGTCACCGGGTAGCGCACCAGCTCGTCGGCCAGCAGGTACAACGTCGCGCGGGCGAGTTGCTCGCTGATCTGCTTGACCTGCGCCACCAGCACCTGGTCCTCCTCGGCCAACTGGCGCAGTACCTTGGCCGCGTGCGGCCCGGTCTTGTCGACCACCACCAGACCACGCGCCAGACGGCTGCGTTGGCCGGCATCCAGGGGTTGCGCGGACAGCGCCAGCAGATCCAGTGGCACGCCGAGCAGCCGCTCCCAGATCACCAGTGATCGCTTGCGCTCGACCTCGCTCTGCAGCGCCAGGTTGTCCGCCATCAGACTGAAGGTGCCTTGCGCCAGATCCTCTCGGTACTGCGCGGCACGCACGTGGTTGACCAGCTGCAGGCTCAGGACCCCGAGCACGGCGACCAATACCAGCACCGCCAGCATGCCGCCATAAATGCGCAGGAAGATCGAATTCATGGCCCGACATCGCCGACGAACAAATAACCCTTGCTGCGCAGCGTCTTGATCAGGCGCGGGTGTACAGGATCGTCGCCGATCTTCGGGCGAATCTTGGAGATGCGGATATCGATGGAGCGGTCCTGGCCGTCATAACCGACGCCGCGCAGCGACGTGCAGATCTGCTCGCGCGACAGCACCCGACCGGCATGGCTGGCCAGCAACCAGAGCAGGTCGAACTCCGCGCCGGTCAGCTCGATGGCCTGCTCGCCCAGCCAGGCCTCGCGCGCACGGTTGTCGATGCGCAGTGCACCGAAGCACAGGCTGTGGGCCTTGCCCAGAGGCGCGTCGCTACGTCGCAGCAGCGCATTGATGCGCGCCAGCAGCAGACGCGGGCGCACCGGCTTGCACACGTAATCGTCGGCGCCCAGGTCCAGGCCCTGGACCTGATCGAGTTCGTCACTGCGCGCGGTCAGCATGAGGATGGGATTGGCGAACTGGCCACGGACCTTTCGGCAAATGCTCAAACCGTTTTCGCCAGGCAGCATCAGGTCGAGCACCACGAGATCGGGCTGGCTGTCGAGGATACGCCGCACGGCCCGCGCGCCATCATGCTCGACCGCCACCTCGAAACCATTACCCTGCAAGTACTCGGCAGTGAGGTCGGCCAGACGCTGATCGTCCTCGACGATGAGGATGCGCTGGAGGGGCTGATCCATCGCCTTCTCCCTTCTTGTTGGGGTGGTCGGGGGCGTCCTGACCTATAGACAGAGGGTCATGTTGCCCTCGGATACTACGTCCAGCCGTAGTGACTGCCAACCACTCGGCAGCTTCTTGCACAGGTCCGGATAGCGCAAAAAAACGTCCGGACCTGTAGCGACTAGGCCTACAGCGGCGGTCGGCTATTCACTCACAAAGTACCCACAAGATATCCACAGCCCGCTGCCTTGCAATACCCCCCATACCGCATTATCTTGTATCCCCAGCGCGGCGAACCACTACATGTTGTGGCTTCGACCTTGAGCACAACCATAAGTCAACGCAGAAACTCAAGCGATTTTTCTGCCGGAACTTACGCTGATTTCAGCAGCCAAACCGCTCCTGCACAGGCGCGACCGAGGCAAGCCCCCGTGGCCTTGTTCGGGTATGGGTGTTGCAGGCATGGCCTGACACCCGACAGCAACAGTTCCTGGGCTCGCCCAGGATCTTTGACTTCGGCCAGGGAGCGGCAAGCGATTGCCCTTATTCCTGAGTCTGTCCCGAAGTCGGTAAGCCCGAGTGGCCGACGCACCTTCGCGTGCCGTCCGCCCACGGGCCGAGCTAACTGACTGGATGGAACGGTGGGCGCCCACAAGGCGCCCGAACACTATAGAAACTGTGGAGACACCCACCCATGCACACCGACACAACTCGCGAGAACCCGCAGGCCAAGGCGCCGCAGGCCACCGATTCGAATCAGGATCTGGCTGCGACCGCTCCGGGCCAACTGCGCGTGATCAAGCGTAACGGCACTGTCGTGGCCTACACCGACGACAAGATCACCGTTGCCATCACCAAGGCGTTCCTCGCAGTTGAAGGCGGCACCGCCGCCGCTTCGTCGCGTATCCACGACACCGTCGCGCGCCTGACCGAACAGGTCACCGCCACGTTCAAGCGTCGCATGCCGTCGGGTGGCACCATCCACATCGAAGAAATCCAGGATCAGGTCGAACTGGCCCTGATGCGCGCCGGCGAACAGAAAGTCGCCCGCGACTACGTGATCTACCGTGACCAGCGCGCCAAAGAGCGTGCCACTCGCGCCAACACCGATTCGGTGGTCGAGCCGCACCCGAGCATCCGCATCACCCTGGCCGACGGCAGCCTGGCGCCGCTGGACATGGCGCGCCTGAACACCATCATCAGCGAAGCCTGCGAAGGCCTGGCCGAAGTCGATGGCGAACTGATCCAGCGCGACACCCTGAAGAACCTCTACGACGGCGTGGCCCTCAAGGACGTCAACACCGCCCTTGTGATGACCGCCCGTACCCTGGTCGAGCGCGAGCCGAACTACTCGTTCGTCACCGCCCGCCTGCTGATGGACACCCTGCGCGCCGAAGGCCTGGGCTTCCTCGGCGTGGCCGACAGCGCCACCCACCACGAGATGGCCGAACTGTATGCCAAGGCCCTGCCGGCCTACGTCGCGAAAGGCGTCGAGTTCGAGCTGCTCGACCCGGCCCTCAAGGGCTACGACCTGGAGCGCCTGGGCAAGGCCATCAACCACGAGCGTGACCAGCAGTTCACCTACCTGGGCCTGCAGACCCTTTACGACCGTTACTTCATCCACAAGGATGGCGTGCGCTTCGAACTGCCGCAGGTGTTCTTCATGCGCGTGGCCATGGGCCTGGCGCTGCAGGAAAAAGACCGCGAAGCCCGTGCCATCGAGTTCTACAACCTGTTGTCGTCGTTCGACTACATGGCCTCGACCCCGACCCTGTTCAACGCCGGTACCCTGCGTCCGCAGCTGTCGAGCTGCTACCTGACCACCGTTCCGGACGACCTGTCGGGCATCTACAAGGCCATCCACGACAACGCCATGCTGTCCAAATTCGCCGGTGGCCTGGGCAACGACTGGACCCCGGTGCGTGCTTTGGGTTCGTACATCAAGGGCACCAACGGCAAGTCGCAGGGCGTCGTGCCCTTCCTCAAGGTGGTCAACGACACCGCCGTGGCCGTCAACCAGGGTGGCAAGCGCAAGGGCGCGGTCTGCGCCTACCTGGAAACCTGGCACCTGGATATCGAGGAATTCCTCGAGCTGCGCAAGAACACCGGTGACGACCGTCGTCGTACCCACGACATGAACACCGCCAACTGGATTCCAGACCTGTTCATGAAGCGTGTCTTCGACGACGGCAAATGGACCCTGTTCTCGCCTTCGGAAGTGCCGGACCTGCACGACCTGACCGGCAAGGCCTTCGAAGAACGCTACGAGTACTACGAAGCCCTGACCGAGTACAACAAGATCAAGGTGTTCAAGACCGTCCAGGCCAAAGACCTGTGGCGCAAGATGCTGTCGATGCTGTTCGAGACCGGCCACCCTTGGCTGACCTTCAAGGACCCGTGCAACCTGCGCTCGCCGCAGCAGCACGTGGGCGTGGTGCACAGCTCGAACCTGTGCACCGAGATCACCCTGAACACCAACGCCGACGAAATCGCCGTGTGCAACCTGGGTTCTATCAACCTGCCGAACCACATCGCCGACGGCAAGCTGGACACCGCGAAACTGGCGCGTACCGTCAAGACCGCCGTGCGCATGCTCGACAACGTGATCGACATCAACTACTACTCGGTGCCCCAGGCACAGAACTCGAACTTCAAGCACCGTCCGGTCGGCCTGGGCATCATGGGCTTCCAGGACGCGCTGTACCTGCAGCACATCCCGTACGGCTCGGACGCGGCCGTCGAGTTCGCCGACAAGTCCATGGAGGCAGTCAGCTACTACGCCATCCAGGCCTCGTGTGACCTGGCCGACGAGCGCGGCGCCTACCAGACCTTCGACGGTTCCCTGTGGTCCCAAGGTATCCTGCCGCTGGACTCGCAGCAGATCCTGATCGAGGCCCGTGGCGCCAAGTACATCGACGTCAACCTGGAAGAGTCGCTGGACTGGGCTCCGGTGCGCGATCGGGTCAAGAAAGGCATCCGCAACTCGAACATCATGGCCATCGCACCGACCGCGACCATCGCCAACATCACCGGCGTATCGCAGTCGATCGAACCGACCTATCAGAACCTGTACGTCAAGTCGAACCTGTCGGGCGAGTTCACCGTGATCAACCCGTACCTGGTCCGCGACCTGAAAGCCCGCGACCTGTGGGACTCGGTGATGATCAACGACCTGAAGTACTACGACGGTTCGGTGCAGCAGATCGAGCGTATCCCGCAGGAGCTCAAAGACCTGTACGCCACGGCCTTCGAAGTCGACACCAAGTGGATCGTCGATGCCGCCTCGCGTCGCCAGAAGTGGATCGACCAGGCCCAGTCGCTGAACCTGTACATCGCCGGCGCCTCGGGCAAGAAGCTGGACGTGACCTACCGCATGGCTTGGTACCGTGGTCTGAAGACCACCTACTACCTCCGTGCCCTGGCCGCCACCAGCACCGAAAAATCGACCATCAACACCGGCAAGCTCAACGCCGTTTCCAGCGGCGGCGACAGCGCCCCGGTCCAGGCCGCAGGCCCTGCGCCGGTGCCGAAGGCCTGCGCCATTGACGAGCCGGATTGCGAAGCCTGCCAGTAAGGCTTGGCTGAGGCTTCCCCCGGGAAGCCTCTTTTTCCGTGTCACCACACGGAACCCTGTGGCAGCGGGTTTACCCGCGACAAGGCCGGCATTGCCGTCGCCTGCCCCACAGCCAAACACAATAAGCCTGGGCGCCATTGCCTGGGCCAGCCTCTCAAAGGGCAAACAGATTTGCGTGCACGGTAGTACCCCCTTCGGGACCAAAGCAGCGCAACCAAGATCCACCGGCCATACTCCAGAGATGGCCCTCAAGCAGGAGCACTTAGCATGCTGAGCTGGGACGAATTCGACAAAGAAGATGACGGCGAAGTCGCCGCCAAAGGCAACACCCCCGCACAGGCCCACGCCGCCGCGACCCTGGACAAGCTGGACAGCGCCGGTGGTGCCGCCGCCCTGGAAGCCCGTGCCGCCACCGCTGCCGATTCCGAAGCCGTGAAGCGCGCCAAGGCCGCCCTCGACGCCCTCGACATCGCCGAGGGCCTGGCTGAGCTGGAAGGCTCGTCGGCCCGCGTCGCCGTTGACGAGAAGCGCATGATCAACTGCCGCGCCGACCTCAACCAACTCGTGCCTTTCAAGTACGATTGGGCCTGGCAGAAGTACCTCGATGGCTGCGCCAACCACTGGATGCCGCAAGAGGTCAACATGACCGCCGACATCGCACTGTGGAAGAGCATGGACGGCCTGACCGAAGACGAGCGCCGCATCGTCATGCGCAACCTCGGCTTCTTCTCCACCGCCGACTCGCTGGTCGCCAACAACCTGGCCCTGGCCGTCTACCGCCTGATCACCAACCCCGAATGCCGCCAGTACATCCTGCGCCAGGCCTTCGAAGAGGCGATCCACACCCATGCCTACCAGTACTGCATCGAGTCGCTGGGCATGGATGAAGGCGAGATCTTCAACATGTACCACGAGATCCCGTCGGTGGCGAAGAAAGCCGCCTGGGGCCTGAAGTACACCCGCGCCATTTCCGATCCGGAATTCAACACCGGCACCGTCGAAACCGACAAGGAACTGCTGCGCAACCTGATCGCCTACTACTGCGTCCTGGAAGGCATCTTCTTCTACTGCGGCTTCACCCAGATCCTGTCCATGGGTCGCCGCAACAAGATGACTGGCGTCGCCGAGCAGTTCCAGTACATCCTGCGCGACGAGTCGATGCACCTGAACTTCGGTATCGACGTGATCAACCAGATCAAGATCGAGAACCCGCACCTGTGGGATGCGGCGATGAAGGAAGAAGCGACCCAGATGATCCTGCAAGGGACTCAGCTGGAGATCGAATATGCCCGCGACACCATGCCACGCGGTGTACTGGGCATGAACGCGGCAATGATGGAGGACTACCTCAAGTTCATTGCCAACCGTCGTCTGACTCAAATCGGTCTTAAAGAAGAGTACCCAGGGACCACCAACCCGTTCCCATGGATGAGCGAGATCATGGACTTGAAGAAGGAGAAGAACTTCTTCGAGACGCGCGTGATCGAGTATCAGACCGGCGGGGCGTTGAGCTGGGATTGATGAAGAAGCCACCGAAAGGTGGCTTTTTTGTACCTTTGATTGGTATCGAAGGGCCTAGTACATCCTCAAGGCTGTGGGGCATCTGCCTCGACCCGCTCCACTACCACTTCCTGCTGCGTCAGCAGATCCGTCAGAATGATATCGCGCTCATTCAAATCGGGCGTAATCATCACCGAACGAATGAGGCGAATCGTTTCCCCGTCACGAGCTTGAGTATTCTCGAACGTCACGACGATCGACTTGTTGCGCCAGTGGGCGATATCGAAGCCGCCTGCTGCCAGAAATACCTCGATATTGCGCTCGTCGTTGAATGCCTTGGCCGGTAGCACCAGCGGCCGGTCGTTGAGGAATACTTGATAATACTGATGGGTGCTCGCAGGAAAGTTGTGCTGGACCACATGTTCGATTCGCCAGTGGTAAACGGTGTTCTCGTATACCACGTGACGCTCTGTCTGGTGGCCGCTGCAGGCGGCGAGCAGCGGCATGGCCAGCAGACCGAGTCTATTTCGGAGAGTACGCAGAATCATCGTGTAGGTTCGCTGTAGTTCATCATTACCGGGGCTATAGCCTACGCATCCTGTAGGCCAGCGCGCAATGCGGCGAAGACGCTGGCGCTTGCTTCGACGGCCTGCACCAATGTGACTTTGTTCGTCCACAGCGAGTCGACGACACCCTCGGAAAAGATCTCCAGAACGTAGTTGCCGTGGTAACCGAAAGCGCTCAGCTTCTCCAGCAGCGGACAAACGGTAGGTGGCGCCCCAGCGCGCGGCTATCATTCAGCGAGCGCGGACGACGCCAGTCGGCCAGTTGCACCCGAAACAGCCCTTGGGCACTGATGCTCTCAAGCAGCCCGACATTCTTGTCAGCTGTTGTACAAGTCCAGACACCTGCGTCCTCTTGCAAGGTCAATGGTGCGGTGGTGATCTGGCTAATGGCCAGGTTGCGCAGAGTACCTCCAGGATGGTGTGGATGAGCGAGGTGATGACCCCATCTTTCACAGGTAGCCAAATAGGCTCACGGGTTCAGATAACCCTCAATGTTCGATCAGATGCCGGTGGCTGCGCAGGTAAGTCACTAGACGATCAATGAGGCTCCGCACCTCGGCCGAGCCAGATGTGCTCTCCCGCTGTGATACAGGATTGGGCCAGAGTGACTCTTCGAATACCGTCAGCACGCCATACCGTTAGGCTGATCCTGCGCACAATTAACTGGCGCGAGCATGTCTGCGGGAAACAATTGCTCGTTTGGCCTGAAGAAATGGTTACATTGGCCTACGCTGCTTTATTCAATGCATGGGCCGATGATGGTAACGGTAAAGCGCTCGGATGGCCTCAAGCAACTGCGGCACGCAGGCTTGACGATCCGCGGCGCTCATTGTATCGAGCAGTTCGACGTTGTCTTCAAGACCGTGCAGGGAAATCGCCTTTAGCAAGGCGTCCTGTTCGCGGGGCAGGGTCGGCCATTGAGTGACTTGAGTGCCACGCATGTAACCGAAGCACCATTCCTCCAGCACGATGACCGTGCCCTCCTCGGTCTCGCTCTCTTCCAACAGCGGTTGGAATCGATCAAGGTCATCGGCCAACTCCTCGGCGACCTGACTGGCGTAGCGCAACATCAGCGCGGTATAGGCTTCTTCATGGGCGGGCTTCTTGAATTTTGGCACCTTGCCGCCTGCGACGGCCGGAAGCCAATGTTCAGGCGTGACCTTGACTGGCGAACTGGCCAAGGCGGTAAAGAAGCCGTTGAGTTCAGCAAGGTTGATCACTGAGTATTCATTACCGTAGCTGATCAAAAGATCTTCAAGACGATTAAGTTCTTTTTCACTCAGAGTGGGCAGCATGGGACAGTCCTGGGTAAGGGAAGATGCACCCTAGCACAGGCACGGTGAAGGAAGGATTTTGCTGAAAGGGGCATGCTGGCTAGTGGTGGCCAAGCCAGCCGACATTCGAGGTCGATGGTCAGTTGGAAGAAGCCGCCTGCACTAGCCAGAGGTAGTACAGGCGGGGGCGTCGCTAAGTCAAACAGCTAGTGCGCGCTCACGCAGCTCGCTATTCAAGATCCGATCGTTCTCGCTGTAATCGACCGGGCAATCGATGACGTGCACGCCTGGCGTCTTGATGCAGTGCTCCAGCAGCGGCAGCAGCCCCTCGGCGCTTTCCACGCGGTGACCATTGGCGCCGTAGGCTTCGGCATATTTGACGAAGTCGGGGTTACCGTAGTCCAAGCCGAAATCGGTGAAGCCCATGTTGGCCTGCTTCCAGCGGATCATGCCGTAGCCGTCGTCGCGCAGGATCACCACGGTGATGTGCATGCCCAGACGCACAGCTGTTTCCAGCTCCTGACTGTTCATCATGAAGCCGCCATCGCCGCACACCGAGATCACCGGGCGGTCCGGGTACACCAGGTGCGATGCCATGGCCGACGGCAAGCCGGCGCCCATGGTCGCCAAGGCGTTGTCCAGTAGCACGGTGTTGGGTTTGTGCGCTTTGTAGTTGCGGGCGAACCAGATCTTGTAGATGCCGTTGTCGAGGGCGACGATGCCTTCGGACGGCAGCACGCGACGGATGTCGGCCACCAGACGCTGCGGGTAGACCGGGAAGCGGTCGTCGTCGGCGCCTTCGACGATCTGCGCTTCGTTGGCTTCACGGATGGCCATCAGGCGGGTGAAGTCCCAATGCGAGGTGTCGCCCAACGCTTCGCTGATCTGCCATACGGCGTTGGCGATATCGCCAATCACTTCGACCTGCGGGAAGTACACCGCATCCACTTCCGCCGAACGGAAGCTGATGTGGATGACTTCGGTACCGCCGCGGACCATGAAGAACGGCGGCTTCTCGATCACGTCGTGGCCGATGTTGATGATCAGGTCGGCCGCTTCGACAGCGCGGTGCACGAAATCACCAGACGACAGCGCAGCGTTGCCCAGGAAACGCGGGTGACGCTCGTCGACCACACCCTTGCCCATCTGCGTGGTGATGAACGGGATGCCGGTCTTGTCGATGAGCTGCTTGAGCACCTTGGCGGTCATCTTGCGGTTGGCACCGGCGCCGATCACCAGGATCGGATTGCGTGCGTTCTGCAGTTTCTGCACGGCAGCGTCGATGGCCACGTGCTCGGCCAGCGGACGGCGGTGAAGGCTGCGCGGGATCGGCAAGGCATCGGTCTGCTCGGCGGCGATGTCTTCAGGCAACTCCAGGTGCACCGCGCCGGGTTTCTCTTCTTCGGCCAGGCGGAAGGCTTCGCGCATACGGGCCGGAATGTTGTCGGCCGAAGCGAACTGGTGGGTGTACTTGGTGATGGGGTCCATCATGCCGCACACGTCGATGATCTGGAATCGACCCTGCTTGGACTTCTTGATCGGCTTCTGGCCGGTGATCATCATCATCGGCATGCCGCCCAGATAGGCGTAGGCGCTGGCGGTGACCAGGTTGGTCGCGCCGGGACCCAGGGTCGACAGGCTGACGCCGGTCTTGCCGGTCAGGCGTCCATAGGTTGCAGCCATGAAGCCTGCGGATTGTTCGTGGCGGGTCAGTACCAGCTTGATCTTCGACTTGCGCAGGGATTCGAGCAGGTCGAGGTTCTCCTCGCCGGGGATGCCGAACACATACTCGACACCTTCGTTTTCCAGGCATTGCACAACGACATCGGCGGCCTTGGCCATCTTGCTTCTAACCTCAAGTAATAGGACGGTGAAAGTCCAGAAATGCGCAGCGCGCTACGCTGGCATCGCTCGGTCCAGGTGCCAGGATTGCCCCGAACCTAAGTCTTGACGCAGGGTAGGTACGGGGAAGTCACGTATTGTGACAGCAACATTGTCGCACCAATGAGGAGACTTGCGTGGCGGCCGGAGGGCAAAGAGACAGCTAACTGATGGTTGCGCTTTTTTAGCGCACCAAAGACAAAACCCCTACCTGCTCGCGCAGATAGGGGTTTTGCGAAATGAATCTTGACGATGACCTACTCTCACATGGGGAAACCCCACACTACCATCGGCGATGCATCGTTTCACTGCTGAGTTCGGGATGGGATCAGGTGGTTCCAATGCTCTATGGTCGTCAA
>NZ_JAUTXS020000037.1:0-364246 GCF_030658255.1 Pseudomonas sp. RAC1
CGGACGCAGACGCTTGACCAAGCGCGGCTGCTCAGAAGTGCGCCGACTCTTGCACAACGCCGCCATGTCCGCTAGCAAGACCGAGGCTTGGAAGGAGGTCTATGAACATTATCGGAGTACAGGTAAGGCAACCACTCAGGCCCTGGTCATCCTGGCCCGAAAGCTGGCCAGAATTGCATTCGCCTTGATGAAGACTCAAGGCGAATACGTGAGCAAAGGCGGCAAAAAGCATTGCCCACAACCATAGAATCTCCTACAAGCGATTGAGCGGCGCCCGCGCACAGCGATGAATACCAGGCCACCTCTTCTATGCATATTCCAAAGCGTTAGTTCATAAAGGTTTTATAAGCGCATAAGGTATATCCACCGGACCACCGGACCCGCACTCATCCGTCGCGATCAGCTGCACGCGATGCATTCACTTCGTGAGGTTCAGGAATGGTCAGCCACACTCTCTCCCCGCTCGGGGCGTCGAGTGCCGCCAGGGAGCGGCACTGATGTCCAGCCAAGCCAGCAGTCAATCGAACCACGAGACCGACAGCATGCCGCGGCTGCTGCCGGCGGCGATCCTGCGCGACGACGCCCAGGCGCTGCAGGCCGCCCGCGAACTGGCCGACACCGCCAGGACTCAGGCCGCGCAGCGCGATCAGCAGCGCCAGTTGCCGTGGGCCGAAATCGAACAGTTCACCCGCTCGGGCCTGGGCAGCATCAGCGTGCCCAAAGCGTTCGGCGGCCCCGGCGTATCCTTTGTCACCCTCGCCGAAGTGTTCCGCCTGATCAGCGCCGCCGACCCGGCCCTGGGACAGATCCCGCAGAACCAGTTCGGTCTGCTGCAGTTGCTGCGCGACACCGCCACTCCGGCGCAGCAGGCCCGCCTCTACCGCTCGGTGCTGGACGGCTGGCGCATCGGCAACGCCGGTCCCGAGCGCAACACGCAGAACACCCTCACCCTCAAGGCACGCCTGACCCGCGACGGTAGCGGCTATCGCCTCAGCGGCGAGAAGTTCTACTCCACTGGCGCCTTGTTCGCCCATTGGGTGTCGGTCAAGGCGCTGGACGACGAAGGCCGCCAGCGCCTGGCCTTCGTGCGCCGCGGCAGCCCCGGCCTGCGCATCGTCGACGACTGGTCCGGCTTTGGCCAGCGCACCACCGCCAGCGGCACGGTGCTGCTCGAGCATGTCGCGGTGGAGGCGGACCTGGTGATCGACAACTGGCGCCAGAGCGAGCGCCCGAACATCCAGGGCGCCGCCTCGCAGTTGATCCAGGCCGCCATCGACGCCGGTATTGCCGAAGCGGCCATCGACGACGCCATCGACTTCGTGCGCCACAAGTCGCGGCCCTGGATCGACGCCAAGGTCGAGCGCGCCAGCGATGACCTCTACGTGATCGCCGACATCGGCCGTCTCAAGCTCGACCTGCACGCCGCCGAGGCGCTGTTGCGCAAAGCCGCACAGGTGCTGGACGAGGTCGATGCAGGGCCGGTGGATGCCGCCGCCGCGGCCCGTGCCTCCATCGCTGTGGCCGAAGCCAAGGTGTTGACCACCGAGATCGCGCTGCTGGCCAGCGAGAAGCTGCTGGAACTGGCTGGCAGCCGCGCCACCCTGGCCGAGTTCAACCTCGACCGCCACTGGCGCAACGCGCGGGTGCATACCCTGCACGACCCAGTGCGCTGGAAGTATCACGCGGTCGGCGCCTACTACCTCAACGGCACGCTGCCTGCGCGGCATTCCTGGATCTGATTGCTCGCCGAGGGCTGCTTTGGCGGCCCTCCGCCCCGGAGCCCCCCCCATGACGACATCCCTGATCACCAGCGACGCCCAGGCCCTGGCCGTCGCCGAAGACCTCGCCCGCCACCTGCAAGGCGGCAGTGCCCTGCGCGACCGCGAACGGCGCCTGCCCCACGCCGAGCTGGAGCTGTTCACCCGCTCCGGCCTGTGGGCCATCAGCGTGCCCAAGGCCTACGGCGGCGCGCAGGTGTCCAACGTCACCCTGGCCAAGGTCATCGCCCGCATCGCCCAGGCCGACAGCTCGCTCGGGCAGATTCCGCAGAATCACTTCTATGCCCTCGAAGTGCTGCGGGTGAACGGCAGCGCTGCGCAGCAGCAGCGCCTCTACGCCGAGGTGCTCGGCGGGCGACGCTTCGGCAACGCCCTGGCCGAACTCGGCACGCGCACCGCCCACGACCGCACCACGCGCCTGACCCGCGACGGCGACGGCTACCGCATCGACGGGCGCAAGTTCTACGCCACCGGGGCGCTCTACGCCCAGCGCATCCCCACCTCGGTGATCGACGACGACGGCGTGCAGCAACTGGCGTTCGTCCCCGCCGACAGCCCTGGCGTGCAGGTGATCGACGACTGGAGCGGCTTCGGCCAGCGCACCACCGGCAGCGGCTCGGTACTGTTCGAGAACGTTCGCGTCGAGGCCCAGGACATCGTGCCGTTCCAGTCCGCCTTCGAACGGCCGACCCCGGTGGGACCGCTGGCGCAGATCCTCCACGCCGCCATCGACACCGGCATCGCCCGCGCCGCTGTCGAAGACGCCCTGGCCTTCGTCCGTCAGCACAGCCGCCCATGGATCGACTCCGGCGTCGATCAGGCCTCGGCCGACCCGCTCACCCTGAATGCCTTCGGCCGCCTGAACATTCGCCTGCATGCCGCCGAAGCCCTGCTGGAACGGGCTGGCGAAACCCTCGACCGGGCCCAGCGTGACGCCAATGCCGACTCGGTGGCCGCCGCCTCCATTGCGGTCGCCGAGGCGCGGGCGATCAGCACCGAGATTTCCCTGGCGGCCGGCAGCACCCTGTTCGAGCTGGCCGGCAGCCGCGCCACCCTGGCCGAGCACAACCTCGACCGCCACTGGCGCAACGCGCGGGTGCACACCCTGCACGATCCGGTGCGCTGGAAGTACCACGCCATCGGCAACTACTACCTGAACCGCGAAAACCCGCCGTTGCGAGGGACGATCTGATGCCCAGGCAGATCCTGCTCAACGCCTTCAACATGAACTGCGTCGGCCACATCAACCACGGCCTGTGGACCCATCCACGGGACACCTCGACCCGCTACAAGGACATCGAGTACTGGACCGACCTGGCGCGCCTGCTCGAACGCGGGCTGTTCGACGGCCTGTTCATCGCCGATATCGTCGGCACCTATGATGTCTATGGCCGCTCGCTGGACGTCACCCTCAAGGAGTCGATCCAGCTACCGGTCAACGACCCGCTGCTACTGGTCTCGGCCATGGCCGCCGTGACCCGCCACCTGGGCTTCGGCCTCACCGCCAACCTCACCTACGAGCCGCCGTACCTGTTCGCCCGTCGCCTGTCCACCCTCGACCACCTGAGCAAGGGCCGCGTGGGCTGGAACATCGTCACCGGCTACCTGGACAGTGCCGCCCGCGCCATGGGCCTGGCGCAACAGCCCGAACACGACCGGCGCTACGACCAGGCCGACGAGTATCTGGAGGTGCTGTACCAGTTGCTCGAAGGGAGCTGGGCCGACGATGCGGTGGTCGCCGACCGTCAGCGGCGCGTCTATGCGCAGCCTGAACGGGTGCGCAAGGTCGAGCACCACGGCGAGTTCTACAAGGTCGACGGCTACCACCTGTGCGAGCCCTCACCGCAGCGCACGCCGGTGCTGTTCCAGGCCGGCAGTTCCAGCCGGGGCCTGAGCTTCGCCGGGCAGCATGCCGAATGCGTGTTCATCGGTGGCCAGACCCACGCCGGCACCCGCGCCCAGGTCGACAAGGTGCGCGCCGCGGCCCAGGCAGCGGGCCGCGATGCGCAGGCGATCAAGGTGTTCATGGGCATCAGCGTGATCGTTGCCGCCACCGAGGCCGAAGCGCGCGCCAAGCACGCCGAGTATCTGCGCCATGCCAGCGCCGAGGCCGGGGTGGCGCACTTCGCGGCCTCCACGGGCATCGACTTCGCCGCGTTCGACCTTGACGAGCCGATCCACGCCGGCCCGGGCAACGCCATCCAGTCGGCCAACAAGATACTTCAGGACAGCACCTGGACCCGCCGCCGTCTGTTGCAGCAGCACGCCCTGGGCGGGCGCTACGTGACCCTGGTGGGCTCGCCCGAGCAGGTCGCCGAACAGTTGATCGGCTGGATCGACGAGACCGGCCTGGATGGCTTCAACCTGACCCGCACCGTCACCCCGGAAAGCTACGAGGACTTCATCGAGCTGGTGATTCCCGAGCTGCAACGTCGCGGTCGCTACAAGACCGCCTATGTCGACGGCACCTTGCGCCAGAAGCTGTTCGCCAGCCCCAGCGCGCACCTGCCGGCCGATCACCCCGGCAGCCGCCATCGCTTCCCCGACCCTGTCCCGACCGGAGCCCTGCACCATGCTTGAGAAACTCTACCGGCCCGCCGTGGCCCTGCTGCTCAGCCTGGGCCTGTCCAGCGCCGCCCTGGCCGAGCCGCCGCTGAAGATCGGCACCACCGCCGCGTTCGCCATCCCCCTGGAAGCGGCGGTCGAAGAAGCGCACAAACAAGGGCTCGAGGTGAAGCTGATCGAATTCAGCGACTGGATCGCGCCCAACGTCAGCCTCAACAGCGGCGACATCGACGTGAACTACTTCCAGCACATCCCCTTCCTGGAAAACGCCAAGGCCGCCGCCGGCTTCGACCTGGTGCCCTACGCACCGGGCATCATCAACAACGTCGGGCTGTACTCCAAGCGCTACAAGCGCTTCGCCGACCTGCCCGACGGCGCCAGCGTGGCCATCGCCAACGACCCGATCAACAGCGGACGCGGCCTGCAATTGCTGGCCAAGGCCGGGTTGATCAGCCTCAAGCCGGGCGTGGGCTACAAGGCCACCGAAGCCGACATCGTCGACAACCCGAAAAAGCTCAAGATCATTCAGGTCGAGGCCGTGCAACTGGTGCGCGCCTACGACGATGCCGACCTGGTGCAGGGCTACCCGGCCTACATCCGCCTGGCCAACAGTTTCGACGCCACCTCGGCGCTGCTGTTCGACGGCCTGGAGAACAAGGAATACGTGATCCAGTTCGTGATCCGTCCGCAGAGCAAGAACGATCCACGCCTGGCCAAGTTCGTCGATATCTACCAGCATTCGCCGGCCGTGCGCGCCGCCCTGGACAAGGCCCATGGCAGCCTGTACCAGGCCGGCTGGGAGGGTTGAGATGAGCAGCGCCAACGCCCTGCGGGCGCCCCTGGCTCCCCGCGAACCTGCCCGGGCGCGCGAGCACGCGCTGCGCCCGGACGTGAACCAGGCCCACGTGCGCTTCATCGGCCTGGCCAAGACCTACCCCGGCCAGCGCCAGCCGGCGCTGCACGGCATCGACCTGAACATCCGCCGTGGCGAGATCTTCGGCATCATCGGCCGCAGCGGCGCCGGCAAGTCGTCGCTGCTGCGCACCATCAACCGCCTGGAGCAACCCAGCCATGGGCGCGTGCTGATCGACCAGGTGGACATTGCACCGTTCGACGAAACGCAACTGGTGGCGCTGCGCCGACGCATCGGCATGATCTTCCAGCACTTCAACCTGATGTCGGCCAAGACCGTGTTCCAGAACGTCGAGCTGCCGCTGAAAGTGGCCGGCGTGGCCAAGGCCGAGCGCCAGCGCAAGGTTCGCGAGCTGTTGGAGCTGGTGGGGCTGGAACAGAAACATGGGGTGTATCCGGCGCAGTTGTCGGGCGGGCAGAAGCAGCGCGTCGGCATCGCCCGCGCCCTGGTGCACGACCCGCAGATTCTGCTGTGCGACGAGGCCACCTCGGCACTGGACCCGGAGACCACCGCTGCGATCCTCGACCTGCTGCGCGACATCAACCAGCGCCTGGGCCTGACCATCGTGCTGATCACCCACGAAATGGCGGTGATCCGCGAGATCTGCCACCGCGTGGTGGTGCTCGAGCGCGGCGAGGCGGTCGAGCAGGGCGAGGTCTGGCAGGTGTTCGGCACACCGCGCCATGCCGTCACCCGCAGCCTGCTCGCGCCTCTGCAAGCCAAGCTGCCGGAGAGCTTGCAGCGCACGCTGCAGGCCCGACCCGGCCACCCCGAAGCGGCCGTGGTGCTGCGCCTGCACGTACTCGGCGAACCGGACTTGACGGCGCTGTGGCATGACCTGGGCGGGCGCGTGACCCTGCTGCAGGGCGGCGTCGACACCCTCGGCAGCCAGGTCCTGGGCCAGTTGATACTGGCCGTGCGTGGCTCGCCGCACAGCGCGGCGCAACTGCTCGAGCGCGCCCGGCGCTGGACGACCGACGTGGAGGTGCTTGGCCATGTGGACTGAACGCTTGCTGCAAGGCCTGCTCGACACCCTGCTGATGGTCGGCGTGTCTTCCTTGATCGCGTTGCTGGTGGGCATTCCGCTGGCGGTGCTGCTGGTCACCAGCGACAAGGGCGGCATCTATCAGGCGCCCCTGCTCAACCGCGTGCTGGGCGGCTTCGTCAACCTGTTCCGCTCGGTGCCATTCCTGATCCTGATGGTGGCGCTGATCCCCTTCACCCGCCTGATCGTCGGCACCACCTACGGCGTATGGGCTGCCGTGGTGCCGCTGACCATCGCGGCCACGCCGTTCTTCGCGCGCATCGCCGAGGTGAGCCTGCGTGAAGTGGACCATGGCCTGATCGAAGCGGCCCAGGCCATGGGCTGCCGGCGCTGGCACATCGTCTGGCACGTATTGCTGCCCGAAGCGCTGCCCGGCATCGTCGGCGGCTTCACCATCACCCTGGTGACGCTGATCAACTCCTCGGCCATGGCCGGTGCCATCGGCGCCGGGGGCCTGGGCGACATCGCCTATCGCTATGGCTACCAGCGCTTCGACAGCCAGATCATGCTCACGGTGATCGTCATGCTGGTGGCGTTGGTGGCGGTGATTCAGTTGGGCGGGGATCGCCTGGCCAGGGGGTTGAACAAGCGCTGAGGGGCCGTGATTGGAGGCGGGTCAGAACGAATTGTCTTTTCGATTCAAGAGTGAGTGCGCGAGCGCACGACCTCGTCACCCCCAGATCAACGCCTGCGGCGCCACCGGCCGACCGAACCAGTAGCCCTGCCCCAGGTCGCACTGCTGCTCCAGCAGAAAGCGCGCCTGTTCGGCCTGCTCGATGCCCTCGGCATGCACCTGCATGCCCATGCTGCGCGCCAGGGCGATGATCACCCGAACGATGGCCACGTCGTCGTCATCCTGCGGCAAGCCGGCGACGAAACCTTGGTCGATCTTGAGCTTCTGCACCGGCAGGCGCTTGAGGCGCAGCAACGACGAATAGCCGGTGCCGAAATCGTCGATCGCCAGGCGCAGGCCCAGTTCGCGCAGGCGGTGCAGTTGCTGCATGGCCACCTCCGGGTCCTCCATCACCGCGCTCTCGGTGACTTCCAGCTCCAGCAGCGCCGGGTCCAGGCCGGTGTCGTGCAGCACCTCGGCGACTTGACGATAGAGTTCGCGCTGGCCGAACAGCCGGCTCGACAGGTTCACCGCAACGAAGCTCAGCGCGCGCCCTTCGGCCTGCCACTGGACCATCTGCCGGCAGGCTTGAAGCAGCACCCAGGCGTCGATATCGGCGATCAGGCCGGTGCGCTCGGCAATCGGGATGAACTCGCCCGGCGGCACCAGGCCGCGCTCGGGATGCTGCCAGCGCACCAGCGCCTCGACGCCGACCAGGGTGCCGGTCAGCAGGTCGTGAACCGGCTGGTAGAACACCCGCAGTTCCTCCTGGGCCAAGGCGCGGCGCAACTCGCCGGCGGTCTCGACGCGGTGCTGGGCGTGGGCGGTCAGCTCTTCGGTGTACAGCGCATAGCAGGCACGACCATTGTTCTTGGCCTTGAACAGCGCCGAGTCGGCATTGCGCAGCAGTTGCTCGGCGCTCTGTGCATCGCTGGGGAACAGGCTGATGCCGATGCTGGCGCTGATGAACAGGCGCTGGTCCTCGACCTCGAACGGCTCGTGCAGACGCTCGATCAGGCACTGCGCGGTGCTCGCGGCCTGGGCCACCTGCTGGCCGCCTTCGAGCAGCACGGCGAACTCGTCGCCGCCCAGCCGCGCCAGGGTCACACCGGCGCCGACCTGATCGCGCAGGCGGTCGCCCACCAGCTTGAGCAACTGGTCGCCCACGGCATGGCCGAGGCTGTCGTTGATGCTCTGGAAGTGATCGAGGTCCAGCAGCAACAGGGCGCAGCCGCGCTTGTTCGACTGCGCGGCGGTCAGCGCCTGTTCGGCACGGTCGCTGAACAGCAGACGATTGGGCAGGCCGGTGAGCGGGTCGTGGTGGGCCAGGTAGGTCAGTTCTTCCTCGGAATGCTTGATCGCGCTGATGTCGCTGAACACTGCGACGTAATGACTGAGCGCGCCTGCGTCGTCGCGAATGGCGCAGATGGTCTGCCACTGCGGGTAGATTTCACCGCTCTTGCGCCGGTTCCAGATCTCGCCGCTCCATTCGCCACAGGCTTCCAGGGTGTCGTAGATCTGCTTGTAGAACGCCGCGTCGTGGCGGCCTGACTTGAACTTGTTAGGGCGCTGGCCGAGTACTTCGTCCTGCTGGTAGCCGGTGATGCGCATGAAGGCGCGATTGACGTGCACGATCAAACCGTTACGGTCGGTCACCAGCACGCCTTCGAGGGTGCTGTCGAACACGGCGGCGGCCATGCGCAGGCGCTCGCGGTCTTCGCTGCGCAAACGCGCACCGACGCCGATGAAGTTCAGCAGGCGCACCCGCGAGACGAAGATCAGGCCGGCGCTGAGCAACACCCAGACCACCAGGTTGATCTGTCGGCCGACGGTCAGGGCCAGGTCGTCGTCGGTCATGCCACGCAACACCACCTCCGACAGGGCCAGCCAGAGGAACGACAACACAACGTAGAGCGCAGCCATGCGCAAGGCGTCGCGAACAGAAACAGACATGTCGGGCGTATCGGTCCTGGGAAAATGATGGCGCAGTATAAATGCTGAAACATGCCGTGACTTTAATTCCGGGCTCATTAATAAGTCGTGTTTCGCGCCGACGCCTCCCGGCTGGCCTGCCTTTGCGGCCTGGCCGGTGGCCAGCACCAGACCGATGGCACGCCTGCCCGGCGACGCTCGACTGGTTTTATTTCCCCGCCCAGGGATAATGCGCCCGTTGTCCACCCTACTCTCGAGGGCTTTTCCAACCATGTGGCATAACGGTCTACTCGACCTCTCGGCCTGGCAACTGGTCGCGGTCACCTTGCTGATGACTCATGTGACCATCGTCAGCGTCACCATCTATCTGCATCGCTATTCCGCGCACCGCTCCCTGGAGCTCAACGCCGGACTCAAGCACTTCTTCCGCTTCTGGCTGTGGCTGACCACGGCGCAGAACACCCGCGAGTGGACCGCCATCCACCGCAAGCATCACGCCAAATGCGAAACCCCCGACGACCCGCACAGCCCGGTGCACAAGGGCCTGGGCACCGTGCTGCGCAAGGGCGCGGAGCTGTACCGCGAGGAGGCCCGCAACCCGGACACCTTGCGCATCTACGGCAAGAACTGCCCGGACGACTGGATCGAGCGCAACCTGTATTCGCGGTACAAGCTCGGCGGTATCGCCCTGATGGCGGTGATCGACCTGGCGTTGTTCGGCACCATCGGCATCACCCTCTGGGCCATCCAGATGATGTGGATTCCGTTCTGGGCCGCTGGCGTGGTCAACGGCCTGGGCCATGCGGTGGGCTACCGCAACTTCGAGTGCCGCGACGCCGCCACCAACCTGGTGCCCTGGGGCATCATCATCGGCGGCGAGGAACTGCACAACAATCACCACACCTACCCCAATTCGGCCAAGCTGTCGGTGCGCCGCTGGGAGTTCGACATGGGCTGGATGTGGATTCGCCTACTGTGCCTGCTGCGCCTGGCCAAGGTGCAGCGCGTGGCGCCCATCGCCCATCGGGTCGAGGGCAAGGCGTCGCTGGACATGGACACCGCCATGGCGATCCTCAACAACCGTTTCCAGATCATGGCCCAATACCGCAAGCTGGTGATCGCCCCGCTGGTCAAGCAGGAACTGAACAAGGTCGATGCCTCGATGCGCCACCAGTTCCGCCGTGCCAAGCGCCTGTTGTCGCGTGAACCCAGCCTGCTGCAGGACCGCCATCACCTGCGCATCGAGTCGATGCTCGAACACAGCCAGGCGTTGAAAACCATCTACGAGAAACGCCTGGCTCTGCAGCACATCTGGGCACGCACCAGCGCCAACGGCCACGACATGCTGGCGGCGATCAAAGACTGGGTACAGGAGGCCGAGGCCAGTGGCATCCAGTCGCTGCGCGACTTCGCCGCTCAGCTCAAGACCTACTCCCTGCGCCCCGGCGTCGCCTGACCGCCGTTGATCGGCGTGCCCCCGTTCGGGGCACGCCCTCCGGAACTTCACCCCCTGCCTCGACTCGAAATCGGATCATCGCCCGCGTGGCGGGCTGTCTGGCGGCCGCACGCCCTCTCGTCGAGAACCGATCCGTGCTCATGGCCAAAGAACGTCCCTCTTCGCACACCGGCAACCCCCGTCCCGAAGCCGCTCAGATGCTTCTGGCCCTGCTGCATGCCCAAGGCGAAGTGGCGCGCCTGAGCGAACGCGAACAACTGTTCAGTTCGTTGCTCGACAGCGTCAACGCGGTGCTCTGGGCCTTCGATTGGGAAAAGCGTCAGGTGCTCTATATCAGCCCCGCCTACGAGCGCATCTACGGACGCTCCGCGAGCCTGCTGATGGCCGACTTCAACGAATGGCGCGATGCGATCCACCCGGACGATCTCGACTACGCCGAGCGCAGCCTGGCCCAAGTGCTGGTCAAAGGCACGGTCGAGGACCGCGAGTACCGCATCGTCAACGGCCAGGGCGAAGTGCGCTGGCTCAGCGACAAGTGCTACATCAACCAGCAGCGCGAGGGCGAGCGGGTGATCATCGTCGGCATCGCCGAGGACATCACCGAAAAGAAGCACCTGGAAGGCGAACTCAAGCGCCTGGCCACCACCGATGTGCTGACCCAGAGCAGCAACCGCCGGCACTTCTTCGAATGCGCCCGCCAGGCCTTCAACCGCGCCCGCGACAACGGCACGCCGCTGGCCTTCCTGCTGCTGGACATCGACGACTTCAAGCTGATCAACGACAGTTATGGCCACCCCGAGGGCGACCAGGTGCTGCAGCGCATCGCCGACAGCGGCAAGACCATCCTGCGCCGGGGCGACCTGTTCGGCCGCATCGGCGGCGAGGAGTTCGCCGCCGTGTTCCCCGGCTGCAGCGCCGAGGTGGCCGCACAGATCGCCGAACGCCTGCAACGGGAAATCGAACGCCTGGCCTTCAGCCATGGCGAGCAGCGCTACAGCGTCACCATCAGCCAGGGCCTGACTGCACTTTCAGCCCAGGACACCGACCTGGACAGCCTGTTCAGCCGCGCCGATGCGGCGATGTACCAGGCCAAGCGGGAGGGGAAGAATCGGATTGTGTGTGGGTAGGAGAGCACGCTGGCGCCGCGCTACGGAAAAAACTCATCGCTCCTGATAGCGGTCATGGGCACGTGTCCTTCGACGATTTACGGCCCGAGTCCAGAATCTCGATTGGCTACGATAAAGCCCCGCACACAACAAAACCGACACGCCTAAAAACAGTCAGCGCTCTATGTGCTGATCGTCACCACGAGCCTTACCCTGACTTCCGATTGAATAACCGCGACCAGAATCCTCGACGCTCCTCGGGTTGCGCTTCCAGGCTCTGCTGCGCTGGCAGCGGCTCGGGGTGGAGCAACGCTTGGGGATAGTGCTCCTGCCCTAGACATAGCCTGTCGTCGAGTCCAAACGCCTTCACCGCTGCAACTGCCTCCACGCACCAGCGGCCGAAATAGGCTCCCCCCTCAAAGTTTTCATCGCCGTAGCGGTACCAATAAGGGTGCTTGAATGCCGTTGCCTGCTTACCCACACCTGAGCGCGCCCCTGCACCGACTTCGCCATACCAATGTTGAACGAAATCCAACAATGCAGACGCTCGTTGGTCAGGCTGGTCATCAATCGCCTTGAGCAAGCGGGCATAGGGTTTGGGATAAAGCAGCACATCACCTATACGCCGTTGCGGGGAGCGGGAGGCGATGATTCGGTCCAACAGATGGTCTTCGCCCTCATTCCCTACGAGTGTGAGCAATTGCTCCCACTGCTGGTCTGGTATTTCCAGAGCCAATGCCAAGCCGACCAGCCAGAAGCAAACGATGTAGTGGTCGTAATTAACCCGCCAGGCGTTGCGCGTGTACTGCTCATCCTCGTTCCACTGCTCAGCCCCCAGTCGCTTGGAGCGGTCCCAGGCGTCGAGCAAGCCGGGAAAGTAGGCGGTCATTTGCGCCACTGCATTTCCCGCTGAATAGAGTCTCAGCATCTGATGCAAGTGCTTCTGCATCAATGTGAAAAGGTACTGTGGCTCATAGCTGGGGTCGCCAGGAGGGGTATCGACGTTTGCCCTGGCCTTGAGAAGATATTCTTCGCTATAAGCCACCCACTCCTGCCAGTAGTCCTGACCGCCCAAAGGTGACCGCACCATCATTTGCTCCCCAGTAATTTCGACGTGGCGACAGGATCGGGAACGTATCTACCCGCTTTATCCAACACCCCTACACTGACTCTACCGAACGGATCAGTGTGCACAAGCCATTTCTCCACACGCCCTGCCCTCAAGGCGTCGTTGATGCCGTCAGCAACTCGCGCGTTGCCGTTCACGGACTCTAATATGCGGTTGTAGTTCGTGTTACCACCCTGCAACCAACTATCACTCATCTGCATCCCATCACGAGTGTTTTTCAACGTCGAGGCGCCAAACTTATACTCAACGATCAGATAATCCACACCAGGTTTGTTGACCTTGTACAAATCATCAATACCCGTCTGCCCAATGTCTGGTGCGCGACCAATTTTCTGAGCACCCGGGACTGCCTGCTGGATCCGCTCACCCCCCATCAGGTCGCCAATAATACTTTTCTGCGCATTAGTCAGGGAGCGGAAGTCCATGATGGGCGTCCCATTCGGGTTGAATTGCCCACCTTTTGCGAGCAGCTTTTCGAAGCGCCCAAGACCCGCCATGTTTTCCAGGCTATTGGTCGCCAATTTGATGCCGACATTCGCTAGCTTGACTCCACCTTTGGCGACACCACCGACCCCAGTAACAACGCTGCCCACCTGCCACACCAATTCACCCAGGTCACGCCCCAACTCGAAAGCCTTTTCATCCCCGCCCTTCTCCAGCGCCTCGGCCATGCGGTCGATCTTCTGGTCCAGGGCGGCGATCACATCGTCGCCAAACTGCTGGCGCGCTGCCGGATCGTCGATCAGTTGCTTCATGCCTTGCAGCCCCTGGATCGGGTGCATGACGAACTGGGCCAGGCCCTTGATATCGTCGAAGCCAGCGCCCACCAGGCCAGCGCCGATACCGCTCTGGGTCAACAGGTCCTGCTTCTTGCTGATGTAGGCCCACTTGCCCAGCACTTTCAGCTCGGCAATACGCCCATCGGCCTCCTTCAGTTCCTTCCTGGCCTGCACCAACTGCTGCGTCGCCAACCAGTTGTTATCCACAGCCCCGGAGGCCGCCGCAGTGGCCGTGGCGGCGTCCAGGTTCGAGGTGGCGGCGAGCCCGGTGACCAGGCTGACGATCAGGTTGCGCTTGGCCTCGCGCTCGCGTTCGCTCTCGTTCGGACTGGCTTCGGAGAACAGCCCGGTCAGCAGGCTCGACGCCGCCGCGCCAGCGGCCCCGCTGCCGCAGCTCTGGCTGCTGGCGGCAGCACCGGCGCAGGCCAGGATGCCATGCAGTGCGGCGTGCAGCGGGGTGCCTTCGACCAAGGTGCCCTTGGCCACCAGGTCGCCGATGTAGCCAGCGCCCTGCTGCTGCACGTAGTTGACCACCATGCCCTGGAGGAAGGCGCCGTTGCTGGCGCTGATATTGCCGCTGGCGGCCGCCACCAACGCCGTGGTGATCTGCCGGTAGGTGCCGCCGGCGCCCCAGTTGCCGGCGATGCCGTCGGCTTCGTTGCGCAGGTTTTGCGCACGGGTGCGCAAGGCCAGCGCGGCGGTGGGGTCTGCGGCCTTGTCCGCTTGGGCCTCGGCCTCTTCGGCGGCTTTGCGCTTGGCATCGACCTCCTTGGCCTTGTTCGCCAGCAAGGTACCGGCCTCGTTGGCGAAGGCCTGGACGATCTCGAAGCCCGAGCGGATCTGCTCTTCGTCGAAGATCGGCTTGAGTGCATTGCTGCCGTCACGCTCGCTGGACACCTCGCGGTCCAGGCCCGCCAGGGTCTGCTCGGCGCTCTGACCGCTGCGCTCGCGCTGGGCGGCTTCGTCGGTGATCAGGATCGAAGCGCCGCTGATGCCGCTGCGGGTCACGCTGCTGGCGCTGTCGCTCGCGCTGATGGCGATCGGCAGGCTGGCGCCCAGTTCGCGCTCGTTGGTCGGGATCTCGGTGCCTGGCGTGATGCTGCCACCGGTCTGCACGTTGCCCTGCTGGTCCTTGCCGATCTCGTTGAAGCCACCGCCGACGTTGAAGGTGCTGGCGTCGTACTCGGCCTTGTTGCGGATATCGCTGCTGGTCAGGCTGCCGGTGACCAGACGGTTGCGGCCCTCGGCCACGGCCTGCTCGCTGCTGGCGATCACCGCGCCCTTGAGGTCGGTGTTGCCGCCCACGCGGACGTCGAACCCGCCGTCGCCGGCCTTGATCCCGGACTGCTCGGTGACGCTGGCGAAGTCCGAATCCATGTCGGTACCGCCGAAGTTGGCGCTGGCCCCGCTGATCGAACTCATGCCCACGCAGAACGGCGGAATGCACAGGCTGACGCCGAAGCCCATGCTCTTCTCGTCGACCTTGAAGGTGTCGGTGTCCTGCAGGCTTTCGATGTTCAGGTCACCGCCGACATCGGCCATCACTTCCCGCCCGCTGACCACCGCACCGCGCAGGTTGCTGTCGCCACCGGACACCAGGGTGGCGCGGTTGCCAGCCTCGACCACGGCGTTGCGGTGGGTGAGCGTCTCACCGTCGGCCTCGCCACGGTTGCCGTTGACCCCGACGTCCAGGGTGAAGCCGTTGCGCGTGCCGCCCAACGACAGGCCGATGCCGACACTGGCGCTGCTGCCCTTGCTGTCGCTGTCCAACTGGCTGGTGTTGCGGGCGGCCAGCAGGTTGATGTCGCCGTCGGCGGCCAGCGTGGCATCGCGACCAGCGCGGATCTCGCTGCCCTGCACCGTGATGTCGCTGTCGGCCCCGGCGCCTGTGGCACGCAGGCGCACGTCGTTGCCCGCCACCACCTTGGAGCCGGCCGCGGTGTCGCTGTGCTGTTCGGTGGTGCTCTGCTGTTTCTTGGTGCCCAGCGACAGGCTGATGTTGACCCCGCCCGCCGCGCCCGGATCCTGCGCCACCGCCGTGGCCGCGTTGTTCACCGCCAGCGCGGCCGTGGAAGCGGCCAGCACCTGCATGCGCCCGTCCTCGGTCTTGTTGGCCGCCCGCTGCATCTGCTGGGTGGTCTGGATCGCACTGATCACCGGGTTGGTGATGGTCACGGTGAAGCCGGTCTGCTTGAACAGCGTTTCGCGGGTGCGGTCGGTGGTTTCCCGAGCCTCGGTAATGGCGATCTGTTGAGCCAGGATGTCCACGTCGCCCTTGGGCGCCATGACGTCGCTGCCAACCTGACGATACTGGCGTCCGGCCTCGATCAGCACATCGCCCTCGGTGCTGCCCACCGTGCTGGCGCGCGCGGTTTCACGGGTGGTGAGGTCCTTGACGCTCTGCTGCTGGGTGCCGATGGTCAGCGCCAGACCGCCGCCGCTGAACAGGCCGCTCTTCTTCACCGATTTGTCATGGCGCTCGCTGCTGCTCTGGCTGGCCGCCTCGACGTCGATATCGCGATCGGCCACCAGCACGGTCTGCTGGGTCGACACCACGTCGCTGCCACGCACCTCGATATCGCGCCCGGCCTGCAGGTAGGTCTGCTCGGCGCTGACGGTGCTGCCCTGGGCCTGGGTCTGGCTGACGGTGTCGCGCAGGGTGGTGGTCTTGCTGGAGAACAGCCCGCTCTTGCCCTTGAACTTGTGGGCTTCGTTGGCGAATTGGTACTGCTCGGCGGCGCTCAGGCTGATGTCGCGCCCGGCCTCGGCCATCACCATGCCCTGGTCGCTGGCCACCGTCGCGCCACGCGCGGCGATGTCCTGCCCGGCCTTGATGCGCAGATCGCCGGTACTCTGTACCGTGCTGCCCACTTCGCCGCGACTGGCCTCGTTGCGCCAGTTGCTGGCGTTCCAGTTGATCGCCTGCTGGTGCTGCTCGGCGATAGTGCTCAGGTTGACGTCACGCCCAGCCTCGAGCTGACTGACGCCACCGGCGCCGGCATTGACCACCTGGGCGCCCAGCAGGTTGAGGTCGCGACTGGCGGCCACGCGCATGGCGCCGCCTTCACCGCTGACGAACAGGCCGGCGACCCGCGAGACATTGCTGCGACTGCCTTGCTCGCTGCTGCTGTCGCGGGTCAGGGAGCGCACGTTGATGTCCTGGCCAGCTTCGATCGCCAGGCTGTCGGTGGCGCCGATCAGGCCGCCGAGGTTGTTCAGGTTGTCGCGGGTCTTGAGCGCGACGTTGTTGCCCTGGATGCGCCCACCGAGGTTGTCGATGTTCTGGGCGGTCAGCGCCACCACGCTGCGCCCACCCAGGCTGCCGCTGTTGAGCAGGTCGCCGGAGAGGTCCAGACGCAGTTGCTGACCGGCGATCAAGGCGCCGTTGCCGTCGAGATCGCCGTCGCGCACCCGCACGTAGACCTGCGGCACCAGCACCTGGCGCGTCTGGCCGTTGGCCAAGGTGACGTCGCGCGACACCAGCCAGACGATATCGCTGGTCAGTTGGGCCATCTGCTCGGCGGTCAGGGCCACGCCTGGCACCAGGTTCCAGGTGTCGGCGACGGTCACTGCGTTGTCGATCAAGGCGCGGTACTGCGCTTCGTCGTTGGCGAAGCCGTCGAGGAAACGCCGCCCGGTGAGCTGGGCGATCTGCTCGCGGATCAGCTTCTGCTCGTAGAAGCCATCGCCCAGGCGCTGCTGGGTCTGCGCCGGATCGACCTGCAGGCGGTCGAGCATGTAGTCCGACGACAGCCAGTTGCGGTAGCTGGTGAAGCGCGGATCGCTCTCGATCAAATAGCCGCGCACGGCATCGGGGTTGGTCTGGAACAGGCTGTTGCTCGGCAGCGCCAGGTTCAGCCCACCGCTGCGCACCTGGTCGGCGACACCCTGGCCGTCAGCCAGCTTGACCGAGACCACCGCGCCGACACGGTACTGCTCGGCGACCGGGGTATCGACCGCGCCCACCGTGGCCACCTGCTGGCCGACCTGCTGCTGGTCGCGCCCGGCGATCTGCGTGCCGCTGCCGTTGATGGTGGCGTGCTCGCCGTACTCGGTCGGCGTCAGGTCGATGTCCTGGATCAGCGGCGCCGGGCGGTAAGCCGCGACGTTGGTGCCCTGGCGGTCGCGCCCTTTGCGCTGGATGCGGTAGAAGTTGGTGGCCGTCCCCGCATCGGTGGTCACCCGCCGACCATCCACTTCGGTGTTGGTCACCTGCGCCGCGCCAGCCTGCAACAGGCCACCGGCGAGGATGCGGCTCTTGTCGTTGAACACCGTATCGCCGCTGAAGGTCAGGTCGCCCCCGGCGAGGATCTGGCCTGGCGCGGAAGTGGCGATGCGGGTCTCGCTGACACTGCGGGTGTAGTCGTAGCGGTTGAAGTTGTCGCGGGTGCCTTCGGGCGTATTGAGGTGGTCCACTTCGTCGTTGTAGACGGAAATCTGGTCCGGCCGGTAGCGATTCGGCGAGCCGCTGAGCTGGTACTCGCGCAACTGCTCGGTGCTCACCAGCACCTCGGTGGTGCTGAAATGCTCGTTGGTGTTGCGCAGCTCGCCCACCGCCAGGCGCAGGTCGCCCAAGGCTTCGAGGGTGGCGCTGGCGTTGCTGAGCAGCGTGGCGCGGCCGCTGGCATGGTCGTCGCTGTCCAGCGCGCCGCCGATGGCCAGGTCGCCAGCACTGAAGATCAGCGCCTGCTCGCGGTTGTCCAGTTGCTGGCTGCCGATGTCGAGTTGCTCGCGGGCGGCGATGGTGGCCGCGCGATCATGCTCGTCGCGGTTGACCACGCTGCGGCTGGTGATGGCCAGGCGGTCGCCGTACACGCGCCCGGTGCCGAGGTTGAACAGTTCATCGGCCTGCACGCGCACCTGCTGGCCGTCGATCAGGCCACGGTTGGTCAACTGGCCACTGAGGCGCAGATCGACCTGGGTCGCCGACAGCTCGCCCTCGGCGCGGTTGTCCAACTGCGCGGCGCGCAGGCTCAGGGCTTTGCCGGCCAGCAGCTTGCCGCTGTTGTTCAATTGCCCGCCAACCTCCAGCGTCAGCGTGCCGTTGGCCTGCACCTGACCGGCCAGGGTCAGGTCGCCCTGCTGTTGCAGCAGCAGATCGCCCAGGCTCAACGCCCGGCCGCTGCCACTGAAATAGGCGACGTTCATCGCCAGCAGACGCCCAGCGATCAGCGTGCCGCTGCCGTTTTCCAGCCGCAGCCGCGACTGCGCCGTGTCACGGTCGGCCAGGCGCAGTTCGCCGCCGGCCGACACCAGGCCCTTGTCGTTGTCCAGGGTGCCTGCCAGGCCCAGGTCGATGGCCTGATCCGCGCGCAGGGCGCCTTCGCGGTTGTCCAGCGCGTCGGCGCGCAGCAGCAGGGATTGTGCTTCGATGCCTTTGTCGGTGACGGCCGTGGCGCGGTTGTCCACCTGGGCGGTCTGCACGCTGAGCTGCCCGGCACTGCGCAGCAGGCCGTCGCGGTTGTCGAGTGCGGCGCGCAGCGTCAATTGCAGGTCGCCGCGGGCCTGCATGTTGCCGCCCTGGTTGTCCAACTGCTCGCCCTGCACCTGCACCTGACGCTCGCCGACCACCTCGCCGCGGTTTTCCAGCACGGGGGCGACCAACAGCACATTGCCTTTACCGGCGATGAAACCACGATCATTGAGCAAGTGGCCGCTGCGCAGCTCGACCGCGTCCTGGCCGACGATGCCTTTGTCGCTGCCGGAATTGGCGTTGTGCAGGGCCTGGCTGCCGGTGTCGATGAACAGGCGGCCACCGGCCTGGATCAGGCCGGCACTGTTGCGCAGTTCGCCACTGCGCACGTCGAGCGTGGCGCCGGCGTCGAGGGTGCCGCCGTCGTTGTCGAAGGTCTGCCGGCGGCTGTCGAGCGACAGTTGGCCCGCGCTCAGGGTGCCCTGGCGGTTGTCCACACCGTTGGCCGCGACCTGGACCAGGCCTGCGGCTTCGATACGGCCGCCCGCGTTCAGCAGGGTGCCGTCGGTGACGTCCAGGCGCACGCTGCCGGCGACCGAGCCCAAGGTGCCCCCGGTGTTGTCCAACTGGCCGGCGATGATCTGCATGGCCTGGGTGGCGGCAATGGTGCCGGCAAGGTTATCCACACGGTCGCTGCGCAGGTCGAGGGTGCCACCTGCGCTGAGGGTGCCGCCGTCGTTGCGCACTGCGGTCGCGGCGATGTCCAGGCTGCCGCCTGCGGCCAGCGTGCCGCCGCGATTGTCCAGTTGCGTGGCGTTGCGCACCTGCAAGGCGCCGCCCTGGGTGGCGATCACAGTGGCGTTGCGGGTATCGAGCTGAGGGCTGTCCAGGGTCACCTGGCGGCCCTGGGCCTGGCCCTGGGCGAGCACGGCCTTCTGCGCGCTGATCTGCAGCGCACCATTGCTGGCCAAAGTGCCAGCGGTGCCGTCGATTTCGCGGGCGCGTACGTCCAACTGGCCGCTGCCGGCATGCTCGACCTTGCCCTGGCGGTTGTTCAGGGTGCTGCTGTCGAGGCTGAGGTTGCGCGCGCTGCTGGCGATGCGACCGTCACTGTTGTCGAGGTTGTCGCGGACCTTGATCCGACTGTCGGCAGTGCCGGTCTGAACCAGCTCCCCGCCCTGGTTGCTCAAGCCGACCGCATCGACCTGCAACTGGCCGACGTTGACCTGCGCACGATCGCTGCGCAGCGTGCCACCCGTGCTGGCCTGCAACGCGCCGGGGCTGTCGAGGGTGCTGTCGCTGAGGTCCAGGTCGCCCTTGTCTGCGCTCAGCGCCAGCGTGGCGCCTTGGGTCTGGCTGTGGCGCAGGTCCAACGTGCCAGCCTTGAGATCGACCGCGCCGCTGGCGTGGTTCTGGCCGTTGGCGGCGATCTGCTGCGCCTGGACCTGCAAGGTGGCGTTGCCGCTGGATACACCTTGCGTATCGACACCGGCCGCCAGCAGGCCGTCGCGGGCGCTGTCGAGCTTGGCCGCCTGGATGCGCACATCGCCTTGGGCCGCCACGGTGCCGGTGTTATCCACAGCCCCGGCCGTGCTCACCTGCACCGCCCCCTTGGCGTAGACGCTGCCACGGTTATCCACACCGCCGCCGGTAGCCAAACCGGTGTCGGCGACACTGCTGATGGCACCCTGGTTGATCAGTCGTCCGTCGGCGGTGACGGTCACTTCACCGGCCATGGCGCCGATCTGCCCGGCGTTGCGCACGCCGACGCCCGCTTCGGTGCCCACCAGCTTGATCTTGCCGGCATACATGCCGCCCAGCTCGGCGACGTCGATGGCCACCTCGGGCTTGGCGCTGCCGTCATCGGCCAGGGCGCTGGCCTGGCTGTTGTCGGCACTCACCTGGTTGCGACCGGTGGTGACCTTGAGGTCGTTCGCCCAGACCCCGGCGTTGACCTGCACGGTTCGGGCGATCAGGTCGGTGTAGTCGCTGTCGCGGGCATCCAGGCCCTTGCCGGTGATGGTCAGGGTACCGCCTTCGACGCGGTAGCCGACGATGCGCCCGTCTTCGAGCTGGGCGCGGCCAGTGGTCAGGGTGGAGCGGTCGGCGTTGATGAAGCCGCAGCCGTCGCACGTGATACCGGCCGGGTTGGCGATCACCACTTCGGCGCGTTGTCCGGCCACCTCGACATAGCCGCGCAACTGGCTGGGATTGCTGGCGTTGACCTCGTTGAGGATGACCCGCGCGCTGCCGTTGCCCAGGTAGGGGTTGCCCTCGATCCAGCCACCGAGCTGGGTCTGGGCATTGTTGCCGGCGTTGTTGAGGATGGCGCCGCGCGAGTCGACGTCGAACTGGCTGTACTGGTTGCGCGAGACCCCGGCCGCGCTCGGTGTCTGGATGTTCACCTGCGGCGTGCCGTTGGCGCTTTCGATGACCATCGGCCGTTGCCCGCCGGGCGCGCCGGGGTCGGCGACGATACCGTTGGCCCAGGCCGGTGCCACGCCGAGGCTGATCAGCCCCAGCGCGCCCATCAGCGCGAAGCGCAGGCCGCCGAGGGTGACCACGCACGACGCGTCGGCGTGACTGGCGGCCTCACGAGTGCCCGGCGCCTTGCCCTGGCAGCTGACGTTCTCGGCCACGACCATGAGCAGGCCACGGGCCTTGTTGAAGATGACGCGGTGCAGATGCTTGTTCATGCAAGTCCCTTTGCTGGCGACTCAGGCGCCGGTGGCCAGTGGATGAGCGGCGAACCAGGCGCGCGCCTGTTCGGGGATCACGCCGATGCCGTGAAATGTCTTGATCTTCAAACCGCGCTGCTCGCCCTTGTGATACAGCGCACGGGCGCAGCGGTCGGGAAACACGCGGCTGAGCAGCAGGCGGCTGAGCACCGCCGTGTGGCCAAACGGGGCGATCCAGTCGTTGACCCAGAGGCGCTCGCCGCTGTGCCAGTCGTCCGGGTCCATTTCCACCGGGGAGCGGGTCAGGTAGCGCCGTTCGGCCTCCTCGCTCAGGCTCAGCCACGACAGGTAGAACACGGGTTTGCCGTGCTCGCTGCCGAGCACGAACTGGCGCTGCTTGAGCGCCGGCAGCAGCAGGCTCGACAGGGTGTGCAGCGGCGCATCGCGATGCGCCTCGGACTGCATCCACAACCAGGTGGCGCAACCCAGCACCGTGGCCTCGTTCCACGGCTCGTCAAAGACGGCCGGGGCGGTGATCTCGAACGTGTCCAGACGCATGGCGTGACCTCAGAACGACAGGGCGACCGTGAAGGCGCTGGTGAAGTGGGCGGTGTCGAAGCCGTCAGGTTTTTTCAGCGGCGTGCCCCATGACCAGTCGTAGGTCAGGTTGCGGTAGCCGCCGCGCACGCCGACCACTGCGCCGGCCAGGCGGCGACCCACCAGGTAGTCGGCGGCGTTGCCCCCCACCTCGCCATAGTCGATACCGGCGTAGGCTTCCTGGCCGCTGTTGCCCAAGGCCAGGCCCAGTTCGTTGCTCAGGGTCCAGCCACGGTCGCCGGAGAGAATGTTCTCGCCATCGAAGCCGCGCACCGAGTAGCGGGTGCCGATGGTGAAGCGGTCCTGGGGCACCAGTTCGGTACGGTTCCACTGTGCACGCCAGGCGCCGATGTAGCGCAGGCGCTGGTCCTGGACGGTGAACGGCACTTGCAGTTGGGCGTCGGCGAGGATGATCTTGGCGCGCGCGCTGCCATCGCCGAAGGCTTCTTCGGGCGCGGCCAGGGCGCCGTGCGCGCCGGTGCCGCGTCGATAGCTCAGGCCCAGGTCGAGGGTGGAGGCGCCGATGAATTCGCGGTGACCGACACCGGCCTGCCAGCCGGCCATGCGCCGGTGCTGCTGCTCGATCTGCGTGTCGTCGATGAAGTTGTCCGACGAGCGCGTCCACAGGCTGCTCCATAGCGTGGTCTTGCGCACTGCATCGCGGTACACCAGGCGCGACAGGCGCAACTCGTTGTTGCGGCTTTCGCCCCGGTAGCTGAAGTTCTGGTTCACGCCCGCGACGGTCTGGTGATAGTCGTACTCGCTGGTAGTGAAGGCCAACTGCCAATAACCGAACGGCACCGAGTAATGCAGGGTGTGGCCCTTGGTGCCCTTGCTGCCGGACTCGCCGCCGCCCAGGTCGTGGTTGAAGCTGGCGTAGAACAGGTCGTTGAGCGACAGCGGGTTGTCCAGCGACAAGGCCACTGCGCCCTGATACTTGCCGGTGGTCTTGCTGCCGCTGTTGTCCACCGACAGGCTCAGGCGGGCCGGGAAGCGCTGGCGCCAGGCAATGATCACATCGCTTTCACCGGGCTTGGCGTCCTGGGCGCTGGCCGGGGCGATGCGGATGTCGGCATCGGCGGTGGGCACACGCTTGAAGTTCTCCAGGCCCTGCTCGATGTCGCGCAGGTTGAGCAGGTCGCCAGGCCGGGCCGGCAGCGCGTTCCAGGCATTGGCGCGGCTGCTGGTGGCGGCGTCGAAGCGAATCTGGCCGATGCGTCCGGGCAATAGGGTCAAGACCAGGATGCCGCTGTTGAGGTCCTGGGCTTCGGCGAGCACGCGGGTGGTGACGAAGCCTTTCTCGATGATCGCGTTCTGCACGCGCTTCATGGTCAGGTTCAGTCCGCCTGCCCCCAGGCACTGGCCCAGCGCCGGATCATGCGCGGGGTTGGCCGCGCGCAAGGCCCACTGAAACTGCTCGGCGGCGTCGCCGATCAGGCGGATCTGCTGGATGCGAAAGCACGGGGTTTCGTTTTGCGGCAGGCGCCCGGTGGCGCCCTCGGCAGGCGCCGCTTCCAGGCGCACGTCGGGGCGGGTATCGAGTTGCTCGCGCAGCACCCGCTCACGCTCACGCTGGCGCTGCAGTTCTTCTTCGGGACCGGCCGCCACGGACGTCTGAGTGGCGAGCAGGCCCGCGAGCAATAGCCAGGCGGATGACAGGCAGTGAGCAGCGGTGACGCGCGAGACGCGCGCAACCAACGCCGAACGACGGGCGAGTGGCAGCATGGCACATCCTTGTGGGCCGAAGATCAGGTAAGAAGGGGCGCCGTGCAGGGAAGGAATGAAGCGCGGTCAGCCGAGCGTTGAGACGGGGAATTAGTCGGAAAGTTGCGACCGTTCGTAGGAATAGTCCTACAAAGCGCGAATCTGTGAACGGGATCGCGAAACGCACGGCGTATTTCGTCGTGCGTTCATCAGTGCTGGGCGGATCAGGCGGTGGGGGGCGTATCCGTCTCCTCGCCCGACACCGCTGGCGGTTGCGACGCGGGTTCTGAATCGGTCGCTTGTTCGGTCAGAGGCGCGTCCGGCACGGCCCCAACGGCCGGTGCCGCGGGCGGCTCGCGCAGACGGTTGAGCTCCGGCAGGCCGAGCTTGAGCAGGCGCGCGGTCTTGCTGCTGGCGACCTTGGCGTTGTTCTGCGAAGCCGGCAGGCGCGACAGTTGCCCGGCCAGGTTCATCGCCAGGATCTCCCGCGAATACACACCGCCGCCCAATTGGTAGATAGCTGCGATCAGTTCGCGCAGGTCCAGCGGCAGGCGCCAGCGGGTGCGCAAGGCCGAGCCGAACGGCGCGCCGAATTCGTTGAGCGACAGTTGCACCTGATCTTCGTCCAGCTCGCCCCCGGCCAGCCGCCACTCCTGCAAGGTGCGCAGCACCGCCAGATCGCCCAGGCAATGCAGCAGGCCGGCGCAGTAGCAGCGCTCCGGGTCGAGGTCGAGCTGTTGCGCCAGGGTGCGGCCGTAGTCGGCGGTGCGCAGCGAGAGGTTCCAGAAATGCGCCGCGTGGTGGGTCAGCAGCGGATCGCTCAGGCGCGCGCTGCGTTTGAGGGTCAGCCCCAGCACCAGGTTCATGCTCTGGGTGCTGCCCAATTGGTTGAGCGCCTGAAGCAGCGTCTGCACCGGTTTCTCGCGGTGCAGGGCGGCGCTGTTGGCGGCGGCGATGAGCACGGCGGTGATCTGCGGATCAGTGCGGATGTCTTCCTCCAGCACGCGCAGGTCCAGGCCCTGCGGGCTCAGTGCACGCTTGACCGCCGCCTGCACGTCCGCGAGCAGCGGACCGCCGTCGGCGCTGGCGCGGCGTTGCTCGAGGAACGCCGGCAGGCGAGCGCCGGGCTGCAGCGGCGGCACCGGGCAGGCGATCTGCTCGCCCACTTCCAGCAGCAGGTTTTCCAGACGCTTGCGCAGGTTGTCCAGGTTCAGCGGCTTGCTCAGGTAGGCGGTAGGGTGCAGTGGCAGCGCTTCCTTGACGCTGGCGCTGTCGTTGCGCTCGCTCATGAGAATGAATGGCAGCGCGGCCTGTTCGCGCCGGCCACGCACCCTGCGCAGCAGATCGAGGCCATCGAGGCCCACCAGCTCGCGGGCGGCGATGATCAGGTCGGGCTTGCTGGACAAGGCGTTCAGCGCCTGGGAGCCGTCGGCGCAGACTTCCAGGCGCGCGTCGCAGCGCACGCTCAGCAGCATCTCGCGCAGCATGTCGCGAACCCAGGGGTCGCTTTCGGCGATCAGCACGCGCGGTGGAAGGGGATCTGCAGCATTCATGGGCAACTCCTGGCAATCAGTGACGCACGATCCTTCGCAGCTTCCGGAAACATCCTCTGGACACCATAGCGCCACCTGCTGGACTTGGGCATAAAAAAACCCGCCGAAGCGGGTTTTTCCAGCGAAGCCGTGAATTACGCCAGTTCGGCGAAGCACGCTTCGATGATAGCCAGGCCTTTGTCCAGCAGCGCGTCTTCGGCGGTCAGCGGCACCAGGATGCGCAGGACGTTGCCGTAGGTGCCACAGGACAGCAGGATCAGGCCTTTGTCGCGCGCCTTGGCCACGACTTGTGCCACGGCCGCCGCGTTCGGCGTGTGGGTGTCCTTCTCGAACACTTCCACGGCGATCATCGACCCCAGACCACGGACGTCGCCGATGATCGGGTGCTTCTGCTGGATTTCACGCAGGCCAGCGGTCAGGCGCTCGCCGACGGCCTTGCTGCGCTCCAGCAGTTTCTCTTCCTCGAACACCTGGATGACGGCCAGGGCCGCGGCGCAGGCGATCGGCGAACCCGCGTAGGTGCCGCCCAGACCGCCCGGGGCGATGGCGTCCATGTACTCGGCCTTGCCGCACACACCGGCCAGCGGGAAGCCGCCAGCGATGGATTTGGCGAAGGTGGTCAGGTCAGGCGCGACGCCCATCTGCTCCATGGCGAAGAAGGTGCCAGTACGGCCAGCGCCGGTCTGCACTTCGTCGGCGATCAGCAGGATGCCGTGCTGGTCGCACAGGGCGCGCAGACGCTGCATCAGCTCTTTCGGCGCCGGCAGGAAACCGCCTTCGCCCTGTACCGGCTCGAGGATGATCGCGGCGATGTCGCGCGGCTCGGCGTCGTTCTTGAAGATGCGCTCGACCGAGGCGATGGCGTCATCGACGCTCACGCCGTGCAGTTCGCTCGGGAACAGGGCGCGGAAGATGCCGCCGGGCATCAGGCCCATGCCAGCCGAGTACGGCACGACCTTGCCGGTCAGGCCCAGGGTCATCATGGTACGGCCGTGGTAGCCGCCGGTGAAGGCGATCACGCCCGCACGGCCGGTGGCGGCGCGGGCGATCTTGACGGCGTTTTCCACGGCTTCGGAGCCGGAGGTGACCAGCAGGGTTTTCTTGGCGAAGTCGCCCGGCACCAGGCTGTTGATCTTCTCGGCCAACTCGACGTAGGGCTCATAGGCCAGCACCTGGAAGCAGGTGTGGCTGACCTTGGTCAGCTGTTCCTGGACGGCTGCGACCACTTTCGGGTGCAGGTGGCCGGTGTTGAGCACTGCGATGCCGCCGGCGAAGTCGATCAGTTCGCGGCCTTCGACGTCGATCACCGTGGAGTTCTTCGCCGACTCGACGAAGATCGGGTGAATCTGGCCGACGCCACGTGGGACGGCGGCGACACGGCGTTGCATCAAGGATTCGTTGGTCTTGCTCATAATGCCCTCATTCGCGCCGAGGCTTACGGCGCTGTTATTCGGGGGTGGCTAGGCGGACGGCGGACAGTATTCGTTGATCGACTGCCGCGCACGCCCCGGCCACCAGGTACTGCGCTGTCAAAAAAACCAGCGGGACGTCGCTCTCGCGCCCCGCTGGCGAGGTAAATCCCTTAGCGCATCAGACGCTGATGCACAGGTATTTGATTTCGAGGTAGTCCTCGATGCCGTACTTGGAACCTTCGCGGCCCAGGCCCGAGGCCTTGATGCCACCGAACGGCGCGACTTCGTTGGAGATCAGGCCGGTGTTGATGCCGACCATGCCGTACTCCAGCGCCTCGGCGACGCGGAACACGCGGCTCATGTCGCGGGCATAGAAGTAGGAGGCCAGGCCGAACTCGGTGTCGTTGGACAGGGCGATGACTTCGGCCTCGTCCTTGAAGCGGAACAGCGGGGCCAGCGGGCCGAAGGTTTCTTCCTTGGCCACGGCCGCGTGCTTGGGCACGTCCACCAGAATGGTCGGCTCGAAGAAGTTGCCTTCGATCAGCTTGCCGCCGGACAGCACCTTGGCGCCTTTGGACACGGCGTCTTCAATGTGTTCCTGGACCTTGGCCACGGCCTTGTGGTCGATCAGCGGGCCGGTGGTGGTGCCGTCTTCCAGGCCGTTGCCGATCTTGAGCTTGGCGACCGCCGCCTTGAGCTTCTCGGCGAAGGCGTCATACACGCCGTCCTGCACGTAGAGGCGGTTGGCGCAGACGCAGGTCTGACCGTTGTTGCGGTACTTGGAGATGATCGCGCCTTCGACCGCCTTGTCCAGGTCAGCATCGTCGAACACGATGAAGGGCGCGTTGCCGCCCAGCTCCAGGGACACTTTCTTGATGTCCTTGGCGCATTCTTCCATCAGTTGGCGACCGATTTCGGTCGAGCCGGTGAACGACAGTTTGCGCACCAGCGCGTTGCCGGTCAGCTCGCCGCCGACTTCGCCAGCGCTGCCGGTGACCACGCTCAACACGCCCGCCGGGATGCCGGCGCGGGTGGCCAGTTCGACCAGGGCCAGGGCGGAGTACGGGGTCTGCGAGGCGGGCTTGAGCACCATGGTGCAGCCAGCGGCCAGGGCCGGGCCGGCTTTACGGGTGATCATCGCCGCCGGGAAGTTCCACGGGGTGATGGCGGCGGTGACGCCGATCGGCTGCTTGATGACGATCAGGCGCTTGTCCGGCTGGTGGCCCGGAATGGTGTCGCCGTAGACGCGCTTGGCTTCTTCGGCGAACCACTCGATGAACGACGCCGCGTAGGCGATCTCGCCCTTGGCTTCGGCCAGCGGTTTGCCTTGTTCGGTGGTCATCAGGCGGGCCAGGTCGTCCTGGTGCTCGATCATCAGCTCGAACCAGCGACGCAGCTTGGCCGAACGCTCTTTGGCCGTCAGCGCGCGCCAGGCCGGCAGGGCCTTGTCGGCGGCTTCGATGGCGCGGCGGGTTTCCGCAGCGCCCATCTTCGGCACGCTGCCGATGACATCGCCCGTGGCCGGGTTGGTCACCTGGATGGTCTGACCGCTGTCCGCGTCCAGCCACTCACCGTTGATGAAGGCCTGCTGGCGGAACAACTGAGCGTCTTTGAGCTGCATGTCGGCTTCCCTTGACCGCACCGTACACGCACGGCGCGAATGGTTGATTGTGCTTCAGGCGCCGGCTAAGGCGACCGTCATGGATGCTGGCACCCGATCGAATCGGTGTTCGATATGGGCATCGAGCGTTTGAAATCTCAAACGAATGCTAAGCGGGTGCTGGGGTGTTGGACAATAGCCTGTTCGAAAAAAAGAACGAATGGCCAAATGCGGTGAGTGGCGTCCAGTCGGGAGGTTCACCGGCTCAATGGCCAAGATCCGCAGATCGTTCTGAATACGGGGTACCACACGTTTCATTCAGCCATATGGCCGCCAAGGCTCTTCGGGAAAACCTGCCAGAGATCAAGGTGATGGACGCCATCGATACAGACCGGTATCATGGCGCCCGCGCTGCACCTGTAGCTCAGCTGGATAGAGTATTGCCCTCCGAAGGCAAGGGTCGTGGGTTCGAATCCCGCCAGGTGCGCCATCCCCTATTGATTTATCGAGTCTTTATTAAAACTCGACTTGAATCGCCCCAAGTTTCGTGGAGGCCTCAACTCTTGAAAAGATGAGGCCATGAGAAAGACTACGACCTATTCCCCTGAAGTCCGTGAACTTGCTGTACGCAGGGTTCTGGCACACCTAAACGACTACTCCTCCGAGTGGGCGACCATTGAAGCCATAGCCCCGAAGATTGGCGGTGCCGCGCAAACCATGCCTGGATTCGCCGCCACCAGACCGATGCCGGTCAGCGTCCAAGGCCGACCAGCGAAGAGCGTGGGCGCATCAAAACCCCTGTAGCGTGAGAACCGCGAACTGCGCAAAGCCAACGAGATTTTGCGCCTGGCCAGTGCGTATCTTACCCAGGCGGAGCTCGACCGCCGCACCAAGTCCTGAAGGCGTCTGTCGATCAGTACCGTGACCGTCTCGGGGTCGAGTCGATCTGCCGTGTCTTGCAGATTGCCCCGTCTGTTACCACCGACATGCGGCCCAACTGCGTCATCCAGCATTGCGTTGTTGCCGTGCTCGGCGCGATGAGGCGTTGAGCCTGGAGATCCAGCGCGTGTGTGGCACCAACATGCAGTGCTATGGCGGAGTGGGCTATTAAGCCCACCGCCAGCCGCCCTATACAGGAATCTTTCGAGCCCACTGCTCGATAACGCGCTCAACTTTTTCCTTTGGCAGGTACTCCTGCTCAAGACGTCCTCGTTCTTGCACCAGCAGATACCGATAGAAGTCCGCTTCGTCAGCCAGCAAACCAAGTGGGGCCGAATCCAGAGCTTTGGTCGGCTCGACGACTGCGCTCACCGGTGAGTGCTGTTCAAACAGCGCTTGCTCCATCAATAGTGCTTCGACTGCTGGTTGATGGAGTCTCGCTCGCGCCAGCATCAGCAAGCCCCAGGTATCCATATCGCCCCAGTATGCGATCTGTTTCCCGGCCAGGTGCGCGGACGCTAGCCACTGCAAATCGAGTCCTGAGCCCAGCACAGCCAGGGTGTCCGGTAAGCTCTCAGGCAGTAAGTGAATGCATTGCTCGTTTTCCACCACGAGCAATCGCGAACCGGGAAGTGGGGTTTCAGCCAGTTCCGCAGTGGTGAGTCTGAGCCACTTGAAGGGCAACAGCTCAGGCTGAAGGGGAACGACCAGAACCCAGTGGCTGCTTTCCTCAAAGGCATCCAGAAAAGTCGTCAGGCCTTGCTCGGACGCCGCGCCTCCGAAGCGCTCGTCGAGGAGCCAGGTCAGCAAGCTGGCGTTGCGCTCGAAAAACTTGGTGTCTACGCCGTGCTCGGCAAGCAGGCGCAGCGGACGGCCTCGGGCACAGCCTGGCGACAACCGGGTGGCGAGTCGCGCCGTGGCGACGACTTCTTCAGACGGCTTCCTCAACCACAAGCTCCGTTGTGCCACCAGCAGCGCATGAAAGGCACTGTCTACCTGCTCGACCAGATACTCGAGTCGAGCGTACTCCTGGCTGACCCTTGGATCATCGCTCGCGGCAATCCATTCGGAGGGGCTACGCAAGTGCCAACGCATCGGCAAGGAAATGGGGGACAGCCCTGCTCGGTAGCTGACGGGCTCCCAGTCGATTTCACCCACGTTCACGCTCCGCCAGCTCTCTATATGCCGGAGTACCGCCTGGATGTTGTCAGTGAATAGACGTGCCGAAGGCTTGCCGATGTTGAGGCTTTGCGGCCAGCTAGCGGGATTGAGCAAGCGTTCCAAGCGCACGCTGGAGCGCTGCCATTGTCTGGCCAGGCTGCGACTGATGTCAGTGGGCGACTTCATGCATGGCCTTGATGCGCTGTTGATGATGCTCATCCAAAGCTTCCCAGTTCAGGGACACCAGGCTGGATTCCACGCCGCGCCGATGAACGACGACTGCCGAACGCGTATGGTGGCGCAACAGGCGCATTTCCTTGTTGGGCGTGATGAAGACAGCATGCAGGCCGAATTCCCTCAGCGCTGCGATGATTCGACCGGCAACCGCATGGGAGCTGCGCGAGAACGCTTCGTCGAGCACGATGGTGCCGAACAACGGCCGGCTGCTGCCGTCGGGACAGAGCGCATAGCTGAGGGAAGCGGTCAGCACATAGGAGGCGATGATCTCTTTCTCGCCACCACTTCCCCCCTGAGAACCTGTTCGGGTTTCGATGACACTCCTGCTTTGGCGATCGATCACCGAGACCGCGAACTCCAAGCGGAAGCGCGGATCCAGCAGCGCCTTTGCGCCCTGATTCCTGCTGTGCTCGCAAGCATCCTTGAGCAGGCCAACGAGCGCCTGCAGTGCCTTGTAGTGGCTCTCGCCTTCATCATCGATGAAACGCGCCGAGTTCAGTTGACGCTGAGCCTGTTGCAAGGTGCGAAGACTTTCATGAATGACCTTTTTCGCGACCAAGCGCAGATAGCGTCCGGGCTGAAAGTCGACACGCTGCATCGTATTGTTCAGGTCATCCAAGCGCTCCTCAATCATCGAGACTTCATGGTCGATATAGCTGAGCAACTGGGTGACGCCATCATCCGAGGAACGATTGAGGTATTCCAGAAAGCGCTTGAGTTTCTCGGGCAGGGCTTCCTCGGTCAGCACGCGAAGACGTTCCAGATACCTGGGTACGTCCACCAGTTCTCGCCCGACCTCCGCAAGCGCCCCGGTGTCCACCTTCAGAGCGTCGGACATACGTTTGGCTAGCTCTGTTTTCTGATCGCCGAGTTTATCGCCGAGCGCTTTGAGCTGCCCTTGCAGCTCACGCGTATGCTGGCGCTCCAGCTCGACAATATCGCCGAGGTCATCTGCCGTCAGGGTCGGGAAATGCGTTTGCGCCAGTTCACGCTGCGTATCGTTCAGCCCTTTTTCGGCACCACGATAGGCCTTACGGGTAGCGGATGCGGCCTGCTCGAACTGAGTTCTCAACTGCACGCACTGCTCGATCAGTCGTTGCAACTGTTGATCCTGAGAGTCCAGCAGCGCCTCGGCTTGATCCAGTTCGGCCTTGATCATGGCAAGGTCGGAGTCGGGGCGCGTCAGGGTGTCTAGCTGTGTACGCAGCGACTGCAGCTGACGCTCGGCGCCCGGCAGATCAATATCCTCGAATTGCAGCTCTTCGACGCGTTGCAGCAGCGAAGCTTGATTCTCCAACTGACGTACATCGCCTTGGGCAGAATCCAGGGCCAGCTTGGCAGGCGCGAGCTGTTCATTGACCTCGCGAATCTGCTCAGCCAAGAAGGCCAGACGGTCGCGGTTATCGAAGCCGGTAAGCCAGTCCTCATCCAGGCGCTTCTGGTCCTGCTTGTCGAAGAAGCGTTCTTTACCCGACATCAGCCCCTGGGCTGTCATGGCGTGAGGGGTATGACGCAATTGCTCCGTGCTTTCGACGCAGTGGCGGTCATTGTCCGCCAGTAGTGCCTTTACAGCTTCTCGGTACGGATGCTCCTTAAAGCTCAGCTTGCGGGTAAACCCATCGTCGAAGAACACAGCGCGCGACGACGTCTCCTTTACCTCCAACAAGCGCACATGCAAGCGGTTATACCGTTGGTTCACCCAACGCAGTGCGTTCTGGGATGAGCCCTGCGGCACCAGGATACGGAGCCGGTGGCTACCGATTGCCCGCTCGATGGCACCCCGCCAGGTCAGTTCCTCGGGCTTGACCTGCACCAGCTCGGCAACGAAAGGCAAGGCCAACTCATCGACGCCAAGCTCCTGCGCCAGATCACCTCGAAAAGCATGAAAATGCCCGGGCAGGTTCGAGCCTGGCCGTCTCTCAACCTCAGCACGATCCTGCTGTAAGAGCTGCAGGCGGCCATTGAGTTCCTGCTGAACGAGACCTGCATCGAACGCCTTTTGACGCGTGTCAGTAATTTGCTGGGTCAGTATTTCCAGGCGTGCCGCGATCTGCTGCTGATTCTCCTTGAGAGCAGCGGCCGATAACTCATCCGCTAGTCCAAGCCCCTTGGCCAAGCGTTGGTATTGCTCGGCTTTCAGGCGTCGCTTATCGCATTCGCGGACCCAATCAGCAATGCGCCCGCGTAATTGATCTATCCCTGCGCCACCTACTCGCAGGTAGCTCTGGCGATGTTGATCGGCCACACCCTTTTGGATCTCGAGCTGACTCCTGCATTGCTCCTGATCCAGTTCGGCCTGTTTGTACTCCGTCTCAAGCCTGTTGGTTTCAGCCAACCATAAGCGATACCCCTGCTCGGCGAACCAGACTGGAAGGATGCCTTCGAGGGCTTGTTTATCTTGCAGCTGTTCTTGCAAGGCCCTGTAACGCTCCCAGCCATCGGCGACCGGTTGCAATGAGCGCTGCTGCTTTCTAGCGATTTCCAGCTCTCGGTGGATGTCAGTTAGATCATCGAAGCTACTGGCGACCTCGGCAGCCCGCTCGAAGGCGGAGCGGTCATCCAGCACCAACTCGCGAAAGATCTCATCAATACTGTTGAGCTGCTTCAGGCCGGCAGCGCGGTTGAGCAAAGTGAAGGCGTTTTCACCGACCTCGAAGTAATCCCTGAGCCTGGCCAAGAAAGCTTTCTTGCTCGGGTAAGGCCAGATACCAGTCCCATCCTTCTCCATCTGACGCAGAGCCCGCATGCCGCCTGAAGAATGCTGGCTGAGCCAATACTCCAGAGTCTGCTCGGGGGACTCGCTTAACAGCCAAAGTTTTTTCAGATCGGACGCCGAGGAGCTTGTGCCCTCGAACCAGAGCACAGCGCCCAGCCGAACCTGCGTACCGTCACGCTCGAGCGTGGCTGCAATGGCGGTTACCGTCCTACCCTGGCGAGCGACATGAGATTGCTCTACACCTCCGTCCCCAGGGCCGGTGACGCCGCGCACATAGGACACCAGATCCCGGTCACTTTCATGTCCACCCGTGGAGGCCAGGTTGTAGCGCGGGTTGGCGCACAGCAAGGTCATCAGAGCATCCACCAGCGTCGTTTTACCGCTCCCCGTCGGGCCGATCACGGCGGTGCCGGAAGGATCGATCTCGGCACGGTGATAGCCCTGAAAGCCGCCCCAGTTATAGAGTTCGATGCTGCTGAGAATGAAGGTCTCGCTGTCACGCCAGAGTAGTGCTTGCTTCACGCCTCGTCCTCCTCAGCACCGGCAGCCGGCGTAGCCGCGCCCTCCACCTGCTCGCGCAGCCAAGCCACGAGTGCCTGCAGGTTCTCCGGGTTGGCCAAGTGGGTAATGATGGGGCGGATGATGACGCGATCATGAGCGTCCAGAGCCGACACCAGACCATGCCCCTTGAGCTGATCCAGCAGTGTGATGATGCGGTTGCGCTCCTTCGCCTCGCTGCCCAGTTCGCCCAGGTAAACCTGCAATTGGGGAATCAGCTCATCAACCGCTACCAGTGCCTGACTGGCGCCCGTACCGCTCTCCTGTTCGTACGCAATGAAATGCTGTCGCAGAATGGCTATCAGCAGGGACTGCTCCAGATTCAGCCTTTGCCGACGCACAAGGGGGTGCGACCAGTCATCCTGCTCGGCTACCTCGCCCTGGCGAACGGTAACAAACACCAGCCCCCGAACCTCGTCGACCCCCATGGCAAGGTCGAGGGGTTCCAGAATTCTGTCGACCGCCTCGATATTGGAAAGCGCTGAGCGATACAGGTTGGGCTTGTGACTTTCTTCCAGCAGCCCGTACTTGAGCATTTCCTGTACGGCCTCACGTACCCGTTGCGGCGTCCGGCGCTCATCGACCTGAACAGCGGCGCTCATGAGAGGCTGTTCATCATCCATGCCGTCATCCAACGCCATGGGCTCCACCGTCAGCTCCGTTTCGTCGGTGCCAGAGGCGCCTGCAATTCGATCGAAGATCCCTGCCATGCTCACAACTCCCAATCGATGTCCTTGAGTGCCTCGTGGTCGAGTCCGACATAAGGCAGATTGAAGCGCCAGCGTTGCTCATCCTCGTCAACTAGCTCCACGAGCTGACGCTCCTCTGTCAGCACCTCGATACCTGCCTCGCGCGCCATCGCCAGCCAGAGCGCAAAGGTTTCCAGGTCGTGAACAGGTGGAAGCAAAGACGCAAGCTCCACGAGACTCACGGGGCGACCCTGCTCCACCAGCACAGCCAGGGTGTCATGAATCAGCGCTTCACGATCCAGCCCGTCGAAGGCATCCCAGAAGTCATCATCAATCTGCTCCAACTTCGCAGGCTTCAAACTCAGATCCAGCTCGCCCGTATCATCGTCATCCAGAGTCTTGAAGCGGAGACGCTCGATTGCTGGGACACCGGTAATGGCTACGCCAACTGGTGGTAAACATGCAGGCTTACGGCGTTCTGACTGGCGTTGCCAGTCAACGCTGAGCGCTAGATTGAAGAAGTCGTTGAGTAACTGTCCGACGCGATGATGCTCGGCGGCCAGCCCCGTCTTCATGAAGCCACGAACATCGCGCTCGCTTCGGGCGCGCGCTTGGAGCACAGCCTGCGACTCCCGAACCAGGCGTAACGCCAGCCAGCGCAGCTCACGTTGCTGGGGACGATTCAGCGCCTTTGGAACCGCTGGATGACGAAGGATGGTGCGCAAGCGCTCACGCATGGTTTCCAGCTCAGCGGACTGCCTCAGTTGCTGCTGGAAACTTTCGAAGACACGCCCCTCGGGAGTGTGGAGTAGAGCATCTTGCCCGTCCAACAACCGATCGACGATTTCTCCACGGTGAGACTGCTCGCTGATGATCGAGTGTCGAAGGGCGCGATCCGCCTCGCGCCACGAGTCTTCAACTCGTCGAAAGTCCGCGCGCAGGCTGGTGGCCAGGTTATAGACCTCGCGTATGCCCTCTATCGCCTGCGCTTCATCCAGCACGATGACGTTGCCAGCCTCTACCTGCGCTAGCTCGTGCTCCAAATCCTGGATCCGGCGGCGCAGGCTGGCAATACGGCCAGTTGGACTGGGGTTCAGACCCGTTTCCAGGTTTTCGATCTCACGCTGAACCACCGAAAGGCGAGATGCCGTCGAAGTCATGATCCGACTATCCAGCGAATCGACGAACTGGATGGCGGACTCCAACGCGTCGGTTGCATAGATACGCCCCTCTCGTTCTACGACCAGACGCCGCTTGATCCATTCACGAAGTTCACGACCTGCGTGGAGATGCGTTGCATCCGGGTCGATTTCGTAAAGCTCCTGGCTGGCATAAGCAGCTAGCATTTCGGACAGTGCTTGCAGTGCATCCTCCATGGGGACGCCATCATGCGCCCGCTCGAATAGCGTGCGCAGGCAGCCCAATACGAGCGGAGCTCGCCGCGAGGCGAGCAAAAGCCACGCAGGGTGCTGGCTGCGGGCGGATACATAGCGCTCTAAACGCTGTTGCGCGCTTTCTTCCATGACGGCCACATTGACAAAGGTTGTCTGAGAGCGAGCTTACCAGTAGGCGAGCCGCGAACACACCTTGCGCTCGTTGAGTAGGCGTCCGCTGATGCGGCAACAAGGCTCCGATCTCGCTCGCCCGTTGAGTAGGCAGTCGTGTCAGCACGTCCTTGAGATAGGCATACGGATCATGCCCATTCATGCGGGCCGACTGAATCAGGCTTATGATCGCCGAGTGTCAAATGAGCGGCTGCTTTTTCGATCTGTGCCAACTCTTCTCCCAATACGTACCGCGCAACCTGCCACACGCCCCCAATGACAGGATCGTGGCGTTGAGGGAGGTGGCCCTTTCACTGCCACGCCTCGCTCCACGGTTCATAACTCCACCCCGTTGGTTGCCAGATCAACTGGTGCGTCAATTCCAGCGCCTGTAAAAAATCGCGGTCATGGGCACTCACGATCAGCGCGCCCTTGAACTGCCTGAGCAGTTGCTCGACCGCTTCCAAGGCCGCCAGATCAAGATGGTTGTTCACTTCGTCGAGCAGCAGCAGTTGGGTCTGTTCAGGACCGCCGGCCAGCCAGGCGAGCGCCCCGCGCAGGCGCTCCCCCCCACTGAGCTGACCGAATGGTGTAGCCATCTGCCGCGCATCGAGTCCAGCATTGGCGAAAATCTGGCGCAAGCGGCCCTCCTCGACAGTACCCAGCTCATTGCGCAGCACTTGCTCGATACTGTGCCCGGGGTCGAAGGTCTGTGCGTGCTGGTCTATCAAGTGTGTGCGTGCGATGTGCCGGGCGTTGCCGCTGGCCGGCAGCAGTTGCCCGGCCATCACCTTCAGCAGCGTCGATTTTCCGCAGCCGTTCGGCCCGATCACCGCCATTCGCACCGGGCCGTGCAGGGTCAGATCGATCAAGCGGCTGTCGGCGGGTCCGAAGGGAAGCTCGCAGTGTTCGAGCATGACCACCTGGGTCGCGTTGGCGACCAGACCGGTTGGTGCCAACAGTTGGCTTGGGCGTACTGGCTCAACGTTCGCGCTGGCCTGCTCGACCCGCTCGCGGGCCATCTGACTCAGGCGTGCCTGCTGGATGCGCTGATGCCCGCTGTGTTGCTCGGCGCGCTCTGCCTGAGCGTTGGCGACAATGGCCGGAGTGCCGGTAGCACGCGCTACCTTGCGGCCATGACTGGCGCGTTGCAACTCGCGTTGGCGGGCGACGGTGATCTGCTGTTCGACGCTGTCGCGTGCCGCCCGCGCCCTGACCAGTGCAGTCTGGGCATTGTCCTGCTCGGCCTGGCGTTGCTCGCGATAGCTGCTGTAGCCACCGCTGTATTGCACCAGTGCATCGCTGCGAAGCTCGAGGATGCGGTCGGCATGCTCCAGCAAGGCCCGGTCATGGGAAATGACAATGCGCGTTTCCTTGCCTTGTCGCAGTTCCTCGCTCAACTGCTCACGGGCCTGACGATCGAGGTGGTTGGTGGGCTCGTCGAGTATCAATACTCGTGCGCCACCCAGGCGCAGGCCGGCGAGCATCAGGCGTACAGTCTCACCTCCGCTCAAGGTCTCGCTGGCACGATCGAGCGGCAGATGGGCCAGCCCCAGGCGCGTGAGGCAGGCGTGGATATCGCCTGGCAGGTTCCAGCGGTCGTCAATCAGGTCGAACAGCGCCGGGTCGCAGGCGCCCGCCTCCACCTCGGCCAAGGCCTGCAGGGTGCGACTAACCCCCAGCAGATCGGCGACGGTACCGCTGATCGGCCCCAGCCACTGCGGCAGATACCCGATACTGCCGGCACACTGGATGCTACCGGTACTCGGAGCCAGGCAGCCCGCCATGATCTGCGCCAGCATCGATTTGCCACTGCCGTTGGGCCCCACGATGCCGGTGAACTGCCGGGAGAACGTCGCGTTCAGGCCCGAAAACAGCGGCCTGCCGTCTGGCAGGCGCAAGGCCAGATCCTTGATGATCAAGGTGCCATTGTCGATGCTCATCGATCGCCTCCTGCTCCAAGGGCGACCCTGCTCAGGATCAGAGCACCCACGCTCATCGAGACCAGCAGCAGGTTGCCCCAGACACCTACTATCCCGCCCACTAGCGCTGTGACGGCTGCGGCACCGGCAGCCAGCGAGGCGGCGATGCCCAGCACCGTGCCACGCAGGCTTGCCTGCTCGCATGCCAGGGCATGCCCGATCAGGGCGGTGTACGCCACACCGTAGGCGATTGCGGCAAGGGCACCGAAAACCAGGGCCAGGGGGTTATCGAGCGTGGCCGCGAGCAGTGCGCAACTCACCACCAGGGTGAGGATGGCAATGCGTGCGATCCGTGGTGCTCGATAGCGGGTTTGCAAGGCTCCAGCCACCCAGATGAAGGCGACGCACATGCCGACCCCGATCACTGTCAGCAGCAGGCTGATGCTGCCTACAGCCTGGCTCTGGCGCGCGAGCATCCAAGGCAGATACTGGTAGAAGAGATTCCAGCCGATTTGCAGCCAGAGAAGGGCAAGCAATGGCCTGCGTGTGGCGGGGGAAGTGAAGCCGTTCAAGACCTGTCTGATCAGCGATGGCCCCGTGGTTGCCGCCGGAGCGGGGCCAGAGGGCAGTATGAAAGCCATCAACAGGCACAGCACACTGAGGGTCAGGGCGACCTGCAGCGGCAGAAGCAAGCTTGCCCCTGGCATGTGACCTGCCAGCAGGATACCCGTGAGCGCGGGACCGGCGAAAAAGCCCGCCGTCATGGCAAACATCACCCACCCGATGCGTTTCATTGCGCTGTCGGGGGTCTGAACCAGCATGGCCTGGGCCACCGGGACGCTACCGGCGAAGGCGCCTCCCAGCAACCGTCCGGCAATCAGCAACGCCACGCTGCCCTGGCTCACCGCCCAGGTGCTCAGGGCATATCCGGCGACTGATCCTGCCACCGCAAGCAGCAGCGTCGGGCGCCGCCCGATACGGTCCGAAAGCGCGCCCAGCAGCGGCGCACCCAGCATCATTGCAAAGGCGTAGCCCGCTAAAAGCACACCGTAGAGCCACGCCGTCCGAACGGCAGTAGGCGCGCTGGCGAATACCACTCCGGCAGGGTCGGCCGGATCCAGCAACATCGGCAGCATCGGCAACAGCAATGCCGTGCCCAGGCCGTCAATGAAGATGATCAGCAGCAGGATGAAGGGTGCCGCCTTGGTAGTGGCGTGTGTCTGCGAGAGAACGGCGCTCATGGCTGACTCCGTGCGAACAAGGTACAAGTGGAGGTGGCGTAAGAGGCGGCTATCTGGATCATTCGCCATAAGTCTTCAGGTAGCGGCCATCGAGAAAGCGCTGGCTCAGCGCCAGGTAATCCGAGCGCTCCGATTGCGCCATGGTTTCAAAGAACAGCATTTCGCGAGTGATCAGTTCCACACCATGGCGGGCCATGCGCGAGAGCGCCACTTCGTGATCCAGGACGCTGCGCGACGATACCGCATCGACGACGACAGACACCTGATCACCGCGTGCCCGTAGCGCCAGTGCCGATTGCAGGATACAGACGTGGGTTTCCACGCCCGCGAAAATCCAGTGGTTGCCGGGCGTGGTAGTTCCAAAGACGTCGCACTCGCGTACATCGAGCACGTTGAAATGGCATTTGGAAAGCGTCGTGCAGGCACCCGCTGCCTTACGTAGCCGCGTCGGCAGCGCGCCTAGCTTTTCATGGCAGGTCAGTGTCACGGGCAGTTCGATTTCCTGGGCCAGTTCGGCCAGCCAGCAGCAATGCTCGAGCACGCGGCTGGCGTCCTGGATCATGGGCAACAGATCGACTTGCATGTTGTTGATGATCAGGGTCGTTTTACCATGGACACGGGAAGCGATCGAAGATGTCATGCAAAGCCTCATTGCAAGTAGTGGCGCATCACGCGCGGGGCGAGACGCTCGACGGCGCCCAGTTTTTCGGCGATGCGCAGCAGGCGCTGATCCAGATGGCGTATCAGTCTGGCGGACGGCGATTCAACGCCCATCAGATCCTTGACCAGCTCGAACTGAATTCGCGCACTGGTATTGGTGCCTTGATCGACCGAGGCGCCGAAGCGCTGGGCCAGCACCAGACCAGAGGTCAGAGCGCCTTCGTGACCGCCATAGGAGAAGTCCGTTCCGCAGTACCAGATACGGTCACGGCCCTGGATTTCCTGGATCAGTGAGCGCCGGTGCAGGTCGAGCGGTCGCAGCTTGGGCAGCTTCCACTGCTTGCGCAGGATTACCTTGGCTGGATCCAGCGCCATCTTCGGATCGAACGTCACATACAGCGGTGAGGACGAGGGCTCGAAGTGGGTAACCACGCGGGTCAGGGTGCCCCAGGCGTGGCTCGCCTGGTCTGGTGCGTGCGCAGCTTTGACGAAGACGCAATAGCTGTCGGGTGAGCCATGGGCGACCGCTGCGCTGTCGGTGTGCAGGATGGCCTCGACAGGAACGTATTCGTAAGCGCCGAGCAGGGCGGTCTGTTCCGGCGTGGGCGCTTCGATCATGCGCAGCGCCTGATCGGCGTGGGTGGCCATTATCACTTGGTCGAAATCCTCCGATCCGCCATGCGTGCTGACCTCCACGCCGCGCCCGTGCGACCGGACGGCCATCACTTGGGTATTCAGGCGTATGCCCGGGCCGAGCATGCGATGCATGATCTTCAGATACCCGTCGATACCGCCTTTGGCCTTGCGCCAGTAGGCAGGCGAGAAAAATGACAGCAGGTTCATGTTGAAGGAGACCGCGCAGTACACCAGGCTGTAATCCAGTGACGGGCCATTGCAGCCGGAGTACACGGTCAACAACGGGAGCAACGCCTGGTTGACGAAGCCAGTGTCGTAGCCCCGCTCCCTGACGAAATCTCCCACCGACCAGCTCTTGTAACGCTCCTGGTGCAGGCTGACCTCGACCATGTCCTGATGAAATTGATCGAAAGCCTGCCGCAGTGCCTGGTTCGATGCCTCAGTGGTCTGCTGGTTGCTCCACAGCACCGAGGCGTCGTCATTCAGGCAACTGAACGACAGGGGCGCGACGAACGTGTCCACATTGAGCGCCTTCAGATGCGCCATGAAGTTGGGGGCCAGCCGCTCCGTGAAATATTCAACCCCCATGTCGGCATGGATCAGCTTGCCTTCGTGCATCAGGGTATGGGTGAAGGCATGGCCGCCCAACTGCTCACCTGCCTCGTACAGTGTGACCTGGTGCAACGCGGCAAGATGCCAGGCAAGTGTCACGCCTGCGGCCCCGCCACCTACGATGGCGATTCGTTGTGGTTTCATCGAGATGCCTCCTTCGATGAGTGATGAGCGTCGATGGCTGCGATCAGGCGCGTAAGCACTTGGCCCGGGCCAGGTTCGACGAAGTCGAGGAGGGGATAACGCTGCCTCAGCGCTTGAACGGTCTGTAACCAGCGCACCGGGCTCGTTAGCTGGAAAACGATTTCCTCAAGCAGATGGGTGTCGGGTACCGGTCCACCCTGGGTAGTGGAGATCAACGGACAGCTCCCGGGACTGAACGTGAGTCGCTCCACATAGCGACTCAGCGCGACACGTGCGGTTTCCATGTACCGGGAATGAAATGCCCCGCTGACATTCAGCGGCACCGCACGCAAGCTGCGTCGTTGCAGATCCTGCGCCGCACGCTCGATAGCCTGGCTCGGCCCGCTGAGCACGGTTTGCTCAGGCCCGTTCACGTTGGCGATGTCCAGGCTGTCCAGCCCCAGTTCGAGCAGGAGCATTTCCAGACCCCGGGCATCGATTCCCAGCACCGCGAGCATCGCCCCGTCTCCGGCCGCCTTCATCAGTTGGCCGCGCTCGATGACGAGTTTCAGGGTGTCTGCGAAACCTAGTCGACCACTGGCATGAATGGCTCCAAACAACCCCAGACTATGACCGAGCATCAGGTCTGGGCGGCCGATATCGTGATCCTGACGCATGGCCTCGAAACTCATCGCGCTGACGATGAATACGGCAGGCTGGGTGAAGGCGGTGTCGGCAAGTCTGTCGGCATCCTGGAGCAACTCGGCCAACCGCAGGCCCAGCAGACTCTCGGCGATTTCGGTCATTTCGCCGAACCTGGGCAGCAACTCCAATCCCATGCCGGGGAACTGCGAGCCCTGACCAGGGAAGGCGATTGCTAATGTGCCCTGCCGTTCACAGTTCATGCAGCACCACCTTCGGGCGTGCAACAGGCTTCTGCGGTCGCGCCACGTCGTTGCTTGGGTTCAGTGAAACCAAACCTTGGATACGCAGGATCGGGCTCATGTCCTGGGCCAGAAACTCGAAATCATGCGTCACACTTCGTGCAGTCTTTTCGCGTCGCTGGCAGCGCACGTAGGTGATCGCCGCCTGGCACGCCAGTCGCTCGACCCTGTCGGCCATCCACGGTACCCAGGCCGGACCACCCTCCCCACTATCGAGCAGTAGCGCGGTCTGCAGACCGGCATCGATGATCGCGGGCGACAATGGCAGCGTGAAACTGCGTGCGGGCAACAGACTGGCCAGCACCTTGTCCTCGCCCACCCAGGCCCAGCGCAGCAGGCGTAGCGAGTCGCCGTAACGATAGCCCTTACGGGCGAATGTCTGGTAGATCACGGTGCGCTGCAGATAATGTCCCGAGTCGAGCGTCCAAGGCTGCTGCTCGTGGCTGCGCTGCGCCAGCGGGGAGGCACTGGCGACGGTCGCACCGGCGATGGTGACCGCAAGCCGCCCCGCGACCTGCTCTGTCGCAACGCGCTCGAATGACTGTGCGCGGGCCTCGAATCGCACATCCATCAGCCCATCGACTGATGAGTCGGCCAACAGGCGTGCCAGGTAGTAACCTGCCGGTACTATCGCCTCTGCGTCGATGTTGTGGTCGGCCAGCAAGGTGTCCAGGCTGTCGAACCCCGATTCCCTGGCGTGCACCCAAAGTGGCGTGCCGTCGAAACAATACGGGGGCAGTTCGAGCGGTTCAGCGGCTGCGAACACTGCGTGCCAATCCGGCAGGGCACCCTGCAGGTAGGCCAGCCGGGTACTCTCCAGATCCATCTCCTGCTGTACGCCTGGACTGGACATCGAGTTCATCGTGCCTGCATCGCAACCCTCCAGCGCGGTGCTGTATCCCTCAGCTCGCAGGTCTGCCAGTGGCTGTGCCAACTGGCGGCGCAGATCTGGCGCTGAGTCGCTGCACACGGCCAATCGATGGCGCAGGTGATCACGCTGATGGGCAAGGCCGGCGGCCAGGCGCGGCAGGGGTGCATCGGTGTGCTCCAACCATTGCAACAGCGCGATACGCGAAGCATCCAACGCCTGGACGCTATGGGCCGACAACACGATGAGCTGTGTCGCCGAGGTCGGGGGGCTCGCCGGTCTCGACGCTCGGCTCGCAGAGCTGAGCAGGACGTGTGCGTTGGCACCGCCGGCGCCAAAGGAGGACAACGCCGCGCGATAGGGTTGGTTATCGCGGGCAGGCCAAGGCCTGGTGTGGCGATTGACCATCAGACCGCTGGCCTGCGTTTCCAGCAACGGATTGGCCGGGTGGGCATGCAGTGATGGGAGCAGAGTACGGTGGCGCATCTGCAGCAGGATCTTCATTGCCCCGGCCAGTCCGGCTGCCGACTCCAAATGGCCGATGTGGCCTTTGATCGAGCCGATAGGCAGACGCGAGTCTTCTGTGCGCCCCTCGCCAAGTACCGCTGCCAGGCCCTTGAACTCGATCGGATCGCCCAACGCGGTGCCTGTGCCATGTGCCTCGACGTAATCAAGCTGGGAGGGAGCCCACCCGGCCTTGTCCAGGGCCTCGCGGATCAGCCGGGACTGCGCCTGCGGGTTGGGTGCGCTGTATCCGTTGGCTTTGCCTCCGGCATTCAGTGCCGATGCGGCTATCACAGCGTAGAGCGGGTCGCCATCCGCCAGAGCCTGGTCGAGCGGTTTGAGTAGCATGGCGCACACGCCTTCTCCGTCGACGAAACCGTCGGCGCCATCGCCGAACGGTCGGCACACGCCCTCCGGTGAGAGCATGTGCAGACGGCACAGGTCGTCGTACTGCCGTGGGTGGGCAATCACGTTCACGCCTCCGACCAGAGCCATGTCGCAGTCCCCAAGGCGCAACGCATTGACCGCCGTATGCAAGGCTGTCAGAGAGGCAGAGCAGGCGGTGTCGACCGCCATGCTCGGGCCGTTGAGATCGAAGTGGTAGGAGACCCGATTGGCGATCGACCAATGCAGTGACGTCGGCCTGGGGCCGTCGCTGTCGATCGGTGTCAAGTTGGCATAACCGGTATTCATTACGCCAACATAGACCCCGGTTCGACTTCCTTTGAGTCGCGAGGCTGGATGAGCCCCATGCAGGAAGGTCTGGTACGCGGTTTCCAGGAACAGGCGCTCCTGAGGATCCATCAGCGTGGCGTCCATTGGCGTGATGTTGAAGAAACCATGATCGAAGCGATCAACATCGCTGAGAAAGGCTCCACTGCGGGCGTAGGTCGGTGCTTGCATCTGCGCCAGGGGCCAACGGGCAGGCGGTACCGGAGTGCTCAGCGGCCTATCTTGCTGCAGCAGTTCCCAGAGCTGGTTGGCATCCTCGGCGCCCGGAAAACGCCCGCTATAGCCGATGATGGCAATGGCTTGCGCAGAGGGTTCGCTGTGCAGCTCAGCGGGCTGTGGCTGCTGTCCAGCCGCAGGGGGCACCTGATCCGCCGATGTCGCCTCGGCCTGCGCGGTCACGGCGTGCTGACTCAGGTGGGCAGCCAGTTGCGCAATGCTTGGGTATTCGAACAGCAAGGTTGCAGGTAGGTAGCCGTAACGCGCCTGTAATGGCTTGATCAACTCCAGACTGATCAGCGAATCGATGCCATAGCTGGCGAACGCAGCGTCATCCTGGAGTTCGTCGAGGGACATGTGCATGACATTGGCGATGCTTTCACGCACGAAATGCCAAGTGTCCGACTCCACGCCCGGCTGCATGACATCTGCAGCCGGCGCGTGGGCGCTGTTGTCCGCCGACAGGAAAGCCTCTGGGTGATACTGCTCCAGATAACGGGTCAGATCGGCGAGCGTGGGGTACTCGAAGAACAACGTGGCGGGCACATATCCGACTTTCTCCTTGAAGGGCTTGACCAACTCAAGCGCAATCAGCGAGTCGATCCCATAGTCTTTCAGTGCTCGCGAGGGATCGAGGTCGGAAGGGTTCAAATGCATGACCGAGGCAATCGCATCCCGTGCGAATGCCATCGCGGCGCTCGAGCGCGGCTCGTCGATTTCCGAGGCTGCTACATTCGACACCTGGCTGGCGCTGGCTAGAGAGGCTTCGGCGGGTGCGGCTGGCGAGGCAATTTCAGGCACGCAGGCGACGATCAGTCCTTGCGTCTGATTGCCATGGTGCAAGGTGTGCTCGAAGCCGGTTTCGAGCAACAGTCGCTGCCAAGTAGCAACGTCGAGCAACGGGCTTCCTTCTATTCGCTCGGGGCCTGTGTTGAGCCACCAACCCTTGGTCAGGCCAAAGGTCAAGGTTGCATAGTGCTGCAGTGCCGTGACCTCGTTAAGCACTACCAGGCCGCCTGGACGCAGTGCGCGACGGATGTTGCGCAATGACTCGCGGATGTCGCGAGTGGCGTGGATCACGTTGGTCGCCAGCACGATGTCGAATGCGCCAGACCATTGTGGTGGCTGCTCCACATTGTAGATGCAGGCCTCGAAGCAGGGTTGCTCGAAGGTCTTGCGTGCCCGGTTGATGAACGACAGAGACAGATCGGTGAAGCAGTATCGGCCCAGCCGATGCCCCACGCGCGCCATCACCTGTTCGGTAGTGCTGCCTGTACCTGCGCCGATCTCGAGTACGCGAAGCGGCTGTTCGGTGCTGTCAGCCAGACGCTCGACGATGGTTGCCATGGTCTGGTTGTAGTAATCGGCCACGGGGTTGTTGCGATAAACCCCTTCGACCCGGTCGAAGCTGCCATGGGGAAACAGCACTTCCAATGGATCGGTCTGCCCTCGCAGGATCGAGGCGAAGTCGGCCATACAGGCATCCAGCAGATCAAGATGCGCACGCAGATGTGCAAAGCGCTGCAACAAGCTGTGGCGATCCAGTGCCTGGGGCGCATCCTCTATGGCCCTGAGGGCCTGGGCCAGTGTCTGGTGCTGCGTAGCGATTTCGCTGGGAATGCCGACGCGATAGATGGCGCGACGGGCGTAGTCATCCAGCGCGACGCTGGCCTGCTCGTTGTGCCTGACCCATGCGGCCTGATCGTCGAACGGGGGAACCACGCTTTGCAGTTTATCGACTGGGGCACCGGCTGGGTTGTGGGCGCGTTCAAAGCCCATGGCCTGCAACGCCTGTGCGTTGGCCTTGAGCACCATCACCTGACGCTGCTCGCTGCCAATCAAGGCTTCGAGGGTGGCGATGCCGTCTTCGGCTTCGAGCGAGCCAACCCCAACCTTTTCCATGCGCTCCCGGTAATAAGACGAAGCCACCGCACCCACACTGCCCCAGTACCCCCAGTTGACGATCTTCGCGGGGATCTGGAAGGTCTCGTCAAGCAAGGCAGCCATGGCATCCTTGACCGCGCAGGCGGCCGTATAGGCGCCTTGACCAGGGTTGGCGAGGTGGGACTGGATTGAGGAAAAGAACAGCACGAAATCTACCGGATGCTGACGCAGGGCCTGAATCAACCCATAGGTGCCCAGCAGCTTGGGCCGCAGATTACGTTCGAGCTGGGCAGGCTGCAGGGTGTCCAGGGTCTGGTCGTGCAGGTCCATCGCAGAGTGAATCACTGCGTCGAACGGGCCGTGCGCCTCGAAAACGCTCTCCAGCGCGTTGGGCTCGCTGATGTCGCATGGGCTGTGACTCATCAGCTCATGCAGCTTGAAGTCAGGTACGGAACGCGAGACCAGATGTACCCGCGCCTGATAGTGCTCCACCAGATAGCTGGCAAGCATCTGCCCCAGCCCTCCGGTCCCCCCCAGCACCAGGTAGTGCCCACCTTTGCGCAGAGCCAGGCCCGACCTGCTGCGGTCCAACGCGGCCCGCTTGAAGTGGCGAATGGCATAGCCGGTCTGGGTAATGTGAATGGGCGTTGCACGATTAGTCGGGGAAACATGGCTGAACGCGCGCTGCAAGGTGGCTGCAGCGAAATCGCACAGGCTGAAAACATTGATGCTCAGGTGGGGATATTCACGGCTGGCGGTCTGGGCCAGCCCCAGGCAGGTCGCATCCAACGGATAGCGCACATCCTGGCCAGGAGGGCCTGGCAGTGCCCGGCACGCGATCACATCGACGCGCGCGCGGGGCAAACGGCTCAGGGTCTTGAGCAGATTCAGCAGCGCCACCGTCACCGACGTTTGCGCCCCTTTGGCCCAAGGGCTACGCACGATTATTGCGTAATGATCACCCGGTTGCAGATCAAGCGGCGCCTCGGAGAAGAGGCGCACCCTCTGCTCACCCAACAACTCGGCCATTTCCTCGGCCAGCGACGGCTGCGTTGCTGGTACCAGAATCCAGTCGGGCACCGATGCCTGGGGCGAATGCGCGTCCGTGATGAGATGCCAGTCAGGCTCGAAGAGGCTAAGGCCCGGTGTTTCAGCGTTGCGGTTCATGCACGTCCCCCACAATGTTCCCGGAATAAGGCTTGATACCCAGATCCACGAACTGCGCGATCACTTGAAAACGGTCATCGCAGAGCAGTATCTGGGTCCTGAAGTCGCTGGTCTTTTCGGTCAAGGCGTAGTAGCTGCCGGCTGGGCAATCCAGAGGCCCACTCCAGAGCAGTGCGCCAAGGGTGAATGGCAATACGGGCGTGCTGCGGCTTTCCAGGGTCAAGGCCAGGCCCGATTGCAATGCACCGTCGAGCAATCCCCATTGCTGGATCGGTTCGGTGCCATGGCAGGTCAGCCGGGCGCAGGCGAGCGGCCCTTGCCGATCAACCCAGCTAACGCTGCGAAAATCCCTGCTGTACTGGATTCCCAAGGCATCGAATGCCGCGTATAGCCGCGTTGCATCGATGCGTCGCGCAGTTGGCAAGTGACCCTGGGCCTCGCGCAGGCGCTGCAATGCCTGGCTGGCGGGAGCCAGGCATTGCCGGTCGATCAAGCGCATGCCGCTGACCAACGACGTGTCGGCTGACAGCAACTTGAACGTGCCATCTTCCGCATGTGCCAGTTCGAGCCGGGTATCGGCCGCCGATTGCCTTAGCGGTGCGCGCCAGGTGATATCGACCAGGCTCCTGTGCAGCGTGTCGCGGCGGTCGATGCGTAACGCCCAGTACAGTGCGCATACGCCGGGTAGCACACCGTGGTGGTTTACCTGATGGTCCTGGAAGACCGGGTGGCATGAGGTCAGCACCGAGGGGAGGTCTTTGCCGGGCTTCAAGTCCGGCTGCGAGATAGCCGGCAGCGGGTAGCGATGGCTCTCGTCGAAGCGATAGGTAGGCAGGCGCACAGGTGCTGTCGAGGCGTCGAACAGTGAAGGATCGAGCGCGCCGCCCTGCAGGTAGGCGTTTGCAGCCTGCAACAGCGTGCGCTCCTCGATTGCAGGCAGGGGCTGATCCTCGATGATGCAGTCCAGCGCCTGGCGCAAATGCTCCAGATCATGCATGGCCACGGCAACACGTGAAGCCATGTGGGTACGGTGCAACCCGAGGGTCTTGGCAATCGCTCCCAGGCTTGCCTCAGGGTGCCCCGCCAACCAGACTTTCAGTGCCTGGGCCTGGCGCTTGAGTGCTGGCCCGTCGAATCCCGAGAGCACCACGAGGCTGGGAGCGTAATCTGGCGTGTGTTCCAGGCTGGCAGCCGGTGAGGGAGCGTTTTGCACCACTGCATGCGCGCCGGCACCTCCAAAACCATAGCTGCTGACCCCAGCCTGGCGAACATCACCTCGCTTGGGCCAGCCCTGGTTGCCTGCGTTGCTCAGTGCAGCGCCCTCGAATTTCACCCGTCGGTTATCGGGGCCTCGATCTGGATTGGCCGGCACCACCGCTTCGGTGACGACCTTGACCGCCTTGATCAGACCGAATAGTCCGGCGGCAGCTTCGAGATGGCCGAAGGCCGCTTTGGACGTGCCGAGCCAGATCGGTGCCTCATCTGGGGCCTGCATGCTGACCACTGCGCGACTGATACCTTCAGCCTCGATGGGGTCGCCTAGACGTGTGCCTGTACCATGAGTCTCGATGAATCCGACACATGCAGTGCCGCCCAGGGAGCGGTAGATACTGGCGATGATGTCGGCCTGGGCGCTGGCGCTCGGCGCAGTCAGGGATGCGGAGCGTCCGCAATGACCGTCCTCGACCGCGGCCAGCAGCGCACAAGGCGCCAGACCGGGCGTCCGGTCTTCCAGGCGGCACAACAGCACGGCAAAAACGCCTTCGCCCCTGACATAGCCGTTCGCAGCCTCGGCAAACGGAGAGCAAACACCGTTCGGTGAGAGGAACTGCCCTGCACGCAGGGCCTCATCAGTGCGTGCATCGATCAGTAGATTGACCGCACCTACGAACGCCATGTCGCAACGGCCCTGCTGCAGATCGGACGCAGCTCGGGCGAGCACGGTCAGACCGCTGGAGCAGGCCGAATCGATAGTCAGCGATGGGCCGCGCCAGTCGAACTGGTACGACAGCCGGTTAGCCAGGATGCTCGCAGAGGTGCCAGTCATGTCATAGGCATGGGCCGTCTTTTGCCGCGCCGACACAACGGCGGCGTATTCGCACCCGGTGGCGGCGATGTAGCAGCCCACGCGCGCGCCGCGATAGTCGTCGAGAACCAGTCCGGCATCTTCGAATGTCCGCCAGCACTCTTGCAGCAGCAGGCGTTGGCGCGGATCCATATGCGCTGCCTCGACGGCAGAGATGCCGAAAAAAGCGGCATCGAAGCTATCGATGTCATGCAGGTAGCCACCCGGCAAGGTGCTCGGCAGATCGGTTCTGATGCAGGGTGCGATGCAATTTCGCTGCTCCAGCATCGCTTGCCAAAGCTCATCGATGTTCAGCCCGGCCGGGCCGACGCCTGCCATCCCGAGGATCGCCAGCGGCGCGACCGCAGGCCGCATCGACGGTTCGCGATGGGCAAGGGTGCCGGGCGTCTCGGCATGCAAGGCGTTGGCGATAGCGTTGAGACTGCTGAGTTCGTAAAAGCGATGCGGTGCGATATCCACTGCGAGTTCGCGCTGCAGGCGCTCGGCCAGCAAGTTGAAGCCGATTGAGTCGATACCGGCTGCAACCAGGGACTGATTGGGGTCTTTGACCTCCACACCCAGTGTTTCGACAATCACTCGACGCAGCTCGGTGATGCCTTGCGAATCGCTGCCATGGCCTGGAGCTGTCGCTTGCTCGGGTGACTGACGAGCCAGCGTCGATAAGTCGGCCTGCATCAGCCTGCGCATATCGAGCTTGCCGTTGGGGGTATGCGGCCATCGGTCCACGACGACATAGCGTGACGGACACCGATGCTCGGGCAACCGGGAAGCGATCTGTGTGCGCAGCGTTTCTACATCGTATGGACGGCCCTGGGCCGGGCGAATGAATGCACACAGGTGGGCGACAGGCTCCTCACGCACGACGCAGCAAGGCTCCACATCGGGGGCAAGCCGTCTGATCAATGCTTCAGTCTCGGACAACTCCACGCGGTGGCCACGTATTTTGACCTGGGAGTCCAGCCGCCCTAAGTAGTCGATACGTTGATCGCCCCAGGCCACGGCGCGGTCGCCGGTGCGGTAGGCGCGCGTCTGCTGCTCTGCAACTCGCTCGATGAAGCTGTGCTGTTGGGTCGGCGGCAGATAACCCGCCCCGACCAAGGACCCACTGATCACCAGTTCGCCAGGAACACCCAGGGCAATCGGCTGCAACTGAGCGTCCAGCACTTGCAGGCCGGTATTGTCCAGCGGATACCCGATGCTGAGCGGCATGCCGCGGGTAACGTGCTGACAACTGGCCCAGATGGTGGCCTCGGTGGGGCCATAGACATGAAACAACGTATGGCCCGCTGCCAGAACCCAGTCCGCCAGTTCCGGGCTCAGACGCTCGCCGCCGCACAGCAGGGTGATGGGACGGCGTGCCTGCCAGTTGGAATCTTTCAGCAGACGCAGGCTGGAAGGCGTGAGCTGCAGGATCTCGATCCGATCACGCTCCAGACGCTCGATCAGTTGCCGGCCACTCCGTCGCACAGGGTCGTCGGCCATCACGATGCAACCCAGGCTGCACAGCGGCAGCAGTGCTTCGAGCAGGGAGATGTCGAAGCTGATCGGCGTCAGCGCGAGCCAGCGTGCCCCCGGATAGCAGAAAGGCATGGCCGCCATGGCCGTCAGGAAGGCTGCCAGATTTTCGCGGCCAATCTGGATGCCCTTGGGGGTGCCAGTACTGCCTGAGGAGAACATCTGGTAGGCAATGGGATCGATGCCCTGCGAGGGCAACGCAGAGGTTACTGTCTCGGGTATCACCTGCATGTCGACCTCGAGCAGGGAAACCTGAGGTAGCGCGTGGACAAGGCGGGCTCGGGTGGAGCGGTCGCACAGCACGTAGCCGATTTGAGTTCGGGCGATCAGGTCGCTCAGGGCATCATCAGGCAGGCTGGTCTCAAGTGGCGTGAAGCGCACACCCTGCTTTAGCGCTGCCAGCATGGCGATCGGCAGCCAACGATTACGACCGGTGCAAATGCCGACTTGGCTGCCCCCGGCTTGCGCCAGGCATGCAACGGTAGCCTCGATACTGCGGCGCAGTGAGCCGTAGTCAAGCTCACCCTCGTCGTCAATCAGCGCAATACGCTCGGCATCGGCCTGCTCCAGTGCATACAGCACCTGCTCCAGCGAAATGGGCGGGATGCTTGGGCCTTGCTCACCGCGCTCTGGGCGTTGCAGTGGCGCCAGCGCTGCCAGAGGCCGCTGCGTATCGTCGAGCAGGTCGTGCAGGCTGTGTTGGAACTGTTCGCCGAACTGCGCGAACCAGCGTGACGTACTGCGTTGCTGGCTGGCTTCCAGGCGCACCTGCAGATACCCTTCGGCCATTGAGCAGACCGCTGCCAGATCGTAGGGGCCTCCGGGACGAGGCAAGGCACGAATCTCGCACACTTCGCCCAGCCTTGGTGCGCTCGGTGTCAACAGGCCAGGCGATTCATTGATGACGACATTGCCCGCGTTCGCGACCGGGAACTGGGCCAGCAGCTCGGCCCACGGTGTGTGCTGCCCCGGCCGGATACGTCGACGTGTTTCGCCTATGCGCTGCAACAGCTCGCGTGCATCTGAACAGGCATCCACGTCGACAGGCAGAGGAACCAGGTTGCTGCAGGTTCCTGCGTCAGGGCCGCCAGGTACTTGCACCGTATGGCACAGCATGACCTTGGCATCCTGCTCCCACGCCTTCAGGTAGCGCGCCAGGGTCAGCGCCATCGCCGCGCAGGTCAGGCGAAATCCGCTGGTTTGCAGGGCACTGCACCGATCGGGAGTCGCCTGCTTGAATGCCAGAGTGATTGCCCTGACCTGACCTGATCGCGGGCCAGAAGCCGGAGGCATCATCGGCAGTGGCTGCTCCAGGGCGTAACCGGCCAACAGCTCGTTCCAGAAACCTGGGGGCACAGGGGGGCGAGGGCTGGCTGCGGGGCAAGGCGCCAGCGTGACGCGAGCGTAGCCGTCGCTCAGGGCTGCCATGAAGCGCTGCACACCTACGCCGTCCATCACCAAGTGACTGAAGACGCAGTCCAGATAGCGCTGGCCGTCATCCAGTGTCTGCAGGACGAAGCGATAGAGCCTTGAACGGTTCTGCGCCAGGGACTGCAAGGGTTGTGCATGACTACCGTACTCCAGCACTTCAGGGCTCAGGGCAAGACGCTTGCTCAACAACGTGCCATCGCGGAGCAAGAACGTATTGCGCAGGCTGGCGAAAGGTCCGGCCAGCAGTTGATGCAGGGCGTCACCCAGAAGCGCTACATCCACCGACGGTGCCAGTGCCAAGCGGTAGCTCAATACCAGTCCCGGATCGTCGGCATGCGCCTGGCCGCGGCGCCAGATCAGTGCTTCTTCTGCAGTGGCAGGACGGCAATCGGCAATGAGGGTATCCATTCATGCTACCTGCGTGACGTCGGCTGAGGGATTGCTGGCGCGCAACCAGTCGAGCAACGTTCGGTTGACGAGCGACGCGTGTGTCAAAGGCGAGAAGTGGCCGGCATCGGCGATCTCGAAGAAGCGCGCCTGTTCGAGGCGCTGCAGCGGCATCACGCACTGCGGCTGGATCACGTTGTCCTGGGCACCATGGATGACCAGCAGCGGTACATTCAGGGCTACCAAGGCCTCGCGAATGTCGAATGTGCTCAGCGCCTGGATATAGGCCCCCAGGCTCCTGAGGTTCAGGCCAGCACCGATACGCGAAGCGACGCTGCCGTTACCGGGCAGAATCTGGTCGAAGAGTTCGCCGCGCCCCTCCAGCTCACTTTGCGCCTGCAGGGTGTCTTCCAGAATCGTCTCACCGAACCACGGCGCCGCGCTGATCACTGTGACAGGCCCTACGCAGGGCGAATGTTCGAGCGCAGCGCGCAAGGCCACGCAGCCCCCAAGCGACCAGCCGATGCACGGGACCGGCTGGCCAGTCAGCGCCAGTTCCTCGCACAACTGCACCAGTTGTGCAGCGATCCTGCCCAGATCGATGTCTGGATTGTCGGACTGCCTGCCGTCATGCAGAGGCAATTCGACAATGCAAGGGTTCCAGCCATGGCGACGCAGCATGGGCAATTGCTGCACCCAGATTCGAGGTGCGGCATTGAGTGGGCTGACCAACAGCACAGGCGGCAGCTCGCTGGGTTGATCCAGCACGGTCAGACCACTGCGCGTTTGACGCAGGCGCATACCCAATGGCAGCGCCTTCGTCGTGCTCGTATCGGCAACTGGGGCCGACGGCGCTGCAGGCTCGATCAATGCCGCCAACTCGGCCAGCGTGCCGGCAGCGAAGGCGTGTTCGACAGCTATCTTTCGGCTTCCTTGCTGAAATGGGGCCAGTAGTTGCAGAGCTGTCAGCGAATCGAGTCCGAGGCTGGAAAGAGGGGCTTGGCTATCGACTTCCTCGAGCTGATAGCCGCATAGCTGGGCCACGCGCTGTCGCAGTTCCTCCAGAACACTGACCGCCCCACCCGCGTTATCCTCCACGGTCGCCTTGCTTGGCAGGCCTGGCCAGAACACGCGACGGGCAAAGGGATAAGGAGGGACATGGATGGCCTGGGATGCACCGACACGGGTCGGCATGCCTTGCAGCCAGCGAGCAGCGACGCCGTCAGCTCGTCCAGCGCTGGCGGGCAACTCTTGGTAGGTGCGGGCGATCACGACCCCTGCCGGGGTGGAGTGCCCCCATCGAGCCAGCGCCTCGACAACCTGCTCGGTCTGCTCTGCGCAGACCACTGCCCGGACGGCCTGAGGTGTTCTGGCCGCGCAACTGGCACCGAGTTGTGCGTAGGAGAGAGTGCCTTGAGCGAGGCACCGTGCCAGTGATCGTGCGGCTCTTTGCAGCCCTGCCTCATCGGCGGCGCTGAGACACAAACCGTCGACCTCGGTCTGTGCAGTGCTTGCGTGGCTTGGCTTGTGCAACAGCACATGAGCGTTCACCCCGGTGAAGCCGAACGCACTTATGGCGATGCCGGCACCGGGTGGCAGGGCATGGGCCGTGTGCTGGTATGGCACGGGGGTGAAATGGTCCCAGTTCGACGATACGGATGGGCTCAGCAGCGGCCCGGGTAACTGCTGCCGGTTCAGGACCAGCAGCGCCTTGAGTACGCTCAGCAGCCCGGAGCTGACCAGGGCATGGCCGAAGATCGCCTTGTTCGCCCCAAGGTAATGCGGCCCTCCTCCCTCGAGCTGTCCGTAGGTCTGCGACAACGCCTTGGCTTCGAGCGGGTCCCCTACTGGAGTGCCGGTTCCATGGGTCTCGACCAGGGCTATGGACTCAGGCCCGCGCCCACCCTGTCGCCGCGCATCGTCCCAGGCGGCACGGATGACCTCGGCTTGACCGCTCACACTCGGCGACATCAGGCCATTGCTGCGACCATCGTGGCCAACCGCACTGCCATCGAGCTGGGCAAGTATCGCCAGCCCCAGGCGCTGAGCCACGTCCTGGGTCGTCAACACTAACGCGCCGGCGCCCTCGGCTGGGGCGAACCCGTCAGCGTGCTCGGCAAACGCCAGGCAGTGCCCTGAAGCTGACAGTACCTGGCTTGCCTGCGCCAGACGAAAGACCTCGTCGGTACAGAACAGCGTCGCAGCACAGACAATAGCGGCATCGCACTGGCCGCTGCGTAACGCCATGGCCGCCTGATGCAGCGCAACCAGAGAAGATGAACAGGCCGTGTCGATTGAAAGTACCGGTCCGGGCAGATCGAAACAGTAGGCGATACGGCCGGCCAGGGCGGAGAACGCGTTGCCGGTGAACGCTGCGGCACTGATCGCCTGCTCGCTGTGTGCGCTGAGCACCTGCCGGTAGTCGCCCGGCAGCCCAGTGGCGAATACCCCGCAACGCAGTGTCTTGAGTTCGGCCAGGGTCAGCCCGCTGCATTCTATGGCATGCCAAGCCTGCTCCAGGGACAGCCGTTGCTGGGGGTCAACGCAGATCGACTCTTTGGGCGAAAGATGGAAGAAGCCATTGTCGAAGGCGTCGATGTCCTGCAGAAACCCACCCTTGAAGTTCCCGGTTCGCCTGTGCTCACCCGTCACGCCAGTTTGTGGCTTGCCACTCTCGAGTACTGCCCACAGTTCGTCGAGCGATGCAGCACCAGGAAAACGACCGGCGGCACCCACGATCACCGGTGTGCGCCCTGCCTCGCTGCGAGGGCGTTCCTGTGCCGGTGTGTGCGTGCCAGACGATGGCTCTGTGCGCGCTTGGAGCAGCTTCGATAGCGCGCGCAGCGAGGCCGCCTCGAACAGGTCAGCAGCGCGGCAAGGCACTGCGAAACGCTGGGCAATGGCCTTGGCCAACTGCGCTGCGAGGATCGAGTCGACGCCGCGTTCGATGTAGGGCTCATCCGCGTCGAGCAGCTCGGCTTCGAGCAATGCGTCAGCGAACATTTTCTGCAAGGCCGATAACGATAGTGCGGCAGGGTGGGTCATGAGGCCTCCAGATCTGCGGCGGTTTCGAACCAGTAAGGTTTGCTGTCGAAGGCATAGCCAGGCAGCGAAATGCGTCTGCCGGAACCCTTCAGATAAAGGCGTCTGAGCGTGTCGTGCCCCTGCAGATAAGTGGCCGCAAGCTCGGAGGCGCTGCTCTCGTGCAACTCGGGGAGTGGCCTGTCGTCATCCTGGCCTCTGAGCGCCTGAGGCTCGACGCAGTGCATCGCAGCGCTGCTCAGGCGCTCGATCAGCGAGGGCAGGTCCGTGACGCTGACCACCAGTCGGTGCTCGTAGCTGTCGCGACCTGTCGCCAGCGTCCGGGCTACATCTGCCAGGGCCAGGTGCGGATTGCTGCGCAGATACTCGATCAATTCATCGCGCATGCGCTCCAGAGAGGCTCGGGTCTTGGCGGAAAGACCCACCAGGTGCAGTTGCCCGGGCTGTACCGTGGCTTGCGGCCTCGGCGCATCGGCCTGGGTCAGCACCACATGGGCATTGGTGCCGCCGAAGCCAAAGGAGCTGATACCCGCGACACGGTCGTCCGACCGCCAGGGCTGCTTGTCGGTGAGCAGTGAGAAAGGTGTGTTGTGCAGATCGATTTCACGATTCTGCTCACGGAAGTTCAAGTTGCCCGGTAGCCAGCCGGTCTCTATTGCCTTGATGACCTTGACCAGCGCGGGTACTGCTGCTGCAGGCTCCAGATGGCCGGTGTTGGTCTTGACCGCTCCAACCCGCACACTGGCGGGCGGCTTTGCGGGGGCCTGTTTGGCGATAAAGGCACTCAGGGCCTGCAGCTCTATCGGATCGCCAAGACGTGTCCCGGTACCGTGGGCCTCAATGTAGCCCAGACGCGCGGCCAGTTCGGGCGTGTACGCCGCCAGCAACAGATCACATTGGGCGTTCGGGTTGGGGGAAGTCAGTGAATTGGCACGCCCCCCATGATTGACCTGGCTGGAGACGATCCGCGCCCTGATGTTATCGCCATCGCGGACCGCATCGGCGTAGCGCTTGACGAGGAAGGCGCCGCAGCCCTCCCCCCGTACATAACCATCAGCCGCTTCGTCGAATGTGGCGCAACGCGCGCTCGCGGACAACACGCCCATGCTGGCTGCCGCGTGGGTGACGACAGGATCGATCATCAAGCTGACGCCACCACACAGCACCGTATCGCACTCGTGCTCCTGCAGCGCCTTGATGCCACGGTGCAAGGCAACCAGTGTCGATGAGCAAGCGGTGTCGACCGTTTCGCTGGGGCCACTGAAGCCGAATTGATAGGACACGCGATTGGACAGCATCGCGTGAGCGTTGCCGGTGGCGGCGAAGGGGTGTTTCGAGCGCCCCCACTGTTGCAGCAATACCTGATAGTCGTTGAATTGCACGCCTGCGAAGACACCGGTACGGCTGATGTCTGCTGGCCGATAACCCGCGTCGAGACAGGCGTTGTAAGCCGTTTGCAAGAACAATCGATGCTGAGGATCCATCAGCATCGCTTCGCGTGCCGAAAGCCCGAAGAAGCGCGCATCGAAATGTTCGATATCCCGCACCGCGCCGCCGTAGAGGTTCTCCTCTGGCCAGCGGGCCATGGGCACGATGGCGCTTCGCCCTTGCAGCAGCGAGTTCCAGAACGCCTCGACGGTGTCGCCACCCGGCAAGATGGCAGCCATGCCGATGATGGCATAGCCACTAAGCGCTTCAGCGGCACGGTCGATTTCGGCTGGCCTGCTGGAGGCCGCGCCTTGTACTTCGCCCGCCCGTTGGCTGTCCAAGTAGCGGATCAATTGAGTCGGTGTGTTATAGCGAAACAGGGCACTGGCGGCCATTGGCACCGAAAACCGGGCTTGCACGTTTCTAGCCAGCTCTTGCAGACCGACCGAGTCGAGGCCCATTTCCCCCCAACGCGCCTCAGGATCAATCCTTTGCGCGGGGATGGCGGTGAGTGCCTCGAGTAACTCATCCAAGGCCTCATGCAGTGCAGCAGGCGAGGCTGATTGTCCAGCGGGTTCACCTGTGCCGTCCTGCCGAGGTGATTCGAGCAACCGTTCGGTCATGCGCCGGGGGTCACCGCTGAGCACCGTTACCGCATACACGTCTGCGGCCAGCGCTGAAGGTAATCGCAGGACCAGATCCACGCCCGCACTCATTGCGAGGGGCGCGAGCCCGGTGTCATGGACCATGAACTGCAGCGTCTGGGTATCGACTTGCATGCCGGTGTCTTGCCAGAGCGGCCAGCCAACACTGAGGCTGCGGCCATGGCGCTGCCCATGCGCCACGGCGCGGCTACGGCTCTGGGCGAAACCGTCCAGCCAAGCGTTGGCGTAGGCGTAATCGGCCTGCCCGGCGTTGCCAAATGCCGCTGCAATCGAAGAGAACAGCATGAACAGATCCAAGGGCGCAGAGCCGATCGCTTCGTCCAGAGCCAGAGTGACCTCGACCTTGCTGCGCGCGACTTGCTCGAAGTCTTCGCGCGTCTTGCTGGCCAGGGCCCCATCGCGCAGGACACCGCTTGCGATCAGCACGCCATCGAGCGGGGCCAGCCGGGCAAGTAACGTCCTGGCTACCCCCGCCTGCGCCAGATCAGCGCTGTAGTAGCGAACCGCTCCCCCCTGCGTACTCATCTGTTGACACTCATGCTCGATTTGCGCGCTTTCCGGTCGGCGTCCGACCAGGCTGACCTGCGCACCGAACTCGCTCGCCAGACGACGAGCGACCGCTTGGCCGATTCCCCCCAGGCCTCCGGCAATCAGATAGTGTCCGCCCCGACGCCATATCGGCGAGTGGGCGTCTTTCAAGCGTGTGGGACGCCATTGCAGGCGCTGACTCCGCGCGTCCTGCAGGCGTTCGTGCAGGTGGCCGCTGGTCGGTATCGCGGCGACGCGCGCCAAGACCTGCTGGAGAACATCGGGCTGCGCCAGCGAACCGTAGACGTGCAGTGACAAAACGCCCAGCTGTGGCTGCTCCTTGCAAAGACTGCGCAGTAAACCGAGAAGACCTACCTGGGCATCCGGCTCGCCCGCCAGGCAGACCATTAATGATCTTGGCCCCTGCAAACGCGCAACGGCCTGAAACAGTGCCCAGTGCAAGGTGCGCCGGGCAGGTTCGTCGTCGATAGCGGTGTTCGGCGCGCCTCCCAGGGCAATCACGATCAAATGCTCTGGCGGTATGTCTTCGAGCAAGCGCTGCCAGTCTTGGACGAGCGCGCTGCAGCACGTAGCACCGCCGGACGCCGCTGGCGGCTCGAGCACCAGGGTTCGATGTCCATGCCCCCGCAGTTGTCGATCCAGCTCCGGCTCGACAATCAGGGTCAAGGGGCTGCTCAGTGGTCGCGTTGCCTCCGATGCCGAGGACACGAAGTCCGCAACTGCGAGTATCAGCCCGGTGTCGGTGTCGGTGTCGGTGTCGGTGTCGAGTATTGGATTCGGGCGCTGAGGCTCAGGTGATTCGCGAAGTTCGTCGGCCCACAGCGGCACTTTCTCGAAGGGATAGCCCGGTAGGTCGAGCATCTTTCCAGGTGGGTTGTAGTGTCGCCAGTCAATGCTCTCCCCAGCCAGGAAGCGCTTGGCAGCCTGCTCGAGCTGGGCGCTGACGCTCACCTGGCGTGCCGTCGAAGACGCCAACGCCTCGGCCAGACCGTCCAGATCGGTGACCAGCGCGCAAAACCTGTAGCGCATTGCCGGGCGCGCCACGCTCAGCGTGTAGGCAACGTCCGCCAGGCGCAGCCCCTGCTGCTTGCGCAGATCATCGAGGAGGGTGGCCTTGAGCGTGTTCAACGATGCTTCGCTTTGCGCACTGATGGCCACTGCCATGGGGACGCCGTCGTATTGCGCTGCTTCACTCATCTGCGGCGGTATGAACTCGCCCACGATCACATGGGCGTTGGCACCACCAGCCCCAAACCCGCTCAGGCCGGCGTAGCGACGCTGGCCGTCGAGTGTGCTCCAGGGCACGAGCTCGGTCTGCGGACGGACCGTCCCCTCGCCGTCGGGTATCAAGGGGTTGGCGATGTCGCAGCCGATCGTCGGGGCCAACGCCCGGTGACGAAGTTGCAACACGATCTTGGCCAGCCCCGCCAAGCCAGCGGCAGGCTCCAGGTGACCGATGTTGCTTTTGATCGAACCGACGGCGCAGCGCCCGTCAGCTCGCGCCCCATAGATGCCATTGAGCGCCTCGATCTCGATAGGGTCACCCAGGCGCGTGCCCGTGCCGTGTGCCTCGACGTAAGTGATGTCGTGCGCCTTGAGACCGGCATCACGTAGCGCGGCCTCGATGACCTTGGTTTGCGCTGCTGCCGAGGGAACGGTAAATCCGCTGCTGCGCCCGCCTGCGTTCACCGCGCTGCCATGAATGACCGCATGGATGCGTGCGCCGGCTTCGAGTGCATCCTGCAGGGGCTGCAGAACGAACACCACGTGCCCTTCGCCAGGAACGTAGCCGTCTGCCTGGGCACCGAAGGTATGACAGCGGCCCGTCGGGCTAAGGAATTTGCCCTGACTGAGCACTCGATATTTATGCGGGCTGACCATGATATTGGCCGCACCCACGATGGCCTGCCGGCATTCGCCACGGCGCAGGGCTGCGATGGCCAGATGCAGGGCTGTCAGTGACCCGGAGCACATGGTGTCCAGGGTCAGTGATGGCCCACGGAAGTCGAAGTGATAGGAGATTCGGTTGGCCTGGGCCGAAAACGAGGTGTCGATGGGGAGGGGCGCAGTCAGTTGCTGGTAGTGTCCGTACATCGCCGCAATGAAGACCCCCACATCCGGAGTCGGCGCAGCAAAGAAACCCGAGTTTTCCAGCGCATGGTGAGTGCTCTGCAGCAGCTTGCGTTCGGCAGGATCCATGCGTTCTGCAGCTTTGAACGTGGTGTGGAAGAACAGTGGATCGAACATCTCCACATCATCGATGAAGCCGCCATGGCGGGCGTAGCTGCGACCGCTGGCGTTGGCGTCGCTGTCATAGAATGCACGCCAATCCCAGCGCTGCGATGGAACGGGGCGCACGGCCAGCCGTGCCTCGGCCAGTAACGGCCACAGTTCTTCCATGCTGGCGGCCCCGGGAAAGCTCCCCGCCATACCGACGATGGCGATATCCTCCGGCCGCCAGTGCGACTCGTCCTGGGGCCGAACGCGCGTTGGTGGCTCGGCAGCTCGCGAGCGGGCCTCGGGAGCAGGCTTGGGGGTCATTCTGGGTTCGGGCTGAGGCGCAATAGTTGCAACGCGAGCCTCGATATAGTCCGACAGGCTCGAAATACTCGGATGCTCGAAGAGAATGGAGCGAGGGATCCGAGTGAGCACGCCGGACTCGGCCAAGCGCCGTTCGATCTCAGCGGCGATGCTGATGGCTGCAACCGAATCAGCGCCGTGATCCAGCACATTCTCTGCGTCTGCAAGGCTTTCCAGGCCAGTGAATTTGGCAATGGCCTGGCGTACCAGCAGCTTTGTATCCAGCGCTGGCTCACGACTGGCTGTCGCTGCACCGCCTCCGGCCGCGTCTAGCTCAACCAGATTGCCTGCGTAGATCACTGCGCCTGCGCAGCGCTCGGCGAGCAGTTTTTCCATCGCAACCAAGGCCTGATCCGGGGCCATGGGTAACAGTTGCCCACGATCTTGGCCCATCGTCATACCGCTAACATCCCAGATGCCCCAGCCCAGGGTTGACCAGCCGGGATGGTCTTGCCGGCATTGACGCTCGGCCAAAGCATGCAGATAGGCATTGGCCGCTGCGTAGGCTGTCTGTCCTGCCAGGCCAACCGTTGCCGATAGTGAGCCGAACATCACCACGCGGCTTATCGTCATCTCACGCTGTAGCTGGGCTAGGGCGAGAGCAGGCGCGATCTTGGCCTGCATGACCCTTTCCAGGGAAGAGGTCGGCTGAGACTGGAAAAGACCATCTTCCAGATGGCCGGCAAGGTGAAAGACCGTCCCCACCTGGCCATAGCGCTCATGGAGCGCCGAAAGCGTTTGTCGCAGGCTTTCGACGTCGGTTGCATCGCCTTGGAAGTAACCTTTGCACCCCAGTGCTTTCAGACGCAACCGTCGTTCATCGCTCAAGCTCGAGCGCCCCATGGCGTAAACCGCTTGCTGGCCGGCCATATGCGCCAGCAAGTGTTGCCCGATGCCACCCAAACCGCCAATGATCAACACCGGGCCGTCCTGGGTCCCGGTCCCAGCAGCACGTTCCGGCGCTTGTTCTCGCAAGTGAGCTACGAGGCGCTTGCCCTCCTCGACCCGCAGGCGTCGAAGCCCTTCCTGCTGCGCCAGTCCGCTGACTGCCAGTGCCTGTGCCAGGCCCTCATCGCTTTCCAGCCAGGTGTGGGTCAGTTGTTCGGTCTCACAGCGCAGCGATTGCAACAGGCCATGTACTGCAGCGGCATCGGGATTGGCAACACGGCTGAAAAGCATCAGCTTCAGGGGCATGTCCTTCGCCAGCAATGCGCAGATGATGCGATGAACCGACTCGAACTGGCTGTTCGATAGCTGCCATTGGCCAGAGGTCTCGACGTCGGCTACAGGCAGCAACACCGTATCGCCCGCCGCAATAGCGCTGCCTGCGATCTGATCGGCATTGATCGCCACGAAGTCGTCGAGGTTATCGTCGTATTGGTCAGTGGCTACCACCCGCCATGTCTTGCCGGTAGCGCCAGGGCCGGAAGGCTCGGCGGACCATACGATTTTCGCGGTGTGGCAAATCGAACGCTCGGCGGATTGCATGGCATTGCCTTCTAGCTGCGGGCGGAACATCGATGCTAGAGCAGTGTCCAGATACGAGAAATTACAAGAATTGGTAGGTGATTTATCACGCAGGCTGGTCTCCAGGCGCGCGACCTATGGCTGCTTGGCGAGCGACCAGACAGGTTAAAGCGATCTACACTTTTCGCCCGATGGACGACAAGGAGAGTTCCCCAATGGCAATGGGAATGCTGCAATGGTACAGCGACGTCATGCGAGAAATTTCGGCGGCTGGTGACGTTGAAACGATGGTGTCGATCCTGCTTCGTGAAGCCAAGGAGTGTGGCTTCGAACACGTTGGCCTGGCGTTGCAAGCGCCTACACCTTTCACTCGGCGCAAGACCTTCATGATGGGAACCTATCCGCTTGAGTGGCAGGCACGCTACGACGAGCAAGGTTATGGTGCGATCGACCCAGTGATCGAGCACAGCATGGCCAAAGCGGACGTCGTGAACTGGAGCGATATCCGCGCCAATAGCCATCGGCATTTCTTCGCCGAGGCTGCCCAGTTCGGCCTGGTCTATGGAATGACCTACAGCACCTTGGCGGCTAACCACGATAGGCACGTCATCTCTTTTGCCCGAAGCAGTGACCGGATCAGCCAGCTCGAGCAACTGGAGCTGAGCGTCAAGCTACGCTGCCTGAGCGATGCCAGTCGTCAGGCATTGGCACGGTGGAACCTGTCGGCAGCCAAACGCTGCTCCCTTTCTGACAGGGAAGTAGAAGTGCTCAGATGGACTGCAGATGGTAAATGCGTAAGTGATATCGCGCAGATACTCTGTATCTCCGACAATACCGTCAATTTCCACATCAAGAAGATTGTCGGAAAGCTCGGATCGCCCAACAAGGCTCACGCGGCAGCGTATTCTGTTGCGTTGAATCTGATCTGAACGATCAGGCTACTAGAAATGGTAGTTGCACTGCCCGGCGCGACCATGGAGTAATTGCCCGCCGAACGGTTTCGAGAATAGAAGATGGATATTCTGGCGGGCAGCGCGACTGAATTAGGCGACAGTGTTTACCGATCTTTAATCCGTTTTCGCTACGACGTTTTCATTCGAAGGCTGCGTTGGCATCTGCCATCCAATCTACACGAGCAAAGGATGGAAACGGATCAGTTCGATACCCCGCACGCCCGCTACATCGTCGGCATGGAAGCTGGACAGGTGGTGGGCTGCGCACGGCTCCTGCCAACCACGAAACCCTACCTGCTTCGTGGTGTATTTGCGTGGATAAGCGATGCACCGCTACCGACCGACGCACGTGTATGGGAAATATCGCGCTTCGCTGCCATAAATCGGACAGGCAGGGATATGGGCGCCAGTCTTTTTCGCCATGCGCTGGCCCATGCGAGCGTCTGGGGTGCGCAGAGCGTCGTAGCAGTGACGACGGTGCAGTTGGAACGCTATTTTCGTAAGCACCGTATCGTGCACGAGCGAATGGGTGCAGTACATCGCCATGAGAACGACGCGCTTGTGGCGCTGCGTTTCCAGATCGGGACAAGCCGCGCGCTGACATTTCAGCGAAAAATGATGTCGGCTTGAGCTTCGAATACCTAAGACCCTGCTGGGTCTGGAATTGGGACTGCCGCGAAGCGGCCCCAGCACTGTTCAAGTGAACAGCATGACGGGCATCTTCCGGGGCTTTTTCGTTCCTGCACCAACACCCCCCGCGCCCCTCCCCTCAACACGGCCATTGATGGTAGCGTGGGCACGTTCCTACTTTTGCACGTGCCCTTTAAACCCTTCGCGAAGGAATGCGCTCGATCATGCCCTTGCCCAAGTTCTCTGCCGCCTCCCTGCTGCTGGCCAGCCTCGCCCTGCTCAGCGTGCCGGCCCACGCCAATCTCAGCCCGCAACAATCCGCCGCCATCCTCAAAGCCTACGACGGCAGCGAGCCGGCCGACTTCAAGCAGTTCATCGGCCAGTTGGTCACGCATGAGCTGGCCAAGACCGATGGGCTCGAACAGACCCTCCAGGCCTATCAGGCCGGCACGCCACTGAATGCCGAGCAGCAAAACGAGATCAACCGTCTGCTGGGCCTCTATACCCGCATCAAGTACGGCAAGGCGGCCACCGAGACGCTGCGCGAGCTGGTCGAGATTCCGACCTTCCAGGTCGAGGGCGTGGCGCAGCACGACAACCCGCAGTTCCACAAGATCGCCGCGAAGATCCAGGCGCTGGCCGAAGGCTTTGGCCTGGCCTTCCGCAACGTCGACAACCGCGTCTACGAAATCACCCTCGGCGAAGGCAAGGAAGTGGTCGGCCTGCACGCCCACGCCGACGTGGTGCCGGTGAACCCGGACAACTGGAAGCTGGAAAACGGTACTCGCCTGGACCCGTTCAAGGTCACCCTGGTGGGCGATCGCATGTACGGGCGCGGCACCGAGGACGACAAGAACGGCATCGTCGTCGCGCTCTATGCGTTGAAAGTGGCCAAGGACGAGAAGCTGCCGCTCGCGCGCCAGTTCAAGCTGCTGATCGACACCACCGAAGAAACCTCCGGCGACGCGATTCCTTATTACTTCGCCCACAACGCCACGCCGGACTACAACCTGGCCCTGGACGGCGGCTATCCGGTGGTCATCGCCGAGAAAGGCTACGGCACGGTGATGGCCAGCTTCGCCAAGCGCGCGGGCGAAGGCAAAGGCGCGGAAGTGATCAACCTCACTGGCGGCCTGGCCACCAACCAGATTCCCACCACCTCGGTGGCGACCTTGGTCGGCGACCACCCGGTGGACCTGGCCCGACGCCTGAAAAAGGCCGGCACCGATTATCGCAAGGCCCACCGCAAGGACTTCCGCATCGACAGCGTGGTGTCCGGCAAGCACGTGATCCTGACCGTAACCGGCGTGTCTGCGCACTCCTCCTCGCCGCAGTCGGGGGTCAACCCGGTGGCGCGCATGCTCGACTTCCTCAACGGCCTGGGCGAACGCGTGCCGCTCAAGCGCAACCATTTCACCGACGCTGCGCGCTACGCCGCCGACAACTGGGGCCTGGACTACCTGGGCAGCAAGCTGGGCATCGGCTTCAAGGACGACTTCATGGGGCCGCTGACCGCCTCGCCGACGTTCGTTGGCGTGGACGACAAGGGCCTGAAGCTGGCGGTGAACCTGCGCATTCCCAAGGGCAAGTCGATCCAGACCCTCAAGGACGAGCTGGGCAGCAAGCTCGGCGCCTGGTCGAACGACACGCACACCGCCGTGGCCTTCGACTACAGCCTCGACGAGCCGATGTACCGCAACCCCGAAGGCGCGTGGGTGAAGGCGCTGCTCGACGTTGCCAGCCAGAACCTCGGTCTGCCCCATGAGTTCGGCACCTCCGCCGGTGCCACCTCGGTGCATGACCTACCCAATGGTGTGCAGTTCGGTCTGGCCATGCCCGGCGTGAAGTACACCGGTCACAACGACAACGAGTTCAAGACCGTAGAGCAGTTCATGCTCGACCTGCAGGTGGTCAGTGAAATGGTCGCGCGCATCGGGCAGATGCCCACGCTCTAGCGACGCCTGCCGAGGGCTGCCTGCCAGCCCTCGGATTTTTCCCGCCAATGACGTTTTTCAATCGGCTCCATGCCGTTTCCTGCATTGCCCGGCCATGCGCGGTCTTGGATGCTTGAGACTTTCCAGGACAGCTTTTTTCACTGCCGAGGCCGCCATGAAGAACGTCGAACACATCCTCAAGAGCAAATCCCAGCATCAGACCGTCTACACCATCGGCCCTGACGATTCGGTGCTCGACGCACTCAAGCTCTTGGCGGAAGTGAATATCGGGGCGCTGCCGGTGGTGGAAGGCGACCAGGTGGTGGGCATCGTCAGCGAGCGCGACTATGCGCGCAAGCTGGTGCTCAAAGGCCGCTCGTCGGCGGTCACCCCCGTGCGCGAGATCATGAGCGCGCCGGTGGTCACCGTGGAACCCAAGCACAACCTGGAATACTGCATGAACCTGATGACCAACCGGCATTTGCGCCACTTGCCGGTGGTGGACAACGGCAAGTTGCTGGGCCTGCTGTCGATCGGTGACCTGGTCAAGGAAACCATCGCCGAGCAGGCCAACCTGATCCTGCAACTGGAGCAGTACATCCGCGGCGAGTGACGCCTCAGGCCTTGGGCTTGTGCAGCGCCTCGTTGAGCTGGTCGATCATGACGATCCAGTCGGAATCGGCGATGAAGTTTTCCTTGAGGAAGGCGCGCTGCGAGTCGCTCCAGAACGGCGCGTTCACCAGTTTGACGTCGTCGTCCAGCGGGGAATGGGTGGTGATGAAGCGGTCGATCTCGACAGGATCGTCGTCCAGACCCAACTGTTTGAAGATTTCCGAGAACTCGTGAGTCGGTGCGTCCATGGTGCGTACCTCCGGGTAGGTCTAAGGGGTGCCTACCTCTAGACAGCTCGCAGGCCGCACTGACTCGATCCGATGCGCCGATCCGCAGGAAAAAACGCCGCGCCGCCTACAGAGGCGCGCGGCGCAGGGTCGCGAGGAAGGTCGCGGCGCCGATGAACAGCCCGGCGAAGGTGCGGTTCAGGCGCTTCTGCTGCCGGGGCGTGCGCATCAGGCGCAGCACCCGCGAGGCCAGGCCGGTATAACCGGCCATTACCAGCAAATCGACGCTGATCATGGTGACGGTGATGGTCAGGTACTGGGGCAGCAACGGTGCGTGCGGGTCGATGAACTGCGGCAGGACCGCCAGCATGAACACCAGCGCCTTGGGGTTGCTGACGTTGACCAGGAAGCCCCGGAACACCAGGCTCAGCGGCTTGCCGATGGGGCGCACCGCCGAGGGGTCGGTGAGGTCCATCGGCAAGGCCCGCCACTGGCGATAAGCCAGATACACCAGGTAGGCGACGCCGAACCATTTGATCACCTGGAACGCGGTGGCCGAGGCGGCGAGGATGGCGCCCACCCCGGCGGCGATGATGGCTATCTGCACGATCAAGCCCAGTTGCAGGCCCAGCGCGTTCCAGTAGCCGCGCCAGAAACCGTATTGCAGCCCACTGGACATCGAGGCGATCGCCCCGGCGCCCGGCGACAGGCTGATCACCCAGCACGCAGCGAAGAACGCCAACCAGGTCTCCATCGACATCGCACACCTCACTCGCGCTAATGTTGCAAAACGTTAAGCTACGGTCCTGGCCAAAAAAGCACCAGTGGTTTTTGCGCGAATGCCCACGCAGCAGCGCCGCTCAGGACAGCGCTTCGAGCTCCGCCTGCATGCTCTCCAGGGTTTCCAGCGCCATCATCCACGCTTCTTCCAGCTCGCCTTCACGTTGCTTGAGGCTGCTCTGACGCGCCAGCAACTCGCGCAGCTCGTCCTTGCGCGCCGCTTCGTAAAGTTCGGCATCGCCCAAGGCCGTCTCGATCTGCGCCAGTTGCGTGTGCACCTGGCCCAGTTCGGTTTCCAGCTTGTCGGCCGCTTTCTTGTGCGGCGCCAGTTGCTGACGCAGCGCGGCGGCGGCCTGGCGCTGGGCCTTCTTGTCGGTCTTGTCCGGGTTGACCGGGGTGCTGCTGACCGGCGCGGTGCGCTGGCGATAGTCGATCAGCCAGCGGCTGTAGTCGTCCAGGTCGCCGTCGAAAGGCTGGACCTTGCCGTCGGCCACCAGCAGGAAATCATCGGTGGTGCTCTTGAGCAGATGACGGTCGTGGGAGACCACCACCACGGCACCGGCGAACTCCTGCAAGGCCATGGTCAGCGCCAGGCGCATTTCCAGGTCGAGGTGGTTGGTCGGCTCGTCGAGCAGCAGCAGGTTCGGCCGCTCCCAGGCGATCAGCGCCAAGGCCAGCCGGGCTTTTTCGCCACCGGAGAAGTTGAGCACCGGCTCGTCGATGCGATCGCCGCGAAAATCGAAGCCGCCGAGAAAATCGCGCAAGGTCTGCTCGCGCTCGCTCGGCGCCAGACGTTGCAGGTGCAGCAGCGGGCTGGCCTTGTCGTCCAGCGAGTCGAGCTGGTGCTGGGCGAAGTAGCCCACTGCCAGGTTCTCGCCGCGCGCCAGGCGACCGCCCAGCGGCTCCAGCTCGCCGGCTAGGTTCTTGATCAGGGTGGACTTGCCCGCGCCGTTGGGGCCGAGCAGGCCGATGCGCGCGCCGGGAGTGAGTTGCAGCTTGACCTTCTCCAGGATGGTCTTGTCGCCATAGCCCAGCCGGCCTTCGGACAGGTCGAGCAGCGGACTGGAGATTTTCTGCGCTTCGCGGAAGACGAAGTCGAATGGCGAATCGACGTGCGCCGCCGACAGTTCCTCCATGCGTTCCAGGGCCTTGATCCGGCTCTGCGCCTGACGTGCCTTGGTGGCCTGGGCCTTGAACCGGGCGATGTACTTTTCCATGTGCGCGCGCTGCGCCTGCTGCTTCTCGTAGGCCTGTTGCTGCTGCGCCAGACGTTCGGCACGGGTGCGTTCGAAAGCGCTGTAGCCGCCTTTGTACAGGTTCAACTTGCGCTGCTCGACGTGCAGCACGTGGTCGACCACGGCATCCAGGAAGTCGCGGTCGTGGGAGATCAGCAGCAGCGTGCCCGGATAGCCCTTGAGCCAGTCTTCGAGCCAGAGGATGGCATCGAGGTCCAGGTGGTTGGTGGGCTCGTCGAGCAGGAGCAGGTCGGAGGGGCACATCAGCGCCTGGGCCAGGTTCAGGCGCATGCGCCAGCCACCGGAGAAGTCGCCGACGCGGCGATCCATCTGCGCGCTGGTGAAGCCCAGCCCGGCCAGCAGCTTGCGTGCACGGGCGTCGGCGGTGTAGCCGTCGGCGCTGTCCAGCTCACTGTGCAAACGCGCCAGGGCGGTGCCGTCGTGGGCGTGCTCGGCGGCAGCCAGGTCGGCCTGGACCTTGCGCAGGCGCAGGTCGCCATCGAGCACGTAGTCCACGGCCAGGCGGTCGAGGGTATCGACTTCCTGGCGCATGTGGGCGATGCGCCAGTCGGCGGGGATCTGGCAGTCGCCGGCGTCCGGCGACAGCTCGCCGCGCAGCAAAGCGAACAGGCTGGATTTGCCAGCACCGTTGGCGCCGATGAGGCCGGCCTTGTGACCGGTGTGCAGGGTCATCTCGGCGCCTTCTAGCAAGCGCTGCGGACCACGCTGTAAAGTGAGGTTGGATAGTCTGATCATGATGGTCGCGGAGTCTATCAGCTTCCGGGTGGCCCACACAGGGCGCTCGATCACTGACGCGAGTCGAACCAATGCACACCGATCTATGGGATCACGCGCGGGCCTTGTATGCCCGGCCAGGCGTCGAGAGCGCCTGTCTTGCCTTGCAGTCGCTAGGCGGCGATGTCTGCCTGCTGCTGTGCGCCACCTGGTTGCAAGCGCGGGGCGTGGCGGCAGAGCCGCAGCGGGTGGAGGCGTTGCTGGCGGTCAGCGGGCCGTGGCAACGCGACGTGGTGGCGCCGCTGCGGGCGTTGCGTCAGGCGTGGCGCGGGCAGGCGGCGCACGACGCTGCGTTGGCGGCGCTACGCGAACAGGTGAAGAGGTTGGAACTGGAGGCTGAGCGCACCGTGCTGGAGCGCTTGCAGGGCATTACCTGCGGGTGGTCGGCGAGTCCACACGGACACGCCGATGATTGGCTGCAACGGCTGGCGCCGACGCCGACCCACGACCACGACGCGCTGCATCAATTGCGCGCCGCGGCCGCTGCGCTTCAAGAGGCCGAAGAGGACGACTGAGCGTTGCCGTTGGCCACAGGAGCCGCGGCAGGGGTTGCCGAGTTGGACGACGATGCGGCAGTGTCGGCTGGCTTGGCGGCAGCGGGCTTGGCTGCCGGCTTGGCCGCCGCCGGTTTGCGAGCGACGCGCGCAGCGGCTGGCTTGGCCGCAGGCTTCGTGGTTGCAGGCTTGGCGGTCGAAGCCTTGGCGGCGGCAGGTTTGGCAGCAGCAGGTTTCGCAGCGGTGGGCTTGTCGGCAGCTGCTTTGCTCGGCGCTTTGGCCGCTGCAGGCTTGGCGGCGACGGGCTTGGCGGCAGTAGGCTTGGCCGCGGTCGCTTTGGCTGGAGTCGCTTTGGCGGGGGTCGCTTTGGCCGGGGTTCTGGCAGCAGCCGGCTTGGCGGCGGCGGACTTCACCGGAGTTTTCGCAGCAGGCTTGGCCGCAGGTGCCTTGGCCGCCTTGGTGGCGGGAGCCTTCGCTGCAGGCTTGGCTGCAGCCTTGCCAGCCGGCTTAGCGGCAGGTTTGGACGCTGCTTTGGCGGCGGGTTTGGCGGCGGCACGCTGATCCAGCGCCTTGCCGGCCGCCTCGCGGACCTTACCGACGCCCTGCGCCAGTTTCAGGCTGTCCTGGGCATCGCGCTTGAGTTGCTGAATATAGGTGCGCGTTTGCGTCTGACGCTCTTTCAGCGAATCGAGCAGCGTTTCCAATTCACCGATAGCGCCTTGGGCCTTGCCTTGCGCCTTGGCTTTGCCAGCCTGGGCAGCGTCCTGCAACTTCAGACGGGCGTTGTGCAGTTTCTCCTGCGCTTTACCGCGTTGTTTTTCCAACTTGGCGAGCAGTTTCTCCGCATCCGCCAGCGCTTGCGAGCAAGCCTCTTCCAGATGTTCGAGCAGGCTACCGGAAAGTTGCTGGAGCAGGTGCAACGGCGTACTAACGGGCTTCTTCTTGGCCGACATGGCTTACCTCCTGGCTGACGAGAGTGCGGCTCATACTATGCTTCTGCTGCTAACGCCGCTAGGCCATGTTGACAGTATTCTCGGCGACGCGTTGCATGTTCGGGCAAAGTTTGAAACTTGCATCTGCGCCGGTCTGCCGCCGTCGTGTGACTGTTCGATAATGGCGGCCTCCCGGCCACTGGGAAAGACTGACATACTTCGCCCTCAACGCCGCAGGAGTCGCCCGTGCACCGTCTTTCGATATTGCTGCTGAGCGCGCTGGCCTTTTCGGCCGTCGCCGCCACGCCCACGTCGCCGCCCAATGATCAGGACTTGGCCTACAGCCTGGGCGCCAGCCTGGGCGAGCGCCTGCGCCAGGAAATGCCCGACCTGCAACTCGACGCCTTGGTCGAAGGCCTGCGCCAGGCCTATCAAGGTCAACCGCCGCGTATCGACAAGTCACGCATGCAAGCCATCCTGCAACAGCATGAAGAACAGGCGGCAGCGGCCGGCGCACAGGCCCACACCGACCAGTTGCTGGCCGCCGAGAAGCGCTTCATGGCCACCGAGCGAGGGCGCGCCGGCGTGCATGAGTTAAGCGAGGGTGTGCTTTACAGCGAACTGGCCAGCGGCAGCGGCGCACAGCCCAAGGCCGGCGGCAGGGTGCAGGTTCGTTATGTGGGGAAGTTGCCGGACGGCTCGGTGTTCGATCAGAGCCAGCAGCCGCAATGGTTCAGCCTGGATTCGGTCATCGCGGGATGGCAGGTGGCGTTGCCGCAGATGAAGACCGGCGCCAAATGGCGAGTAGTGATCCCTTCGGCGCAGGCCTACGGCGCCGACGGGGCGGGCGACCTGATCGCGCCTTACACCCCACTGGTCTTCGAGATCGAACTGCTGGCGGTGGGCGACTGACTCAGGCCTGCACCGCGCCCTCGACCTTGTGCGCGGTGTGCAGCACTTCGATCAGGCAGTCTTCCAGCTCGAAGCGCTCATGCAACAGCCCGCCCAGCTTGCCCAGCTTCTCGGCGAATCGCTCCCGATCGGTGCACTCGCCTTTCTCGCAGTGATCGTTGAACGCCAGGGCGATCTGAGTGCTGTCATCGATGCGCGGGTTGATCTGGGTGGCGAGTTCAAGGCCGCGGGTGTCGCCAAAGGCCTTGGCTTCGCTGACCAGTTGCTCGCTGATCTCGAAGTGCCACGCCGATACATAGTCGACCAGCGCCGCGCAGAAGTCGCGATTCTTGTCCTTGTCGGCGAAGGCAGGCTTGGCGTCACGCAAGGCGTAGAACGCCTGCACCAATTCGTGACGCTCCTTGAGCCAACGGTCGATCAGCTTGTGAACCCCGCCCCACCGTTCCTGGGCGTTCTGGCAACTATCGAGCATGGCAGTCTCTTCCCTAGCTGGGCAGATGCAGCTGCACCCGGCGCCTCGATCGGGCGACACAGCGGTGAAATCAGCGCAACGGCATCGAACCGTGTGATTTAGGTATGTGTGCAGGGCAGATTATTCCCGCACGTGCTGCCCATCAAGGTACGCAGTGGACTAAGTTCATACAAGCGTTCGATAGCCTTGGCCCGAGCCGCTGGTCGTGCGCTTGCCCCAGATCAACCCTTGCCCGGCATGCGTCGGCACCACGCCAACAGGTGCCAGCAGGGCAGTGCCGCCAGCGCCAGGAACGCCAGCAAGCTCCATTCTGGAAGGGTGAGGTCGAGGAAGCTCCAACTGATCGACACGCACTCGGAGTTACCAACCAACAAGCGCGCCAGCGCCTGCGCCCAGGAGCGCTGGAAGGTGTGCTCGAACGGTTCGGCCGAGACGGTCGGCCACTCGCCCTGTAACCAGACATGCCGGGCGGCCAAGGCCAGGCCGAGGGTGGCCACGACCATTGCTGTCGACGCGTAGGCGCGGGCGCCCTTGAGCCCCGGTGCATGCAGGACAGCGCACACACAGATGACGCCGTAGAGCGCAAGCAGCAAGCGCTGGCTCAGGCACAGCGGGCATGGCACCAACCCCAGCCAGTTCTCAAGAACGAACGCTGCCGCCAAGGCCAGCACCGACCCGAGCAAGCCTAAGAAGAACAGAGGGCGCGAGCGAACCTGCGACATGACCGATGCGAATCCCATGGTGTTCGGAGTGGTTTGAAACGGTAGAGGAAAGGGGACCGCTGTTTCAAGTTGCTACAGAGGGAAGAAGTCGTTCATTGGAAGGGAAAGATTTCTGATGTCGGTAGGAAGAATCCTAGGCCTTAACGACAATGAAGTAGCGTCTGACCCGCCTGATTGAAATAGGCCGTAAATACTGCGGCGGCCAGGGTGCCCAGCGGCACCCGATCAAGGCGCAAGCAGTGCCGGGCCACGCAGCAGAATCACACGGCACCGGCACCCAGACGCCGCTCAGGCCTGGACCGCCTCAGGCAACGGCAGGGCCAGCAGGCGCTCGTCGAGCAGCCCCAGACCCTCCTGGAACAATTGATTACTGCGCTCGGTCTCGCCCAGCCCTGCCAACAGTCGCGCCAACTCGGCACAGGTTTCCGGGTTGCGTTGCATGCGCAGACTGCTCTCGAAGTAGTCGCGAGCTTTGCCCCAGAGGCGGTTCTGCTGGCTCAGACGACCGAGGGTCAGCAGCAAGCTCGGGTCCTGCGGGTGGTCCTTGAGCCAGCCTTCGGCGGTCTGCAACTGGCGCAATGGATCGTCACCGCGCACCAGCCCGTACAGACGCGCCAAGTGGCTTTCATACTGACGCTTCAAGGCGCTGCGCAGCACCTGCTCCGCCTCCCCTTGGGCGCCCACCTGACGCAGTTGCTCGGCATAGGCCAACACCAACTGCGGCTCATGGCGCTGGGCCGAGGTCAGTTGCTGCCAGGCACGCTCCAGCGACTGACGCGCCGCCTGTGGATCTTCACCCCTCGTGGCGGCCAGGCTCAGGTTCTGCCCCCAGGCACGCTGTTCCAGTTCGGCCAGCTCTGGGGCCGGCAGCACCTTGCCCTTGCGCAAGTCGGGCAACAGGCGAATCAACGCAGGCCAGTCGCCGCGCTCGCGGTGCAGACGCTGCAGCAAACGCAGCACCTGGACGTTGTGCGGATGGCGCTCCTGCATCACCAGCAGGGTATCCAGCGCACCGTCGGTATCGCCGCGGTCCATCTGCAGTTGCGCATGGGTCAGCGCAATGGCCAGCTCGGCCTGGGGCTGACGCTCCAAGGCGCGTTCGAGCAAATTGTCACTGTCCTCGGTACGCCCCTGCTCGTTGGCGGCGCGCGCCGCACCGAGGTAATACAACAGCGGCTGACGCTCGGCCTCGGCGGCACGGTGCAGGTGACGCTGAGCACTGGCCCAGCGACCCTCGGCCAGGTCCAACTGCCCCTGCTCGATGGCGATGCGCACACGACGGCGACGGTTGCGTCGCGACCATGGGTTGACCACGCCGCTGGAAGTCAGCACCAGCCCCACCAGATAACGCAGCAGCAGCAGGGCCAGCACGAACACTACCAACGCCGCCAGCGCCGCCCACAAGCCCGACTGATAACGGAAGCCCCCGTAGGCGATCAACACGTAGCCACTGTGCTTGGCGATGGCCACGCCCAGCCCCGCCGCAACGACGATTGCCAGCACGGCCAGCAGGTAGACACGCTTCATGGCTTGGCCCCCTCACCCTCGGCCGGCAGGTGCCGGCGCTGGATGTAGGCCTGCACCGCCGCCAGGCTTTCAGCCAGATCGGGAACCTGCACCGACACCGGCTGTTCGGCCAGGGCGTTGAGGCTGTCGAGCATGGCCTTGCTCTGCGGATTGTCGGCATTGAAGTTGGCCAGCAGCACGCTGCGGGCGTCGTCCAGAGCCCGGGCATAGACCTTTTCCTGGCCGTTGAGCGCGGCCCACTGGGCCTGCTCGAGGGTCAGGCTCAACGCCAGGCGCACCTGGCTGAGCGACTGCCCGGCCAACAGCGGACGCACGTTCTGGTCGGCATTGAAGTCGACTTGGAAGTATTTGGAAATTTCTGCCCACCAGTTCGACAGACGCGTGCTGAAGTCGCCGTCTTCGGTCAGCGCACCCACCGCGTTGGCATCGCTGTCGAACTCCGGCGCCAGGGCGCTGAGTTGCTGGACCTGCTCGCGCTGCGCGGCGAGCTTGAGGAACAGGCCGGTTCGGTCAGGTTGCTGGGTGCTTTGCAGGGTCGCCAGGCTGCGCGCCAACTGCTCACGCGCGGCGAACACACCAGGATCGCTCTGCTCGCGCAGAATCTCGTCGGCGCCTTCGACCAGTGCCGTGGCGCTGGTGATGTCCTGCAAGGCTGACAGACGCAGGGTGGCCAGGCGCAGCAGATGTTCGGCCTCGGCCAGCCGCCATTCCTTGCGGCTTTCGCCCAACACCGTTTCCAGGCGCTGACTCAGCCGCTGCTGGTCGCCCTGCAACTGCGCCACCAGACGCCGGCGATCTTCCAGTTCACTGGCTGCCGGCAGGCCGGCGAGCTGCGAGCCCAGTTGTTGCTGACGCTGCTGCAACGCCTCGGCGCGCTGGTTCAGCGCCTCGATATGCTCGCCCTGGCCCTGCTCGTTGCCTTGCAACTGATGCACCTGCCATGCGCCCCAACCGCCAACGCCCAGACCGGCCGCGCCAAACAGCAGCGCCAGCATGGCCAGGCCGTTGCCAGCCCGCTTGGCCGGCTGCTCGACGGGGGTGTGCGGCGCCTCGGCCGCCGTGGGTTGTTCGTTGTTGGACAAGACAGTCTCGCTCACGTATCCATCCTTTGCATGGGGGCGCCGTCGCTCTGCGCTGGGCGCCTTAAGAGGCAGGTGCAGCGCTGCGCTGCACGGCTGCCAGCAAAGCCGTGGCACTGGCGCCACGGCAATCCACAACCTGTTGGGCACCTGCTGCCCTGGCCTGCTCGGCAACCCGCGGGCTCGGCACGAACAGGGGCATCTGCGCAACGCGGGGCCACTGGGCGCCAGCGAGCCGCTGCAGATGTTCGAAACCCTGCCCACTGCTGACCACCAGCCCGTTCAGGCGTTCCGCTTCGATCCGCTGCAGCAGGCTGCCTGGCGGATGATTCGGCAGGCGACGTTCATACAGTTCCAGATATTCGACACTAGCACCTTGCTCACCAAGACGCTCGGCCAGCAGTTCGCGACCACCCTTGCCACGGACGATCAGGACACGTGCTGTAGGAACCGCGATAGCCTCGCGCAGGACGGGCACACCGAGCAAGGCCTCGCTATCATCGCCGGCTGTAGGGTAAGTCACCTGCAGACCCGCGGCCTGGAGCACCCGGGCCGTGGCTTCGCCCACGCTGAACCAGCCGTGGCGCGGCGCGGCGAGCGCGGCGTCGGCGAGCCGATCCAGCAGCAGGCGCGCAGCCGGCTTACTCACGACGATGATCGCCTGATAGCTGCCGATAGCGTCCAGTCGCTGCCGCGCGGCAGCGTCCAGGGCGACAGGCGCGATCGCCAACAACGGCAGGCTGCTGCTGGCAATACCCGATGCGCTCAGCACCTGCGCCACCGCCGCGCATTCCTCGGCAGGCCGAGTCAGCAGCAGGCGCCAGTTGCTCACGGATGACCGGCCTCGCCGTAGACGTCCTTGAGGATCGCCTCGGCGCCCTGCGCCAGCAGTGCTTCGGCCACCTGCACACCCAGGCGTTCAGCCTCGGCGCGCGGCGCGCGGGCATCGGCCACCAGCAACGTCCCGCCGCTGGGCTGGCCCACCAGCCCGCGTAGCCACAGGTCATCGCCCTCGAGCACGGCGTAGCAGGCGATCGGCACCTGGCAGCCACCGTTCAGACGCTTGTTCATCGCCCGCTCGGCCTTGACCCGATCCGCCGTGTCGGCATGGTCGAGCGGCGCCAGCAGCGCATGGATTTCCCGGTCGGCACTGCGGCACTCGATGCCCACTGCGCCCTGGCCACCCGCCGGAAGGCTGTCGTCGATGCCGATGCTGGAGGTGATACGTGCTTCGAAGCCCAGGCGAATCAGCCCCGCTGCCGCCAGGATGATCGCGTCGTACTCGCCGGCATCGAGCTTGGCCAGGCGCGTGTTGACGTTGCCGCGCAGGAAGCGGATCTCCAGGTCTGGGCGACGGGCCAGCAGCTGCGCCTGCCGGCGCAGGCTGGACGTGCCGACGATGCTCCCGGCCGGCAGCGCATCCAGGCTGTCGAAGGTGTTGGAAACGAAGGCATCGCGCGGGTCTTCGCGTTCGCAGATGCAGTACAAACCCAGGCCCTCGGGGAAGTCCATGGGCACGTCCTTCATCGAATGGACGGCGATGTCGGCCTCGTTGTCGAGCAGTGCGGTTTCCAGCTCCTTGACGAACAGCCCCTTGCCGCCGATCTTCGCCAGTGGCGCGTCGAGCAGCTTGTCGCCACGGCTGACCATCGGCACCAGGGACACGATGAGGCCGGGATGCGCCTGTTCCAGGCGCGCTTTGACGTATTCGGCCTGCCACAGGGCCAAGGCGCTTTTACGGGTGGCAATGCGGATTTCGCGAGTGGACATCTGACGCACCGAAGCAGAGAAATGCCGGCGATGATAACAGCTCGGCTCGCTTGGCTAGCAGATCCAGGTCATTACAAGGCCTGCCATCCCTGGCGACGGCCATGCGCGGGCAAGGCTTAGAGCTGCTGCATCATCTTGCGCACACCGGCTACATGCCGGCGGCTGACGGTCAGCGCATCGCCGTTCAGGCCCTTGAGGAACAGTTGAAAGTGGCCAAGCGGCGTACGTTGCAGCCGCTCGATGCGATCGCGCGCCACCAGCGCGTTGCGATGGATGCGCACGAAGCGCTCGCCGAACTCGTCTTCCAGGGATTTGAGCGGCTCGTCCAGCAGCACCTCGCCGCCTTCGTGGCGCAAAGTCACGTATTTGTGATCGGCGATGAAGTAGATCACCTGACCCAGCGGAATCAGTTCGATACCTTTGCGGGTGCGGGCGCTGATATGGCTGCGTGGGCCTCCACCGGCTTCGGTGGCGGGCCGGGTGAGTGCCGCGAGCTGGGTACGGTTGGGTTTGTCGGCCCTGCGCAGGGCATCGCGCAATGCCTGGGGTTGGGTGGCGTGGCCGACGTGGCTGAGGGTGCTGTGGTTGAACGCCTCCAACTCGTCGTCATCGAGGCAGAACACCACCGCTGGCGGCGCCTCACGTTCGCACAGGCGAGCCGCGACCTGCAGGCCGTCCAGGCCTGGCATGCGGGTGTCGAGCAGCACCACGTCGGGTTTCAAGCTGTCGATCAGTGCCAGGGCCTCCTCGCCGCTGGTGGCACTGGGTTCCAGCACGTTGTAGCCCTCCAGCTCGCCAAGCAGGCGGCTCAGGCGGTCACGGGCCTGGGATTCATCGTCAACGATCAGGACATTCATAATTGCGCTGGATTCCTGAGTGAGTCTCGCAAGGTGGGTCTGCGTGACAGGAGTCGGTGGACCGTGTTGCGGTCACGCTACAGACCCATGCGAAGGCCAAAGATTCACTGGTCCGACAGAATCGCTGCCGGCCCTCTGTGAAACTGTAGACGGTCCGTGGAACGCTGCCGTTCAATCGCTGAATATCCTGTAGCGCCGCTGGCATGCCGCAAAACGGCCATCGCGCCGACCGCTGTCCTACGGACGGCAGCCCAACCCTGCTATCATCGGCGCCACTTTTTCAGTCACGCCTTCTATGAGTGGATCCATGAGCACCGACAAGACCAACCAGTCCTGGGGCGGCCGCTTCAGCGAGCCCGTCGACGCCTTCGTCGCCCGCTTCACCGCCTCGGTCGATTTCGACAAGCGCCTGTACCGTCACGACATCATGGGTTCGATTGCCCACGCCACCATGCTGGCGCAGGTCGGCGTGCTGTCCGACGCCGAACGCGACGCGATCATCGACGGGCTGAACACCATCCAGGGCGAAATCGAAGCGGGCCAGTTCGACTGGCGCGTCGATCTGGAAGATGTGCACATGAACATCGAAGCGCGCCTGACCGACCGCATCGGCGTCACCGGCAAGAAGCTGCACACCGGCCGTAGCCGCAACGACCAGGTCGCCACCGACATCCGCCTGTGGCTGCGTGACGAGATCGACCTGATCCTGGCCGAAATCACCCGCCTGCAGCAGGGCCTGCTGGCCCAGGCCGAGCGCGAAGCCGAGACCATCATGCCCGGCTTCACCCACCTGCAGACCGCCCAACCGGTGACCTTCGGCCATCACCTGCTGGCCTGGTTCGAAATGCTCAGCCGCGACTACGAGCGCCTGGTCGACTGCCGCAAGCGCGTCAACCGCATGCCCTTGGGCAGCGCCGCACTGGCCGGCACCACCTATCCCATCGACCGTGAACTCACCTGCACGCTGCTGGGCTTCGAGGCGGTCTCGGGCAACTCGCTGGACGGCGTGTCCGACCGCGATTTCGCCATCGAATTCTGCGCGGCCGCGAGCCTGGCGATGATGCACCTGTCGCGCTTCTCCGAAGAGCTGGTGCTGTGGACCAGCGCGCAATTCCAGTTCATCGACCTGCCCGACCGTTTCTGCACCGGCAGCTCGATCATGCCGCAGAAGAAGAACCCGGACGTCCCGGAGCTGGTGCGCGGCAAGACCGGCCGTGTGTTCGGCGCCCTCACCGGCCTGCTCACCCTGATGAAAGGTCAGCCGCTGGCCTACAACAAGGACAATCAGGAAGACAAAGAGCCGCTGTTCGACGCCGCCGATACCCTGCGCGACTCGCTGCGCGCTTTCGCCGACATGATTCCGGCGATCAAGCCCAAGCACGCGATCATGCGCGAGGCCGCGCTGCGCGGATTCTCCACCGCCACCGACCTGGCCGACTACCTGGTGCGTCGCGGTCTGCCGTTCCGTGACTGCCACGAGATCGTCGGGCACGCGGTCAAGTACGGCGTCGACCACGGCAAGGACCTGGCCGAGATGAGCCTGGAAGAGCTGCGCCAGTTCAGCGACCAGATCGAGCAGGATGTGTTCGCCGTGCTCACCCTGGAAGGCTCGGTGAACGCGCGCAACCACATCGGCGGCACCGCACCTGCCCAGGTGCGCGCCGCCGTCGCTCGCGGCCAGGCGCTGCTGGCCGCACGCTGATCGAGCAACGGTCGGGGCTGCCCGCCAGCCCCGACCCCTTCAGCGCTTGTTCTTGATCATTTCCAGGAACGCCGGCATCGCCGCTTCCTTGTCGGCGACGATCCGCGCCATGTGCGGGTTTTCCTGCAACTTCTGCAACAAGGCTGCGGCCTGCGGGAAGTCAGCAAGGAAATCGATGCCCAGCACCTTCTTGCCTACCGCGCAGGCCAGATCCACCGAGAAGCAGAACATCAGGTCCGCCAAGGTCAAGCGTTCGCCCGCCACATAAGGCGCGAACTTGCCATTGCGCTTGAGCGTGGCGAAGCCCACCAGCAGTTCGGCGCGGGCTTTCTCCTTGACCAGCGGCTCCACCGGCTGACCGAAGAACGCCTCGGCATAGCAGGTGCGCGCGGGCAGTTCGATGTACAGCTCGATTTCCTTGAGCAGCTCGCGCACCTTGGCCAGCTCGAAGGCATCGCGGGGCAGCAGCGGATGCTCGGGGTGGGTCTGCTCGATGTACTCGAGGATCACGCTGGTTTCACTGAGAAAACCGTGCTCGGTTTCCAGCGCCGGCACCTTGCCGCGCGGGCTCACCGCCAGCACCTGCGGGGTCTGCCCGGAGACGAACAGCACTTCCTCGAAAGGCACGCCTTTTTCCAGCAGGGCCAGTTTGACCATGTTGTAGTAGTTGCTGACCGCGAATCCGTAGAGCTTGAGCATGGGGTACAGCCTCCAGGCCGTGTGAGGGGTTGGCCCGCACGTTTATAGCCGCACTGGCCCTGCTCTGACCAGCATCATGGCGCACGTCGATGATGGGGCATTGCCCAGGCAGGCATGGCACACTGTGCGCCTTATCCACAGGAGCAGCGCCATGAGCGAACCCACCGACCTCGACAACGACGACGAAGCCTTCGCCGAAGCCACCCTGACCCAGGCTATCGAAAACCAGATCGAAAGCGGCAATCCGCCCGCCGCCAAGGCCACCTACAACAAGCTGAGCCTGGTCGGCTACGCGCATGAGGATATCCTCAACCTCATGGCCCACGTGCTGGCCATCGAGATCGACGCGCTGCTCAATGAAGACCGCGCGTTCAATACCGAATGGTACGAAAACGCCCTGCGCGCCCTGCCGGAACTGCCGCCTGAGGCAAATCAAGGCGACGACGAACAAGTCTGACTACACTCCTGACTTCCATCCTCGTCTGGAAGTCAGGAGTTGCCCATGTCCTTCACCCCCGATCTGATCGCCGAACTGGAAGTGCTTGCCCTGTTCAACCTGGACAGCAGCCAGGAAGGGATCAAGATTCACGCCAACGCGTCGCCCTCGCTCATCGCCGCCGCCAAGCGCCTGCATGAGAAGCAGCTCACCGATCAGCCCGATGGCGGCTACCTGACCAGCCTCGGTCACGACGCGGTCGAGAGCGTGCAACTGCTGCTGAACGTGCTCAAGTCACCACAGCCGGCCTAGCCACGTAAAGACGCCTTCTCGGGATCGCACCGCGCAGGCGTCCCTCACGACGCCTGCCTGCCAGATCGCCAGCCGCTGGAAAAATGGCGCCAAAATGCCATCCATTCTCTTATGCATTCTTGTCGCTCAGGTTACACTCGCCGACGCATCCCGACTTGCCTGAGCACGTCATGAGCCACCCTCACGAAATTCGCCCCGACCTGGACCAAGGCATTGACCGCAAGGTGCTGTCGACCCTGCGTGGGCGCTTCCTGCAGATCAATCAAGGTCGCCTGGAACGGGCCATGGACGGGCTCTCCAGCCGCCAGCAGACAGTGCTCAAGCTGTTGCCACTGTTCTTCCACGTCAATCATCCACTGCTGCCTGGCTACGTCTCGGGCGGCACGCCAGCCGGCGTATCGGGCTTCGAGCCGGACGCTGAACTGCTGGCCGAAGCGCAGCGCCTGACCCGCTCGTTCACCTACAAGGCACGCCACGGCAACCCGCCTCAGCCGATCCATGGACTGTTTCTGATGGGCAGCCTCGGCACCCTGGCCCAGGCCGAACAGAGCGACATGGACCTGTGGGTCTGCCACGCGCCGGACCTGGCCGAACCTGAGCTGGCCGAACTGCGACGCAAGTGTCAATTGCTCGAGGTCTGGGCGGCCACCCAGGGCGCCGAGGCGCACCTGTTCATGATCGAGCCGCACGGCTTCGCCCAGGGCCAGCGCGACGGCCAGCTCAGTTCCGACGACTGCGGTACCACGCAGCACTTTCTGCTGCTCGACGAGTTCTACCGCACGGCGATCTGGCTGGCCGGGCGCACCCCACTGTGGTGGCTGGTGCCGGTGTATGAAGAGTCGAACTATCAGGCCTACACCTGCACGCTGCTCTCCAAGCGCTTCATCGGCCCCCATGAGGCGCTCGACCTTGGCCACCTGGCGCACATTCCCGCCCAGGAATTCGTCGGCGCCGGGCTGTGGCAACTGTTCAAGGGCATCGACTCGCCCTACAAATCGTTGCTCAAGCTGCTGCTCACCGAGGCCTATGCCAGCGAGCACCCCGAGGTGCGCTGCCTGAGCCTGGACTACAAGCGCGCCGTATTCGCCAATTGCCTGGACCTGGACGAGCTCGACCCTTATGTACTGGTCTACCGGCGCATCGAACGCTACCTGTTGCAGCGCAACGAGCGCGCGCGCCTGGAGCGGGTACGCCGCAGCCTGTATCTGAAGGTGAACAAGAAACTCAGCCTGTGTGCACGCTCGACTCGCGACGGTTGGCAACAGCGCCTGCTCGCCCGCCTGACCGACGAATGGGGCTGGAGCGATCAGCAACTGGCCCTGCTCGATACCCGCAGTCAATGGAAGGTCCGCCAAGTGGCGCTGGAGCGCCGCGAGCTGGTGAGCGAACTCAATCACAGCTATCGCTTCGTCAGTCAATTCGCTCGCGAAAAAGGCGCCGGCAGCCGCGCCGAGCAGCGCGACCTGAACGTACTCGGACGGCGCCTGTATGCCGCCTTCGAACGCCGCGTCGGCAAGATCGAAGTCATCAACCCCGGCATTGCTCCGGACGTGGCCGAGGACACCCTGACCTTGGTGCAATCACCCAACCGCAAGGAGCCTGGCACTTACCTCTGGGGACTCTACCCCGGCAGCCTGGGCGTGCATGAATGGGAGCATACCCACCCGCTCAAGCGCTGCCGCGAGCTGATCGAACTGCTGGCCTGGGCGCACCGCAACGGCGTCATCGACAGCAGCACGCGCCTGGCTCTGCACCCTGGGGTCAGCGACCTGAGCGAATTCGAACTGTTCAACCTGATGGGAAGCTTGCAGCAGAGCTTGCCCCTGCCGCTGCAGAACGTCAGCGACATCGACCTGCTGCAACCGAGCGTGGCCCAGGAAGTCCTGCTGCTGGTGAATGTCGGCCTCGATCCGCTGCGTCAACACCGTGACCTGAACATCCTGATGACCACCGAGCGCACCGACTCGCTGAGCTACGCCGGGGTGCGCGAAAACCTGGTGCTGACGCTCGACCAGGTCACCCTCAACAGCTGGAACGAAGTGCTGGTGCAGCGCTACGACGGCGAACATGCCTTGATGCGCTGCCTGCGCGATTTTCTCAACAGTCGTGGCTCACGCACCCCGCGCCCGCGCCTGACGGTACGCTGCTTCTGCCATAACCGTGCCCAGGCCATCGCCCAGCGCGTCGAGGAACTGTTCGACACCGCCCAAGGCCTGCTGGAGCGCGACCTCGGTCATCGGTTCCTGCTGCAAGTGGCGCAGCATACCCATGTGCTGGCGCTCGACGCGGGCCAGGTCGAGCTGACCACACTGGACGGGCACGCGGCCCTGCTCACCCACCTGGGCGAAGAGCGCACGCACTACAGCCCCTTGCAGCTGGATGGCCAAGCCCTGACGGACCACGACTTGCCGCTGTTGCTGGCACTGGGTCAGCCCGAGTGCATCCAGGTGTTCTATCGCCTGCATGAAGGGTTCGCCGACCTCTACGTGCTCGACGAGCACGGGGTGTTGTGGCAACAGCAATCACCGCTGCAGGATGAAGAGCACCTGCTGCTGCCCTTGCAGCGTTTCCTGAATTCGGTGGCCATGCGCCGCAAGGCGCGCCTGCCGTTGGACGGTCGCCAAGCGGCGCTGGATATCCACTATTACCAGTTGCTGCCCAATGGCCCGGGAAAGGCTCGAAGCGTGGAGCGGCGCCCGACACCGGCCGTGGACGAAGCCCAGCCCTACTACGAAGTGCAGGCGATCGTTCAGGCCGCCCCACAGCAGGCGCCACAGGTCACCCTGTATTGCGATCAGCTCGAGTATTCCGAGCTGGAGTATGGCGATCAGCTGTATGCCGTGGTCGCGCGACAGATCCTCGAGCAGCGCCACAGCGCAGGTGTTTACCGCTGCTATATCACCGACCTGGACCTGTCGGGCCTGGACGACGAACGACCGGCCTCGACTGCGGTTCTGCTGCGCCACAAGCAAGCCCTTGAGCAGGCGCTGAACGATGGCCTGCACCTGCAACAGCGCACATCGCAGCCCTGACCCTGCACCGATTCCCGCTGCTGCCAATCCATCGGCCGCACCACCATCAAGCGCTCTTGGCACTGGAGTACTCGATGATGAACAAAGCATGTTGGATGGGCTCGACCCCTGAACTGGGCAGCCTGCGTATTCACGAACTGATTCTGCCCGGCAGCCACGATTCGGGCATGGACACCAAGGTCGGCGGCGTGATCGCCCAGGAGCTCACCCAGGACGTTCCCTGTATCGATCAGGTCCGTGGCGGTATTCGCGTGCTGGACCTGCGCGTGCGGGCATACCACGAATACACCCCGGATCAAGCCTACCGCTATCAGCTGTTCCACATGAGCAGTTCCGGGCGCAACCTGTTCGGCGACGTCCTCAATCAGCTCAAGCAGTTTTTCAAAACGCCGGCCAACGCCAAGGAAATCGTGATCCTCGACTTCCATCAGTTCGAGCGCTTCGGCGAAAAGGAACACGGCTGGCTGCGCGAGGCGATGAACCGGCACTTCGGCTCGATGTTCATCCCCAAGTCCCTGAGTCACCTGACACTGGACGAGTTGTGGAGCCAGCACCCGGGCAAGAACATCGTGATCGCCTACAACCATCAAGACCGCGGCGACTACTGGCCTGGCGTGCGTCAGGTGTGGATCGGTGAAAACACACCCTCGGCCGCCACGCTGAAGGCGTTCATGGACAAGCAACCACCGGTGGACGATAGCAGGGGCGAGCTGAGCGCGATTCAGTGCGCCAAATACAACGTGGCCGAGTTGTTCCGCCCGGATGACTTCAGCGACAAGATCGACGAGTGGTTCGAATCGCAGGACCTGAACAGCTACATCCAGAAATTCCGCATCATCAACACCGACTGGTCGCTGCGCAGCCGCATCGTCGACAACTGCATCCATGCCTGCCAACTGCGGGCCAGGCAGGCCCGCTGACGCTTGTCGGGCAAGGCCTCAAGTCTCGGCCAGCTTACAGATCGAAATCGCCCGCCGCTTCGGGCTGGTATTCGACCGCCAGCAACTTGAGCTTGAGGGTCTTGCCGCCCGGTGCCGGCCAGTCGATCTGGTCGCCCACCGACAGGCCGAGCAGCGCGCAACCGATCGGTGCGAGGATCGAGACGTTGCCCTCCACGCCCGCGTCCTTCGGGTACACCAGCGTCAAGTGGTAATCCTTGCCGGTGGCCTGCTCGCGGCAGTGCACGCGCGAGTTCATGGTCACCACACCGGCCGGGACTTCCTCGTGACCGACCACCTGATCGGCGCGGTCCAGCTCGTCCTGCAGGGCGAGCACACCCGGCGTACTGTCGTCGAGGCTGTCGATCAGACGCTCCAGACGCTGCACGTCCAATCGGGTGAGGATAAGGGTAGGTTGGGTGCTCATGATCCAGTCGGACTCCTTTCAACGGGGCATTTCAGGCTGTAGATAAAGCAAAACCCCGCCCAAGGGCGGGGTTTGCTGATGGCTTCTGGCGAGGCCAGTAATGGCTCGACACTACCACAGCCGGACAAATACTCAAGCCTCAGGCGTCGCCGCCTTCAGCGCCCGGGCCTCGCGGCAGATGTGCCGGCGCCGCTCATCGTCAGCCGCGCGCCACTCGCGGATGTGCTCCACATGCCGGTAGCAGCCGGTACAGACACGGCGCTCATCGAGCCGACACACATTGATGCAGGGCGAAGGCACGGCTGGGCTGACGTTGCTGTAGAGCGGCTTGGGAGGTCGCGGCTGATCGCTCATATCAGATCTCGTCGAAGTCCAGCTTCTCGCCGACCCGCTCCCAGACGATGCGTTCGAGCATCTCGCCGAGCAGCTCTTCGCTCTTCTCGCACACCCACTTGCCGCTCTCTTCGTCGTAGTCGAAGTGAAAACCGCCGGAACGGTCGGCCAGCCACAGTTGGCGCAGCGGTTCCTGGCGGCTGAAGATCAGTTGGCTGCCGTTGTCGAACTTGATGGTCAGCACCCCGGCGGAGTTTTCCATGTCCAGATCCAGGTCGGTGTCATCGAACAGATCCTCCAGGGCCTGTTGGGTGGCGTCGACCAGATCGTGGAAACGCGCTTCGCTCAAACTCATTGCAGGAACCTCGGAAATGGCTGCAGGGACGCAAGCCGGGCACGATACCGGCGCAAGGCGCCCAGCTTCAAGCCGTAAGCGGCAAGAGACAAGAAAAACCGCCCAGCGCAGACGACCGGCGCCACAAACTTGCCGCTTGCAGCTTGCCACTTGCCGCTCGCGGCTTGCGGCTCGACTCGCCCGGACCCTCGCATAGGCAATCTGCCGGGCGCTCGGTATACTCGGGCGCAATACTGCTTAATTCAAAGGATTTCGCCCATGAAGCGCCTGATTTCCTCCGTTGCGGCGCTGGTCGCTGTTGCCTGCCTCGTTTCGGCCTGCGGCCAGAAAGGCCCCCTGTACCTGCCTGAAGACGGCAAGGACGGCAAGAGCGCACGCAAGTCGTCGCATCAACACGGGCAGCCGGCCCAGGCCGCGCCGCAAGCCGAAGAACCGCTGCCCGAGCAGTCGCCAGCGCAGTAAGGAAATCCCATGGACGCATTCAACTACCGCGGCGGCGAGTTGTTCGCCGAGGGCGTGGCCCTGTCGGCCATCGCCGAGCGCTTCGGCACCCCGACCTACGTCTATTCGCGCGCCCATATCGAGGCCCAGTACCGCAGCTACACCGACGCCCTGCAAGGGGTCGAGCACTTGGTGTGCTTCGCGGTCAAGGCCAACTCCAACCTGGGTGTGCTGAACCTGTTGGCGCGCCTGGGCGCAGGCTTCGACATCGTCTCCGGCGGCGAGCTGGAGCGCGTGCTGGCCGCAGGCGGACGCGCCGACCGCGTGGTGTTCTCCGGCGTCGGCAAGACCCGTGAAGACATGCGCCGCGCCTTGGAAGTGGGTGTGCACTGCTTCAACGTCGAATCCACCGACGAACTCGAGCGCCTGCAAACCGTGGCCGCCGAGATGGGCAAAGTGGCCCCGGTGTCGCTGCGGGTCAACCCGGACGTCGATGCGGGCACCCACCCGTACATCTCCACGGGCCTGAAGGAAAACAAGTTCGGCATCGCCATCGCCGATGCCGAAGCCCTCTACGTGCGCGCCGCACAACTGCCGAACCTGGACGTGGTCGGCGTCGACTGCCATATCGGCTCGCAGTTGACCACCGTCGATCCATTCCTCGACGCGCTGGATCGCCTGCTGGCCCTGGTCGATCGCCTGGCCGAGTGCGGCATCCACCTGCGTCACCTGGACCTGGGCGGCGGTGTCGGCGTGCGCTACCGCGACGAGCAGCCGCCGCAGGTGGCCGACTACCTGCAGGCCATCCGCGAGCGCGTCGGCGCGCGCGATCTGGCGCTGGTATTCGAACCGGGCCGCTACATCGTCGCCAACGGCGGCGTATTGCTGACCCGCGTCGAGTACCTCAAGCACACCGAACACAAGGACTTCGCCATCATCGATGCGGCGATGAACGACCTGATTCGTCCGGCCCTGTACCAGGCCTGGATGGACGTCAGCGCCGTCAGCCCGCGCGAAGGCCAGACACGCGCCTACGACCTGGTCGGGCCCATCTGCGAAACCGGCGACTTCCTCGCCAAGGACCGTGCGCTGAACCTGGCCGAAGGCGATCTGCTGGCCGTGCGTTCGGCGGGCGCCTATGGTTTCGTCATGAGCTCGAACTACAACACCCGGGGCCGCTGCGCCGAGGTGCTGGTCGATGGCGACCAGGCCTTCGAAGTGCGCCGCCGCGAAACCATCGCTGAATTGTTCGCCGGCGAAAGCCTGCTGCCGGAGTGAACCCATGCTGCTGCGTTTTACCAAGATGCACGGACTGGGCAATGACTTCATGGTGCTCGACCTGGTCAGCCAGCATGCGCACATCCAGCCCAAGCACGCCAAGCAATGGGGCGACCGCCACACCGGCATCGGTTTCGACCAACTGCTGATCGTCGAGGCGCCGACCAATCCGGAGGTGGACTTCCGCTACCGGATCTTCAACGCCGACGGCTCCGAGGTCGAACAATGCGGCAATGGCGCGCGCTGCTTCGCCCGTTTCGTGCTGGACAAGCGCCTGACGGCGAAGAAGCGCATCCGTGTCGAGACCAAAGGCGGCGTCATCGAGCTGGACATCCAGAACGATGGCCAGGTCTGCGTCGACATGGGGCCACCGCGCTTCGTGCCGGCCGACATCCCCTTCGTTGCCGACGAGCAGGCGCTCAGCTACCCGCTGCAGATTGATGGACAGGTTCATCAGATCGCCGCCGTGTCGATGGGCAACCCTCATTCGGTGCTGCGCGTCGATGACGTGCAGCGCGCACCAGTACACGAACTGGGACCTAAGATCGAACACCATCCGCGCTTCCCGCAACGGGTGAACGCCGGCTTCCTCCAGGTTGTCGACCGTCACCGCGCCTACCTGCGGGTATGGGAGCGCGGTGCTGGCGAGACCCAGGCCTGCGGCACCGGCGCCTGCGCCGCCGCCGTGGCCGCCATCGCGCAGGGCTGGATGGACTCGCCCGTGTGCATCGAGCTGCCGGGCGGACGCCTGAGCATCGAATGGGCAGGCCCGGGCCAGTCGGTACGCATGACCGGTCCCGCCGTGCGCGTCTACGAAGGACAGGTCCGTTTCTAAACGAGTATCCGCCATGACCGATCAGCCACAGGTTGTACCCGAGCAAGCCGCCGATCTCGACGCCGAGGCGGTGATCGCCTACCTGCGCGCCCACCCCACCTTCTTCGCCGAGCACGACGACCTGCTGATCGAGCAACGCATCCCTCACCAGCGCGGCGACAGCGTATCGCTGGTGGAACGTCAGCTCACGCTGCTGCGCGAGCGCAACATCGAGATGCGCCATCGCCTGTCGCAACTGATGGACGTGGCCCGCGACAACGACCGATTGTTCGAAAAAACCCGTCGGCTGATTCTCGACCTGCTCGACGCCAACACCTTGGAAGAAGTGGTGATGGCGGTCGAAGACAGCCTGCGCCAGGAATTCCAGGTGCCCTTCGTCAGCCTGATCCTGTTCGGCGACAACGCCGCGCCCGTCGGGCGCTGGGTCAGCAGCGCCGAGGCGCAACAGGCCATCGGTGGGCTGCTGGGCAGCGGCAAGACGGTCAGCGGCAACCTGCGCGAGCATGAGCTGGCATTCCTGTTCGGCGACGAACAGCGCCTGGAGGTGGGCTCCAGTGCCGTGGCCTCGCTGGAGCACCAGGGGCTGCACGGGGTACTGGCCATCGGCAGTCGCGACCCGCAGCACTACAAGAGCAGCGTCGGCACCCTGTTCCTCACCTACATCGCCGAAATCCTCGGCCGCGTGGTTCCACGGGTGACGCAGACGCTGCGCTCGGTGCGCTGATGGAACGTGAGCTGGCGGCTTATTGCGCGCACCTGCGCAACGAGCGCCAGGTGTCCGAACACACCCAACTCGCCTACCGGCGCGATCTGAACAAAGTGCTCGAGTTCTGCAATAACCAAGGCATCGCCAGTTGGAAGACATTGCAGATCCAGCAGTTGCGTCAACTGGTGGCGCGTCTGCACCATCATGGCCAGTCCTCGACCAGCCTGGCGCGCCTGCTCTCGGCAGTGCGCGGGTTGTATCGCTACCTCAACCGCGAAGGATTGTGCGAGCACGACCCGGCCAACGGCCTGGCACCGCCCAAAGGCGAGCGCCGCCTGCCCAAGACCCTCGACACCGACCGCGCCCTGCAACTGCTCGACGGCGGCGTCGATGACGATTTCATCGCCCGCCGCGACCAAGCCATCCTCGAACTGTTCTATTCCTCGGGCTTGCGCCTGTCGGAGCTGACTCAGCTGGACCTGGAGCAACTCGACCTCGCTGGCGCGCTGGTGCAGGTCCACGGTAAAGGGGGCAAGGCGCGCGTGCTGCCGGTCGGGCGCAAGGCCCGCGAAGCCTTGCAAGCCTGGCTGAAGCTGCGCGGCATCAGCGCCCCGCGTGACAGCGCGGTGTTCGTCACCCGCCAAGGCAAGCGCCTGGGCCAGCGGGCCATACAGCTACGGGTCAAGGCCGCCGGCGAGCGCGAGTTGGGCCAGCACCTGCACCCGCACATGCTCCGCCATTCGTTCGCCAGCCATCTGCTGGAATCGTCCCAGGATTTGCGGGCGGTACAGGAAATGCTCGGCCACGCCGACATCAGTACCACGCAAATCTATACCCACCTGGACTTCCAGCACCTGGCCGCCGTCTACGACAGCGCCCACCCACGGGCCAAACGCAGCAAGGATAGCGACTCATGACCATCAAACTGATCACCTTCGACCTGGACGACACCTTGTGGGACACCGCGCCCGTGATCGCCAGCGCCGAAATCCTCTTGCGCGACTGGCTGGCTGCCAATGCCCCACGCCTGGGCAGCGTGCCGGTCGAACACCTGTTTGCCATCCGCGAACGCCTGGTCCAGGCCGAACCAGCGCTCAAGCACCGCATCAGTGCGCTGCGCCGACGTGTGCTGTTCAACGCGCTGGCGGAAGTCGGCTACGCCCGAGAGCAGGCGCAGGCGCTGGCAGACGAAGCCTTCGAGGTGTTCCTGCAGGCCCGGCACCAGGTCAAAGTGTTCCCAGAAGTCGAGCCCGTATTGGAGATTCTGCGCCAGCACTATGTGCTGGGCGTAGTGACCAATGGCAACGCCGATGTGCGTCGCCTGGGCATCTCCGACTACTTCCGCTTTGCCCTGTGCGCCGAGGACCTGGGCGTGGGCAAGCCGGATCCGGCACCGTTTCTCGAAGCGCTCAAGCGCGGCGGGGTCGAGGCAGCCGCCGCAGTACACATCGGAGACCATCCGGGTGATGACATTTCCGGCGCCCAGCGCGCCGGCCTGCGCGCGGTGTGGTTCAACCCCCAGGGCAAGGACTGGACCGGCGAGCGCGCGCCGGACGCCGAGGTCCGGCAGCTGTCGCAGCTTCCCGAGGTGCTGGCGCGTTGGCGCTGAGCGCCTGTCCTTTCAGCGCCCACAAAAAAGCCCGCAGCGACGGCGGGCTCTTTCGCACTCAGCCACTCAGATAGGGCGGCTGCCGTACTTGTTGTCCGGCTTCTTGGGCGGATCGGCGACCACGTTGGCCTCCACTTCCTGCACCTTGCCACCGCGCGCCAGGAACTCTTCCATGGCCCGGGCCAGCGCATCGCGCTCTTTCTGCTTGGCCTCCAGGCTCGGCATCTCGTCTACCGAGACAGCGGCCTTGGATTTGCCCTTGGCCGCCGGCGCCGGACTGCTGTCGTCGTCGCCGGCATCTTCGGCACCGTCGTCGGCCGCCGTTTCGAGGGCCTCGTCACCCTCTTCGTCGTCGCCGACTTCGAGGTCATCGTTTTCCAGATCGTCGTCGCTCATGTTCTACCTCATGACTTGCGAAAAGCAGATTAGTTATGGCCCAGTGATGCCGTAGACCGGCAGCCACCGGTGAAAATTCCACCGACCGTGGATTGGCCACGGCCTGGAGTATGCGCTGCGTACAGGGAGCGCTTGCCAGCAGGTTCCGGCCTAAGGCCAGCACTGGCGAAATCTTCGGCGGGGGCCGATGGCCTTGCGCTATGAGCCAGCCTAGCAAAGCTGGCACCGACGTGCGCAGGGCGCCTCGAAGGCCCCCTCCGGCGCGCATTCTAGCGCGCCGGGAGAAAAAGCAAAGCTCCATCAATACCCGTCATTTTGTAAGTATTCGCCCTACGTCACGAACGTGTCGGGTAAACCGTTTGCCCCAAGGCGAAACAGTAAAAATCAGGCAAAAAAATGCCCGGACGAGCCGGGCAAGTTTTTTACCGCGTGGCGATTACAGGTTGTAACCACGCTCGTTGTGCTGAGCCAGGTCGAGACCGACCGACTCTTCTTCTTCGTTGACCCGCAGCCCCATCACCGCGTCCAGTACCTTGAGAATCACGTAGGTGACGATGGCGGTATAGGCCACAGTGAAGATCACGCCCTTGGCCTGTACCCAGACCTGCGCACCGATATCGGTGACCGTGCCGAAGCCGCCCAGCGCAGGTGCCGCGAACACGCCGGTGAGAATCGCGCCGACGATGCCGCCCACGCCATGCACGCCGAAGGCATCGAGCGAGTCGTCATAGCCCAGCTTGCGCTTGAGGCTGGTGGCGCAGCAGAAGTAGCAGATCACGCCGGACGCCAGGCCGATCACCAGAGCGCCCATCGGACCTACCGTGCCCGCCGCCGGAGTGATGGCGACCAGACCCGCGACCACACCCGACGCGATGCCCAGCGCGCTCGGTTTACCATGACCGATCCACTCGGCGAACATCCAGCTCAGCGCGGCGGCGGCGGTGGCGATCTGGGTCACCAGCATGGCCATGCCGGCGGTACCGTTGGCGGCCGCGGCGGAGCCTGCGTTGAAGCCGAACCAGCCGATCCACAGCATGGCCGCACCGACTAGGGTGTAGCCCAGGTTGTGCGGTGCCATCGGCGTGGTCGGGTAGCCCTTGCGCTTGCCCAGCACCACGCAGGCCACCAGGCCCGCGACACCGGCGTTGATGTGCACCACGGTGCCCCCAGCGAAGTCCAGCACGCCCCAGTCCCACATCAGCGCACCGTCACCGCTCCAGACCATGTGCGCGATCGGCGCATAGACCAGGGTGAACCACACGCCCATGAACACCAGCATGGCGGAGAACTTCATGCGCTCGGCGAAGGCGCCGACGATCAGCGCTGGGGTGATGATGGCGAAGGTCATCTGGAAGGTGATGAACACCGCCTCGGGGAACAGCGCAGTGGCCGAGGTCAGGCCCGATGGCGTGACGCCCGCGAGGAAGGCCTTGGAGAAGCCCCCGATGAAGGAATTGAAGTTGAGCACGCCCTTTTCCATACCGGCGGTATCGAAGGCGATGCTGTAACCGTAGACGACCCACAGGATGCTGATCAGACCGGTGATGGCAAAGCACTGCATCATCACCGACAGCAGGTTCTTGGAGCGCACCATGCCACCGTAGAACAGGGCCAGGCCCGGGATGGTCATGAACAGTACCAGCGCGGTGGCGGTGAGCATCCAGGCGGTGTCGCCGGAGTTCAGCACCGGGGCGGCGGCTTCGTCTGCCAAGGCCAGGCCAGGCATGACGAGGGACAATAGGGCTCCTAGCCCTGCGATCTTGCGCAGAGTCATTTGTTTTCTCCTGGGGCGTGTTGGGTTTGGTGAGGCGGTGTTGCGTCGCTTAGATCGCGTCGGTATCGGTCTCGCCGGTACGGATGCGGATGGCTTGCTCCAGATTCACCACGAAGATCTTGCCGTCACCGATCTTGCCGGTGTTGGCAGCCTTGGTAATGGCTTCGATCACCCGGTCCAGGTCCTTGTCGTCGATGGCGACATCGATTTTGACCTTGGGCAGGAAATCGACCACGTACTCGGCACCACGGTACAGCTCGGTATGGCCCTTCTGCCGGCCGAAGCCCTTGACTTCGGTCACGGTGATGCCCTGCACGCCGATTTCCGACAGCGACTCGCGCACGTCGTCCAGCTTGAACGGCTTGATGATGGCAGTGACTAGCTTCATGAAACTCTTCTCCCGATTTGGTGGACTTGCCCCAGGAAAACAAACCCGTCTCAAGTCTAAGCGCAGCGCCTGGCTTTGTAACGCGTCGTTGGTTTCCTTCCCCCCTCCGACGCACGCTTCGGTGGGTGACGTGAGACCTAGCGATTGCGCCTGCACACTGCCCGATCACTCAGGACGTCATCAGTGCATGGCTTGCGAGAGTCATTGCAGAAACCTTGCCATTTCTCAAAAAGCTCGGAATTACAGGCCATTACGTTAATGCTCGAGGATTGGCCTGAGGCCCTCAGAGAAGAAGGCGCACAATTCCGGTGCATACAACCCCTGCATGCTGCGCAAAAAGTGTGCATCCAGCCGTTCCGGGGCTCCGTGCTACACTGCCAACCCTTCCCTCTTGATGGACAGCCTGCCCCATGCTCGCGCCCAAAGCCCTCCTCGATGCCCTGAGCGACCAGGCCTCGCGCCTGTTCAGCGGCGATACTGCGCAACCGCGCGCCGAACTCGAAAGCCAGTTCAAGGCCCTGATGCAGAGCACCTTCAGCAAGCTGGACCTGGTCAGCCGAGAAGAATTCGACAGCCAGATGGTGGTGTTGGCCCGCACCCGTGCCCGCCTTGAAGCACTGGAAAAGCAGGTGGCCGACCTCGAGGCCCGCCTGGCGCCTTCAGCGGACCACTGAGCCCCCAGTTAGCAGAGCCTGCACGGTGCAATGCCGCCTGCAGGCCGAGCCTATGAAGAATGCTTTCCTACACACTAAATATCGCATTCGACAAGATGAAAGTTATTTAACGACCCCCTCTGCGATTGACTTCGATACTACCCTTGAATAAAGTTCGCTCGCCTTGGGAAAAGGCCCTTACTCCACTCAATGAAGCATTCAATGGACACAGTATCTAGTCGCTGCCTGATCGGCGCCCCACGGGCCGGTCAGGCACTGAAATCGGAACACCGGTCCCGACACCTGGATCGGGCACGCCGCGCCAGAGCCTGACGCTCCGCCGTGACTTGCCTCGCCCGGTGCCCGCCGGTCGGAGGCAAGCTCATGACCCTCACCTCGTTCGTTTCACATCGCCTGCACGCCTGCCTGGCCGCGCTGCATGCACGCGCCCGCAGGCCACTCGGCGCGAGGCTTGAAGACGTTCCCACGGCCGCTGCACGCGGCCCGCAACTGCGCGCCATCTGGCAGGCCCATCCTGGTCACGGAAAACTCCAGTTGCGCCTGCACTGGTGCCATGACGCCCCTCAGGAACCTCCGAGTCGCAGCGGGCCGATGGCCTGGTTTCGCGCCTGCCTGAGGCCCTCGAACTTCATCTGAAAACCGTATTTAAACGGTCACTTCCGTGCAAACTTTTTTAATTTAAAAGTTTGAGGGTTCCTTATTGCCTGAATTATTTGAACGAGGACAAACCCATGGACTGCGCGAGTAGAAAGTTCGCTGCCGGATCAACTTCCGACCCTCGGCAGCGAACAGACAACCGTCGGAAAAACCTGGTTTTTTCATGCGACCCGACATACCGCCGTTCACCCCGTGAGTGAAACGTCTGTGTGGCGTGCCGCCGCAGCGGCAGGAGCACAGCAACATGACCGCCAAATACCGCAATATCCCGTCGGCCAAGGCCGAGCGCGAAACCCGCCTGTCCACCCAGGCCGCCCGTGAGGCGCACCATGGACTGGCCGTCACGCTGGCCAACCTCGACACCAGCGAGTTGGGCCTGACCGAGCAGGAAGCCGCCAAGCGCCTGCAGCGCGACGGCGCCAACCAAGTGGCCCAGGACCGTCAGGCACCCGCCGTGGTGCAACTGCTCAAGGCCCTGAACAACCCCTTCATCTATGTCCTGCTGACCCTCGCCGCGATCAGCTTCGTCACCGACTACTGGCTACCGATCCGTGCCGGCGAAGGGGACGACGCCGACCTGACCAAGGTCATCATCATCATGACCATGGTCAGCGTCAGCAGCCTGCTGCGCTTCTGGCAGGAGTACCGCTCGAACAAGGCCGCCGATGCGCTCAAGGCGATGGTTCGCACCACCGCCACGGTGCTGCGCCGCGAACGCTTCGGCCAGGCACCGGCCCTGCGTGAAGTGCCCATGAACGAATTGGTGGTCGGCGATCTGGTACAGCTCTCGGCGGGCGACATGATCCCCGCCGACGTGCGCCTGCTCGAATCGCGTGACTTGTTCATCAGCCAGGCGGTGCTGACCGGCGAAGCGCTGCCGGTGGAGAAGTACGACACCCTCGGCCACGTCGCGCAGAAGTCCGCCGAAGACGCCGGCGACGCCGACAGCCCGCTGGAGCTGTCGAACATCTGCTTCATGGGCACCAATGTAGTCAGCGGCCGGGCCCGTGCGGTGGTGCTGGCCACGGGCAAGCGCACCTATTTCGGCTCCCTGGCCAAGGCCATCGCCGGGTCGCGCACCCAGACCGCCTTCGATCGCGGGGTGAACAGCGTCAGCGCACTGCTGATCCGCTTCATGCTGGTGATGGTGCCGGTGGTGTTCATGATCAACGGCCTGGTCAAGGGCGATTGGGGCGATGCCTTCCTCTTCGCCCTGGCCGTGGCGGTGGGGCTCACTCCGGAAATGCTGCCGATGATCGTCAGCGCCAACCTGGCCAAGGGCGCGGTCGCCATGGCCCGACGCAAAGTGGTGGTCAAGCGCCTGAACGCCATCCAGAACTTCGGCTCCATGGATGTGCTGTGCACCGACAAGACCGGTACCCTCACCCAGGACCGCATCATTCTCGAACACCACGTACGCCTCGACGGTCAGCGCGACCGTCGTGTGCTGGAGCTGGCCTGGCTCAACAGCTACCACCAGAGCGGTATCCGCAACCTGATGGACCAGGCGGTGTTGCATTTCGCAGGCCAGGACCACGCCTTCGAGGCGCCGCGCAGCTATACCAAGATCGATGAGTTGCCGTTCGACTTCATTCGCCGGCGCCTGTCGGTGGTGGTGAAGAACGTCCTGGGCCAGCACTTGATGGTGAGCAAGGGCGCGGTCGAGGAAATGCTCGCCATTGCCACCCATGTCCAGGAAGGCGATGACGTGGTGGCACTCGATGCTCTGCGCCGCCAGCGCCTGCTCGACAGCGCCGACGCGTTCAACCGCGATGGCTTCCGCGTGCTGGTGGTCGCCACCCGGCACATTCCCCCTACCGAAGAAAAGGCGCAGTACCACACCGACGACGAGTGCGACCTGGTGATCCAGGGTTTCCTCACCTTCCTCGATCCACCCAAGGAAACCGCCGGCCCCGCCATCGCCGCGCTGCGTGACAAGGGCGTGCAGGTCAAAGTGCTGACCGGCGACAACCCGGTGGTCACCTGCAAAGTCTGCCGTGAAGTGGGCCTCGATCCCGGCCTGCCACTGTTGGGTCGCGACATCGAACGCATGGACGACACCACCCTGGGTATCCAGGTCGAAGCCCGCACCGTGTTCGCCAAGCTCACCCCGCTGCAGAAATCACGGGTGCTCAAGGCCCTGCAGGCCAGCGGTCACACCGTCGGTTTCCTCGGTGACGGCATCAACGATGCTCCCGCCCTGCGTGACGCCGATGTGGGGATTTCGGTGGACAGCGGCACCGATATCGCCAAGGAGTCGGCCGACATCATCCTTCTGGAGAAAAGCCTGATGGTGCTCGAGGAAGGCGTGGTACAAGGCCGCGAAACCTTCGGCAACATCATGAAGTACCTGTGCATGACCGCCAGCTCCAACTTCGGCAACGTGTTCTCGGTGCTGGTGGCCAGCGCCTTCATCCCGTTCCTGCCGATGCTGGCGATTCATCTGCTGCTGCAGAACCTGATGTACGACTTCTCCCAGCTGGCGCTGCCGTGGGACCGCATGGACAAGGAGTTCCTGCGCCAGCCACGCAAGTGGGATGCCGGCAACATCGGCCGCTTCATGCTGTGGATAGGGCCGACCTCGTCGATCTTCGACATCACCACCTTCGCCCTGATGTGGTACGTGTTTGCCGCCAATAGCGTCGAAATGCAGGCGCTGTTCCAGTCCGGCTGGTTCATCGAGGGCCTGCTGTCGCAAACGCTGGTGGTGCACATGCTGCGCACCCGCAAGGTGCCGTTCTTCCAGAGCACCGCAGCGCTACCGGTGCTACTGGCCACCGGTGCAGTGATGGCCTTGGGCATCTACCTGCCGTTCTCGCCGGTGGGCGCGATGGTGGGACTCGTACCGCTGCCGTGGGAATACTTCCCTTGGCTGGCCGCCACGCTGCTGGGCTACTGCGTGGTGGCTCAGGGCATGAAGACTTTGTACATCCGCCGGTTCGGCCAGTGGTTCTAGGTGCTGCCTGAAACACCTTGAAGCGCGGTAAGGCACTATTGAAAGCCGCCCGGCACCTCATTGATCCCAGTTCCTTGAGCGTGCTCGGCGGTTTTTGTCTTATCTGGCCTAGACCACCCGTTCGTTCGAATCCTGCACATCGTTCACCGGGTAAGTGCATCATCTGAAAACATGATCATTTGAATAGTTCGACATCCAACTGGACAGCTTCTGATAATGCGGTTCATGAAAAACCACATGACACGCTGAAATTGAACCGTTCATCGTATTGACAGACAACGACCGTCACTTATACTCGACCGCATTGAGCATCACGTCGGCTGGAGCCGACTATAAGAACAAGGATGACAACAATGTTGATGCACGGCTGCGCACGCATGTGCCCAGCGCCTCGCGCGCTCTCTATAAGCCTTCACGGCAATCATAATAAAAGCTTCTACTGTCCTCAGACGTTCACCTCTTAGCTCCCTGCCCTTTATTAACATGCCCGCAACACTGACTTGCCGAGCCGGCTAACGGCGCTCGTCAATCCGTTTTGCTCGTCATGTGCACATGACCGTTGCTCTAAACACGCACGCGGCTTGTATTCGCCTGAACGAAAGTTTCTTAAATAACGGACGTTGTTAGTTCAATGGAGTGAATTTACCGTGTTCAAAAGACGCAAGCCCGTTGCCCTCGACCATCCAGATCTCGAGCGCGTGAAGTTGACACCGCAGATGCTCGATTACGACCGTTTCGCCAATCGTGGTCGCTCGCAGTATCTGCCCTACGTCATGAGTTTCAATGCAGCCGACTATCAATCGCCCAGCATCCATACCGACCGACTGGGGTTTCGCATCGCCCATGATCGAAACGGCAGGCCGGTGAGCGCCGGCACGCTCGACGAGTGCCCGGCCGACATCGTCAACCTACTGGTAGGCGCCTCTCCCGCCTTGGGCTACGGGGCTTCCAGCGATGCAGCGAGTGTCGCCAGCCGGCTCGCGCACCACGACCCCGACGGCATTCCCTGGCTCAATTTCGCCGGGCATTGTTTCAATGCGACGCAGGAGCTGATGCTGTTCATGCTGCATCGGCATCGCCTGCCCAAGATCCGCAGAATCGTGGTGCTGGGCGGCTTCAACACCCTGGTCATGGCGCGCTTGCCCGAGTTCATTCGCGGTGAACTTCCACCCTTCTATTTCTGCGGCGATTATTACGAGAAGTTCGACGAGATCGCCGAAGCACATGGGGCATCTCTGCCGCCAGCGAAACTTCCAAAGTGGCCCACCGAAACCACAGCGGTCCCACCTGTCGGGGAAACACTGAGTCGTGCCACGGCAGAAACGGCGCGCTGCCTGGCGACATGGAAAAGTCTGGCCCAGGCACACGGCGCGGAACTGTCTTTTCTCATGCAACCGCTGGCCACTTGGGTGCGTTCTCCGTGCGCTGAAGAAAAGCGATTGTTTGACGAACTTGATCAGATCTCAAAACTCGGCACGTGGTCGCAATTATACGGTGATATATCCGACCCCACAGTCGCCGATCACTATTCCGATTATCTGGCCTCGGCGTGCCACACATTGGACCTGCCATTCACCAACTTGGTGCATGGCCTCAGGTCGCGACCGGCGACTGAATGGTTGTTTGTCGACCGCGCGCACTTCACCGATACCGGAAATGACGTCGTGGCGCAGGCCATTCAGCAACATCTGAACTAACAGGAAAGGAATCGATCATGTTCAAACGGATTCGACAGGCATTCAGCGCGCTCTTCAAGCGCAAGAAGAAGACCAAGAAAAAGAACAATTCCTCCATTTATCCGATGCACTGATGAACAGCGCCAGAACCGTGTTTTGCGCCCTGCTCAGCGCCGAATCGGGCGAGCAGGCTCGGCAAACCTTCTCGCCTGCCGACCTGCGCGCGTTGCTGCGCGACGTCCCGGTTGGCCAGGCAATGACCAACGACTGGCGCTGCCCCCAGGCGCTGGAAACGTTGGCACAGGAAACGGCCGACCGCGTGCAACGCTTGGCCAGGCCGTGGCGCGCTTTGTGCGCACGCCTGGAGACCGACGAACGTGCCGTACTCAGGGCCAAGGCCGTGCGCGAGGCCGCGCCCTTGCTGGTCGGCAGCCAACACTTGCTGCACAGCGTCTGTGCCAGTTGGAACAACGAATCGTCCTATGCCATGGCGGTGTTGAGTATTCATGCAGCCGATGTCGGCAAAGGGCTGGCCGGCGCTGGACGCCTGCCACGCTACGCCGAACTGCTGCGTGAACTCGGACCTTCGGAAAACGGCATCGACCCTCTGCGCATCGGCGAGGATGAAAGCCTTTGCCCGGGCGCTTTCAACCTGGCGGCGATGCTGCTGGTGATGGGCCATTTCCCCGAATCGCTGTTGCCACAGATCCTTGGTGTCAACTTGTACCTGCGCCACGCCGGCCTGCTGCCGATGTTCGCGTTCATCGCCCAGCCCTCGCCCGCCACGTCCTTTCTCGACTTGCGCCGGGACCCGAGCGAACCGAACTGTGACTTGGCCGTGCTGGCCGGGACCGCAGTCTGCGACTTCCTGGCCCAGGCCGACGCCAGCGCCGAACAGGCGGTTGCCCAAGGTTATGCCTGGGCGCGCTGGCAGGTCGAAACGGCCCACAGCGCGCTGCTCGAGGTGCTCGAACGCTGGCTCGATCCCCGGGAAGCGGCACGGGATGTGATCAGGCGGCGACGCCCAGAGGCGTGTCAGTACCACGACAGCACCCGCTTGGCGGGCGCTCCGATGAAACCTATGCTGCAGACAGACGACGCGCTGCTACTGCTCGACCATCTGGCCAATAGCGCCTACGTTCGCCCTGGCGACCCCCACCGCAGTCCGCTGCTGAACGCATTGATCTCGCCCCGCGGCAAGATGTTTCGGATCTTCAGCCCCGACGACGTACTGATCCTGCAACGCTGGATCGCCGGACTGCCCTACGCCCAGGCCCCCAGCCCAGAACCTGCGCACCTGCACTGGAAGGACGACGGCCTGCTGCAGCGTGCCTTGTGCGTCGATGAGCGAGGCTCGGTCCTCTGCACTACCGTGCCCCCCCGCCAACGCTATACGCGCTGGCTTCACGTCGAACTCACCCCTGCAGAAGAGCAGCAGACTCGCGACTATGTGAACCGCTGGCTGGTCAGGTCTGCCAGAGCCCTGTCCAAGGGGCGCTGCCCACTGCCTGAGCGCTGGGCGCCCGGCGCACTGCGCCAGTGGCTGCAGCTCCAGCATGTGGCCGCCAATGCCACGCTGGATCCGGACGAGGCAGTGCCCACACGCGAAGAGGTGGTCGCCGACATTCTCGCCCTGGCCCCACTGACCATGATCGACGGTGCCTGGCTAGCAGGCTTCGCCCACCCTTCCTTAGCCAGTTCAGGGTTTGCCAGCCGATTGTTCGAAACCTTCTACGACGAACTCGGCAACGGTGTCCTGACGCAGAACCACCCGGTGATCTATCGCCAGTTATTGCGCGCCGTGCACGGCGAACTGCCGGCGACAGCCAGTGCCGACTACGCCGCCGCCGATTGCTTTACCGATCAGGATTTCGACCTGCCGCTGCTGTGGCTTGCGATCGGCCGCTATCCGCAACACTACTGCGCGGAAATTCTCGGCCTCAACCTGGCGATGGAACTGTCCGGCGTAGGGGGCGGTTACCGGCGCACGCACAAGGCCTTGCGCGCCTATGGCTACCCCACCTTGTTCGTCGACCTGCACAACGCCATCGACAACATCGCGACCGGGCACAGCGCATGGGCGGTCGCCAGCCTCGACACCTACCTCAGTGCTTTTGGCGCAACCGATCGAGAGGCCTTGTGGACACGCGTCCGCGTTGGCTTCGCCGCACTCAACCCCCCCAGGGAGGACACCATGCTGGACAAGTTCAAGGAACGAATGAGGTCGCTGCTATGACCTGCACGCTCGGCATTTCCGCTTTCTACCACGACAGCGCCGCCACCCTGGTGGTCGATGGCCACATCGTGGCGGCCGCCCAGGAAGAACGCTTCAGCCGTATTCGACACGATCCCGGATTTCCCACCCAGGCCATCGCGTTCGTGCTGGCCGAGGCGGGGCTGTCCCTGGCGCAGGTCGACCATGTGGCGTATTACGAAGACCCTGCGCTGAAATTCCGTCGGGTGCTGTCCACCGCGGCCGTCGCCGGGTTTTCCTCGGCAGCGACCTACGCCCCCGTACTCAGTGATTGGTTCAAGACCAAGCGCCGCATGGACCGCCAGGTACAGCGGCATCTGCAGGAGATGGGCGATCGCCAGGGACGCGTGATCGAGGTTCATGGCCATCATCAATCCCACGCAGCCTCGGCGTTCTTTCCCAGCCCGTTCGAACGGGCGGCAGTGTTGTGCATCGACAGCGTCGGCGAATGGGCCACTACCACGCTGTGGCACGGCACGCCAGAAGGGCTGAAACAGGTTGCCGAGCTCGAATTTCCCCACTCGCTCGGACTGCTCTACTCCGCGTTCACCTACTTCTGCGGATTCAAGGTGGACTCGGGCGAGTACAAGTTGATGGGCCTGGCCCCTTACGGCAAGCCGGTGCACGCCGATCGAATCCTGGCCGAGTTGATCGACGTCAAGCCTGACGGCAGCTTCCGCCTGGACTGGAGCAAGTTCGAGTTCATCGGTGGCGAGGTGATGACGGGGGAGGCGTTCGAACGCCTGTTCGGCGGACCTCGTCGCCTGCCGGAAGCGCCGTTGACCGAACGCGAGTTCGACCTCGCCGCCTCTGTGCAGAAAGTCACCGAATTGGTGGTGTCGCGCCTGGCGCAGACGGCGAGGGATCTGACTGGCGAGCGCAATCTGTGCATGGCTGGCGGGGTGGCACTGAACTGCGTGGCCAATGGCGTGGTGTCTCGGCAGCGGACCTTCGATCGCCTGTGGATTCAGCCGGCGGCAGGGGATGCCGGAGGCTCGCTGGGCGCTGCGCTGCTGAGCGACCGCCGTGCCAGAAAGGTTCACGTGCGCGAATTGCCCAAAGGCGTGGACGGCATGCAGGGCGCGCTGCTGGGACCTGAATACAGCGACGCGCAGATCAAGGCCGAGCTCGACCTGTGCGGTGCGGTGTACCAGCAGTTGGATGACGAAGCGTTCGACCATCGGCTGATCCTCAGCATGGAGGAAGGCGGCGTGGTCGGCTGGTTCCAGGGGCGCATGGAGTTCGGTCCGCGCTCGCTGGGCAACCGCTCGATACTCGGCGACCCGCGCCGCGCCGACACCCAATCCACCATGAACCTGCGCATCAAGTTTCGCGAGTCTTTCCGGCCGTTTGCGCCGGTGGTGCTCGCCGAGCAGGCTTCGGAATACTTCGACATCGTCGAAGAAAGCCCTTACATGCTGGTGGTCTCGCCGGTCGCACAAGCCGTGCGCCGCAGCGTACCCGCCGCCCAAGCGGCACTCAGCGGCATCGACCTGCTCAAGGTGGTGCGCAGCAGCCTGCCGGCCATTACCCATGTGGACTTCTCGGCACGCGTGCAGACCGTGGACCGCGAGCGTAATCCGCGTTTCCGCGCGCTGCTGGAGCGCTTCGATCGCCGGACCGGCTGCCCGGTGCTGGTCAACACCTCCTTCAACGTGCGCGGCGAGCCCATCGTCAACACACCCGCGCAGGCCTACCGCTGCTTCATGCGCACCAACATGGACGTGCTGGCGATCGGCAATTTCTACCTGGAGAAAACCCAGCAACCGCACTTCGAAGAAGCCGTCGACTGGCGCGAGACCGTGCCGCTGGATTGAGTCGTTCAACCACTAGGGAAGGTGTATCCATGAGTTACGTCATCGTGTCTCTGTTGTCGCTGTTCGGCCCGTTCATCCGTCGGGGCGCGCGTTTTGCACACCGGCCCGACCCACGCGCGGCCTCCTACCTGAAGCGCCTGCCATGAGTCTCATGGCCCTGGACGTGCACCAGGCCTCGGTGATCAACACGCTGAGAGTGCCAGGCTATGACCGGCAAGTGCTGGCGCAGTGTCGGCAACGCCTGGGCACAGCGCCGCACCGTGCCGAGGACGTCGGCAACGTCGGCGCGCAATGGCTGCGTTCGACATTGGCCAGTGATGTTCTGCAGGCCATCGCCGCGTTTCCCGGCAGCGGCTACAAAGCCTTGTTGCTGCGTGGGATCGAGCTCAGTACCGAAGTACGCTCGCCCTGCGACGGGTTCCTGCCCGACGCCGAGTGCGTACTGGACTTCGATCTGCTGCATTTCGGCATGCTCGAACTGCTCGGCGTGCGTTGTCATGCCGTGGAATACGAGAACCACGGCAAGTTGGTACGCAACGTCGTGCCCGTACCACAGGCCGTCGGCACCACCAGCTCATGGGGCGCGGATGTCGACTTTTCCTGGCACACCGACAATCCCAACTGGCCGTTCGGCGACCAAGCGCTGGATGTCGCCCGCAGCGTACCCAACTACCTGGCCTTCACAGCGGTGCGCAACCAGGAGCAGGCGTCGACCGACATCGTCTGCATCGACCATGTACTGGCGCAACTGCCGAGCTTGGCCATCGAGCACCTGAGCGAATCGAGCTACGTCTTCGGTGCACCGGCCTCGAACGAAGGGTTCGACGGCGAACACCGCGTGATGCCGATTCTGGAACGCAGTGCCGAGGGCTATCGACTGCGCTTCGACGACGGCATCGTCAGCGCCCAGACCCCCCACGCAGAGACCGCGCTGGCGCAGTTGCGCGCGGTGCTCGGCCAGATTCGCGGCATCGAGCTGGTGCTGCAGCCCGGAGATTTCTTCATCTTCAAGAACACCCGTGTGCTGCATCGGCGCAGGGCTTTCAAACCTCTGCCCGATGGCCAGGCGCGCTGGTTGCGCCGGGTCTACGGCAACTGATCCCACTCCATCCTCACTCGAACAGGAAGTTTGCATGAACAAGCGTATTGCAGTCATTGGTGGTCGTCCTGCCCCGATTCACGGCGCCAAGGCCCTGGGTATCGATGTCGTGCTGGTGCACCAGCCAGGCGATTACGAAGACGACATCCTCAGCCACTGCGAACAGGTGGTGCACGCGCCGCTGGACGACGCGGCAGCGATCATCAAGGTGCTCGAGCCGCTGCACCGCGAGCGCCCCTTCGCGCGCATCATCACCACCACCGAAGTGGCGGGTGAGTCGACCGGCAAGGTCGTCGATCATTTCCAGCTCACCGGCGTGTCGTACAAGACGGCCCACCTGCTCAAGGACAAGGTGGCCATGCGCAAGCTGCTGGCCGAGCATGACCTCAGCCCGGTCGCCTACCGTCATGTGACCTGCGCGCAGGACGCCATCGACTTCGTGGCCGAGCACGGCCGGTCGGTGCTCAAGCCTGCCGAAGGCGTCGCCAGCCTGCACATCCACCCCTGCTTCGACGCCGACACTGCTACCCAGGCCTGGCAAGCGCTCAAGCACGCCGAGGTGCGACACATCATCATCGAGGAGTACCTCGATGGCCCAGTGGTCAGCGTCGACTCGTTCTCCTTCGCCGGGCGTCACCTGCCCATCGGCTACTCGCAGTACCGCATGAATGACAAATACGTGGAGTGGGAAGTCAGCACCCCCAGCACCGACGCCGCGAAATGGCTGCCGGAGCTCATGGACATGACCTGCCGCCTGCTCGATGCCGTGGAACTGGTGGAAGGTCCGTCGCACAGCGAGTTCGTGCTCACCGACAAAGGCCCACGGGTGCTGGAGTCGCACGCACGTCTGGCCGGTTCCGGGGCCCCGGAACTGGTGCGCCGCGCATTCGGCCTGGACCTGAACCGGATGTTCCTGACCGTGCCGCTGGGCATCGACGAACTGCCGCTGCAATCGCCCCAGCCCAAAGCCGGCGCTGCGATCCAGTTCTTCGTGCCGACGCCGGGCACGGTGCGCAAGGTCGAGCTCGACCTCAAACCCGATGTCGATGTCCGTCACACCCGCCCCGGCGAGACCCCACGCGTGTTCCTGCCCTTCCTGTTCGAGCTGGGCGAGGCGCAACAGGCGGTGGTCATTCAGAAACACGAAGGCGACACGATACCGGCCCTGGATACGGTCGCCGACTGCGTGTCGGGCTATGTGCTGGCCACCGGCAGCTCACGCGAGGATGCCGTGCGCATCGGCGATGAATTGGTGCAGGCGGTGCACTTCATCATGGAGCCCAAGGCATGAGCTACGTGCTCTGCCTGCACCGCTGGGTGGGGCGCCAGGCACTCTACGAGCGTTATGGCCTTGAGCCGGGCATGCAGATCCGCGCGATCTGCACGGCCGAATCCGCACAGTCGCTGCCCGAGGATCGGCTGGCCTCGATCTCGACGCTGGAATCGCTGGACGATGCCACTGCGGTGATGGCCGAGGCGCAGCGGCTGATCGAGCTGCACGGTGTCCCGCATCGGGTGGTTGCGCTCAACGAAGGCGACCTGCTCAACGCTGCGGCGATCCGCGAACGATGGGGCGTGCCAGGCGACCCCTGCGCCTGGATCGAGCGCTTTCGCGACAAGCTGACCATGCTCGAGGTCGCCGCCCGACAGGCGGCGATCGCGATCCTGCCCGCGGTAAGCGCCGAGGACCCGCAGGCGGTACAGCGGTTGCTGGCCGAGCACGGCTATCCATTGGTGCTCAAGCCACGATGCGGTACCGCCAGCCGCGGTGTGCGGATCCTGCGCCAGGCGCAAGACCTGAGGCTGCTGCAAGCGCCGCACGCCGAGCCGATGATGGTTCAGGCGTTCTGCGCAGCGCCGATCCTGCACGTGGATGGTTGGTGGGACGGCGAGCGGATCGTCGTCCTGACCGCCTCGCGATACGTCAACAGCTGTGCCGACTTCGGGCCGGACAGCGCGCTAGGCAGCATCGAACTGGACGCGGACGAACACGAGCGCGCTATCGCCGAGCAGGTGGCGGCGCTGCTCGCGGTCTTCGCAGGCCAACGCGAGATCGTCTTCCACCTCGAATTGTTCGACGATGGTCAGACCTTGCGTTTCCTGGAGATCGGCGCACGCGTCGGCGGCGCGGAGATTCCATTTCTGTGGCGCGAGGTGCGTGACATCGACTTGGTCGGCATCGCCTGGGAGTTGCAGACCGAGGCCTGTAGCCGTCAGCGCGATCATGCCCGCACCCGCAGCCGCGACGGGCGACCGCTGCACGGCGAGCGCGGTGCCTGGGTGATCGGCCGCCGGGAAAGCCCTTTGCGCACCGAGCTGGGTACGCTGTACTGGGCGCAGGAGGCGCTGCCCGCCGGTGTGCCCAGCGGGGTCTACGAGGGCGCCCGCACTCGGCTGCGGCTGCGCAGCTTCGACCGTCCGGCGCTGGTGCGGGATGTGGAGCGCATCTTCGAGCATCTGGCACAGACCTGGAGTGCCTCGGCATGACCGCTCGCGGCATGCCGCACACCGGCACTGTCAGCGTGCAGATGAGCGCCACTGTCGCTGGCGACTCGGCGCATGTCACTATCGACGTCTCAAAGGCGCCCGTCCTCGGTCGGGCGCTGGCAGGGACAGCCCGTGGACGCTGGTGGCCGGCGCAAGACCGGCCCTAGCGCACGCTTAACTTTTGCAGGAGCAATTCCGATGCCAGTGGAAAACTTGATAGGCGTGGCGATCATCGCCCTGGGCATGGTCCTGACGCCTGGCCCCAACATGGTCTACCTCACCTCCAGAGCGATCTCCCAAGGACGCCTGGCCGGCATGATCTCGCTCGCCGGCGTAGCGCTCGGCTTCATCTGCTATCTGGTCGCCTCCGGGCTTGGCCTGTCCGCGTTGTTCAAGGCCGTGCCGATGGCCTACGACGTGGTACGCATCGCCGGGGCCTTCTACCTGGGCTACCTGGCGTGGAACATGATCCGCGGCTCCTCGCCCTTCGAAGCGCGCGAACTGCCCCCTCATTCACCGCGCAAGCTGTTCACCATGGGCCTGGTGACCAACCTGCTCAATCCCAAGATCGCCTTGATGTACTCGGCCCTGATCCCTCAGTTCATCAATCCCGCTGCCGGGTCGACCCTGCAGCAGTACATGCAGTTGGGGCTGGTACAGATCAGCATCGCCGTGACCGTCAATGGCCTGATCGTGCTGGCGGCGGCGCGGGTCAGCCGCTTCCTGACCGCGCGGCCGAAAGCCATGCGTGCCCAGCGCTGGGTATCCGGTGGGGTGCTCGGTGCTTTCGCCATCGACATCCTGATGCGCAAGCCACTGGACTGAACCGGTTGCCCGCCGGCAGGCGCTGGCGGGTACTGGCCACCTTCAGCGGCCCCCGGCCACCGGCACGATGGTCCCTGTGACATAGCTGGCGGGCGATCGCCGCACCGATCCCGCGGCTGCCGCCCGTCACCACTGCCAAGCCATTCATGTCGACATCCTAATCCGGAGGAGAAAATCGAGGATGCTGTCACGGTAGGTCAAGAGCGCTGGCGGTGGCGCAACATCCAGCTACCATTAGCTCGCGTCGCTCGTGACCTTATCTACGTAGGCCTGCATGAACCAATCAGGCTGGTCCTCAACCTTGTATTCAAGGCTGGTGCCGTCGGTGATCTCGGCCAACCAGACAGAGTGCTCACCCGAGTTATCGAAGATGTAAGCACGGTTGGACGCTGCTACTGCCTCCGGCAGTAGCTTGAGTGACCGGTGGAAACGCTGAACGATCTTGTCAGCCGGGACGTTGTGTCCACCATCATCTACACGGTTAGCCACGCGGTTTATGTTGATGCTTGGGTCGTCAGTGGCCACGAAGTAGAGGTAGGTGCGGCTCTCTGATGGTGCTCTTGCCCGAACCATTCGGCCCCGCAAAGACGCGTAGCCTAGGCGTTAGCACTTGAACCTACTCGGTGGACCTGGATGGCCTGACCGACACTCACTTTGCGGCGAGGCCTGGAATTACCGACGACCGTCTCGGATCCATCGGCCTTGGACTCAACGAGATAGCTGCCCTGCACCGTCATGACGGTATGTCCGGCCGCGAGCGCTCGCAAGAAGGCCATACGCGTTGCACCTGCTGCGACTGCAGGAATCTCACCTTCGAGATGTTGAATCTCCTTTTCGGTAAGGCGCTTTGTACTCGACATACCTTTCTCCTGAGGGGAAATGGACAGAGACTCGCTCATTCTAGCCACCTCGCGCTTCTTTCTAAAGCATCACACTGGTAGATCGCGAAAGCTTTCGGCAATCATGCAGGTACCCCGGCGCAAGCGTGGCTCATGGCTCGCTTGTCGCAAAACCCCGTCTCACTCTTTCCCTGCCCACACCCAATCCCACCACTATCCTTGCCCCCAGCCGCAGGACGCGGCGTCCCCAGCGATCAAGGAGTGTCCATGTCCCTCGCCCTCGTCTACAGCCGCGCCCAGGTCGGGGTGCTGGCGCCGGCGGTCAGCGTCGAAACCCATCTGGCCAACGGCCTGCCCAACCTCACCTTGGTGGGCTTGCCCGAAGCCACGGTCAAGGAAAGCAAGGACCGGGTGCGCAGCGCCATCGTCAACTCCGGGTTGGAGTATCCCGCGCGGCGCATCACTCAGAATCTCGCCCCGGCCGATCTGCCCAAGGACGGCGGGCGCTACGACCTGGCCATCGCCCTGGGCATTCTCGCCGCCAACGGGCAGGTGCCGGTTGCCACCCTGGCCGACTTCGAATGCCTGGGCGAGTTGGCGCTTTCAGGGGCGCTGCGGCCGGTCCAGGGCGTGTTGCCGGCGGCGCTGGCCGCGCGCGAAGCCGGGCGGGCGCTGGTGGTGCCGCGTGAGAACGCCGAGGAAGCGAGCCTGGCGGGCGGTCTGGTGGTGTATGCCGTCGGGCACCTGCAGGAACTGGTCGCGCACCTCAACGGCCAGGTGCCGCTGCCGACCTATGCGGCCAACGGGCTGACCCTGCGCACGCGGCCCTACCCAGACCTCAGCGAAGTGCAGGGGCAAGTCGCTGCCAAGCGCGCCCTGCTGGTGGCCGCCGCCGGAGCGCACAACCTGCTGTTCACCGGCCCGCCCGGCACCGGCAAGACACTTCTGGCCAGTCGCCTGCCCGGTTTGCTGCCGCCCCTGGACGAGCACGAGGCGCTCGAGGTGGCGGCGATCCAGTCGGTCAGCGGCAAGGCGCCGCTGGACTGCTGGCCGCAAAGACCCTTTCGCCATCCGCACCACTCGGCGTCCGGCCCGGCGCTGGTGGGCGGAGGCAGCAGGCCACAGCCCGGCGAAATCACCCTGGCGCACCATGGGGTGCTGTTTCTCGACGAGTTGCCGGAATTCGAGCGGCGGGTGCTGGAAGTGCTGCGCGAGCCGTTGGAGTCTGGAGAGATCGTGGTATCGCGGGCCAGAGACCGGGTGCGCTTTCCAGCACGCTTTCAACTGGTGGCAGCGATGAATCCCTGCCCCTGTGGCTATCTGGGCGACCCGGCAGCGCGCTGTCGTTGCAGCCCGGAACAGATCCAGCGCTACCGCAACAAACTCTCTGGACCCCTGCTCGACCGTATCGACCTGCACCTGACCGTGGCGCGCGAGAGCACCACCCTCAGCCACCAGGCCAGCGGCGAAGGCAGCGCCAGCGTCGCCGCCGTGGTCGCCGAATGCCGCGAACGCCAGCAGCGGCGCCAGGGCTGCGCCAATGCGTTTCTCACCTTGCCGGGCCTGCGTCAGCACTGTGCATTGAACAGCGCCGACATGACCTGGCTGGAGAACGCTTGCGAACGGCTCAACCTGTCGCTACGCGCGGCCCACCGGCTGCTCAAGGTGGCGCGAACCCTGGCCGACCTCGAACAGGCCGAGCGTATCGAACGCGCGCACCTGGCCGAGGCCCTGCAGTATCGGCCAGGCAGTTAACGCCAAGCCGTTGGCGACCGGCTCAAAACGCCTTGCTGAGCGTCGCCCAGACCCGCACCGACGACTGACTTCCCGCCACCGAAGGCTCATTGCCCACCGGCGTAGCCACTGAAGCAGAGGCACGCCACTGCTGCGGGCCACTCCAGTTCAAGCCCACGCCCGCACCGGACAAGGTGGCGCTGTTATCGGTGCCGCCAATGGGTCGGCGATTGATTTTCACGTAGGCGCTGTCGAAGAAGGTGATCGCTTGCCAACGGCCGGCCCATCCAGCACCCAGCTCGTGGCGCCATTCGAGCGTGCCGGCATAGCCGGTATCGCCCGACAACGCGCCGATGTCGTAGGCGCGCACGCTATAGGGGCCGCCGACCGTCAGTTTTTCCGCCGAGTCGAGATTGACATCGCTCCACTGCGCAGCGAGGTTCAGGTAGATCGCGTCGCTCGCCGTCAGCCCCTGCAGGCGGGAGAAGTTGGCATTGAGCTTGGAGAATCCACCCTCGGGCTGCCTTTGCACGGGCGCTTCATCGGTGATCACACGGCCACTGGTCAAGCCGACGCTCCAGGCGCTGACAGCGCCCGCCAGCAGGTCATCTCGCAGATCACCATTGAGGCTCAGCACCCAGTTGTTGAGGTGACGATCGTTGCTGATGCCGGTGGCATCGATGTCATCGCGCAAACGCTTGTTGTCGAACTGCGCCTGCACGTAAAGGTTGCTGTCCCGGCTGCGCAACAGCGGGTGCCTGATCCAGACGCTGGCCAAGTCGGCGGTGCCGTTGGCATCCAATTCGTCGAAGTCGTTGCCCAGGCGGTACTTCAGATGCGAGTAGGCCACTCCGGCGCGCGTGCCTTGTCCGTTGAGCAAGGCCTCATAGGACAGACGCCCGTAGTTCATGTCGCTTCCGGCGGACACCAGGGTCGCCGTGAATACATCACCCCGTCGCAGTGGGTTGAGCAGACTCAGGTTGGCAGACAGACGCTCGCGGCCAATGTAGCGGTTGCCGAAGTTGTCCAGCGCAACGGTCGCCAGCGGCGCCGGATTGTCCACCGTCGCGACATCCAGATCGGAGGTGCCGACAGCCGCGCCCGGTTTGAGCGTGGCCGCCACGCCCACGCCCGGAATGTCCGAGAGCAGCAGGAGGCTGCGGTTAAGTGACGGGTCATCGATCACGGCGCCACTGCGCAGCGGTTCCAATGTGGAGTTCAGCAGGCCGTCGCGCACGTCGCTGCGGTTGTCCAGTCGCACCTGGCCGTAACGCGCCTCGACGACCAGGAGCGTGACGTTGCCATCCTGGATCGTCTGGGCAGGAATGATGGCCCGCGCCAACGGATAGCCCCGTTGCTGGTAGTAGGCCGTGATCCGACCGGCCACTGCGTTGATTTGCGAGAGGGTCAGCGCCTGGCCCTCCTGGTCCGCGACCAACGCATGCAGCTCATCGGCCGTGAACTGGGTGTTGCCAGTGATCAGCAGCTTCTTGACCAGAAAAGGCGGCGACTCGGGCAGCGCGGTCGGGCTCCCAGTCTGGGTTTGCAAGGCCGGTGCCGACGACGACGGGACAGGTGGCAGGCTCGGCTCTACCTGCTGCAGGATCACGCCCGCGTCCGGGAATGTCTGGGCGGACAAGGGCTGGGTGATGCAGGCCACCATCAGAGCGGCGGCCATGGGGCGGTAACGGAGCGACGATACGGTAGTTTTTTTCATTGAAATTATCGCTGGGTGCGGGCGGCTACGGGCGGTAGTTGCACACCACCGTTCTGGATGCTCAACAAGGGAGCAGGCGTGGCGAAGCCGGAGGCAGTGTTGAGCAGGGCGGTCTTGCGATCGCCTTCTGTGCGCTGCTGGTCGGTCTTGACCTGTTGGTCATCGCGGATGTCGAGGGTCGAAGACAGGTTCAACGCTTGCGGCTGCGCGGTGGCCTGCGGCGCGAGGATGGACGACTGCACCTGCGCGACCGCGGTCTGCACCCTGACGACAGGCAGGACCGGTGCCGGCGGGGTGACGGGCACGGTGACTGAAACCGCCGTGATGTCCGCCAGCGCCACCGTCTGGCCGGTGAGCAGATAGTTCGAGCTGTCAGCGCCCAGCAGCCGGCTGGTCAGATTGACCGTCTTGCCCGCACCGACGGTGGCGTCGGCGAATGCGCCTGCGGTCACGAGCGCCACGTCGTCGCCCGTGAACACCCCTGTCAACGACGCGCTGCTGGCATCGACCAAGGCCGTGGTGGTGCCATCGAACACCTTGGAGCGAGCATTGATGCCGGCGAGTGACACGCTGGCCGGGGTGATCGCTGCGGTCAACCCGCTGGGCGCGACGAGACTGTAGTTGGTCGCGTCGGCGCCATTGAGGCTATAGCCACTGACCGTGACGGCTTTGCCCGTGCCGACGTTCTTGTCGGCGAAGGTGGCAGTGCCCGTACCGCCGACGGCAACCGCATCGGACCCGAACCCATTGACCGAAGCAGTCCCCGTCAGGGTCGCCACCGTGGAGCCGTCATAGGTTTTGCTGGCGGCCGCGATACCGGTGATGCCAAGCGTGGCTTTAGCAATGTCGGCCGACAGGTTGGTCGGCTGCACCAAGTTGTAATTGCCGGCATCGGCGCCCACCAGCGTCACGCCAGTGACCGAAATGGCCTTGCCCGCGCCCACGTTCTTGTCGGCGAAGCGCCCGGTTGCACTGCCGGAAAGCGCAACGGCATCAGCACCAATGGCCGAGACGCTGGCGGTTCCGCTCAAAGCCGCCACCGTGGTGCCGTCATAGAATTTGCCGTTGGCACTGAGCCCGGTCAGGGCCAGATTCGCCTGGCGGATCGTGGCGCTCAGCCCGGTAGGTTGGAGCAGATTGTAGTTGCCCGCGTCAGCGCCCCCGAGAGCGTATCCGCTGACCACGACAGACTTGCCGCTGCCCGCATTCTTGTCGCTGAACGCACCCGTACCGCTGCCGCTGAGGCTCAGCACATCGCCGCCCAGGCCAACCACCGAGGCGTTACCGAGCAAGGTAGCGACTGTGGTCCCGTCGTAGGTCTTGCTGGCGGCGGTGACGCCTGTGACCACGAGGTCGGCTTTGCCGATGTCGGCAGACAGACCGGTCGGCTGCACCAGGGTGTAGTTGCCCGCATCGGCACCGACCAACGTGAAGCCGGAGACCGATACGGCCTTGCCTGCCCCTGCGTTCTTGTCGGCGAAGCGTCCGGCTGCACTGCCGGACAGCGCGACGGCATCAGCGCCGATGGCCGAGACACTGGCGGTTCCACTCAGCGTTGCGGCCGTGGTGCCGTCATAGGTTTTGCTATTGGCCCCAAGCCCGGTCAGCGCCAGGTTGGCCTTGCTGATCGTGGCGGTCAGGCCGCTCGGCTGGATCAGGTCGTAGTTGCCCGCGTCCGCGCCACCCAAGGTATAGCCGCTGACGAGGACGGACTTGCCGCTGCCCACATTCCTGTCGCTGAACGCACCGGTGCCGCTGCCGACCAGACTCACCACATCGCGGCCCAAGCTTGCGACCGATGCGCTACCGGTCAAGGTCGCAGCGGTGCTGCCATCGTAGACCTTGTCGGCGGCACTCAGGCCGGCAACCGTAAGGGCGGCTTTGCTGATACTGGCATTGAGGCCAGTGGGCTGAAGCACGGTGTAGTTAACCGCATCGGCACCGACCAGGGTGTACCCGCTGACCGTAACTGCTTTGCCCGTGCCTGCGTTCTTGTCAGCGAAATTGGCGGTGCCGGCGCCGCTCACCGCCACCACATCGCTGGCCAATGCGTTGACCGTAGCGCTGCCGTTGAGGGTCGCGGCGGTGGTGCCGTCGTAGGTCTTGTTCACTGCCGTGATACCGACGATGCCCAGCGTGGCCCTGGCGATGTCCGCAGTGAGATTTGCTGGCTGCATCAGGTTGTAGTTGCCGGCATCGGCGCCGACCAGCGAGTAACCCGTGACGGAGACCGTCTTTCCAAGACCGGCCTGCTTGTCAGCGAAGTTGCCGCTTGCATTGCCGACAACGGACACGGCATCTGCCCCGAGCGCCGAGACACTGGCGATCCCGCTCAGCGTGGCGGCGGTGGTGCCGTCGTAGGTTTTGCCGTTGGCGCTCAACCCGGTCAACGCCAAGTTCGCCTTGTCGATCGTGGCGGTCAACGCCACAGGTTGAAGCAGGTTGTAGTTGCCAGCGTCGGCACCGGTGAGGGTGTAGCCGTTGACGAGGACCGCTTTGCCAACGCCCGCATTCTTGTCGCTGAAGGCGCCCGAAGCGGTGCCATTGAGGCTCAGCACATCGCTGCCGAATCCGCTCACCGTAGCGATACCCGACAAGGTCGCGGCGCTGGTGCCGTCGTACGTCTTGTTGGCGGCGCTCACGCCTGTGACGCTGATGTCAGCTTTGCCGATGCTGGCAGAGAGGCCGCTGGGCTGGAGCACGTCATAGTTACCCGCGTCGGCGCCGGACAGGGTGAAGCCGGTTACGGTGACAGCCTTGGCCGCGCCGACGTTCTTGTCGGCGAAGGACGCCGTGACTGGGCCGCCCACCGACACCACATCGCTAGCAAAGGCATTGACCGAGGCGGTGCCGGTGAGATTCGCGGCGGTGGTACCGTCGTAGGTTTTGTTTGCTGCCGAAATACCCACGATGCCGAGCGTGGCCTTGCCGATATCGGCCGTCAGGTTGCTTGGCTGCACCAGGTTGTAGTTGCCGGCATCGGCGCCGACCAGTGAATAACCTGTGACGGAAACCGCTTTTCCGACGCCTGCTTGCTTGCTGGCGAAATTGCCGCTTGCACTCCCGGCAATCGACACGACATCCGACCCAAGCGCCGTGACACTGGCGGTTCCGCTCAACGTAGCGGCCGTGGTGCCGTCATAGGTCTTGCTGCTGGCCGCAAGGCCAGACAAGGCCAGATCCGCCTTGGCGATGGTGGCCGTCAGCCCGGTGGGCTGGCGCAAGGTGTAGTTGCCAGCGTCAGCACCGCTGAGGGTGAAGCCGTTGACGAGCACCGACTTGCCAACGCCCGCGTTCTTGTCGCTGAACGCAGCCGAAGCCGTGCCATTGAGGCTCAGTACATCGCTGCCGAATGGGGTCAACGAAGCGCTACCCGACAAAGTCGCGGCGGTGGTGCCGTCGTAGGTCTTGTCAGCGACGCTCAGTCCGCTGACGGTGATATCGGCCTTGTTGATGGTGGCCGTAAGGCCGCTGGGCTGGACTGCGTTGTAGTTGCCCGCGTCGGCGCCGACCAAAGTGTATCCGGTCACGCTCACAGCCTTGCCCGAACCAGCATTCTTGTCGGCGAACTCGGCAGTGCCGGTACCGCCTACCGACACCACATCACTGCCCAGCGCGGCCACAGAGGCCGTTCCGTTCAGCGTCGCGGCGGTACCGCCATCGTAGGTTTTGTCACCTGCGGTGATTCCAGAAACGACCAGGCTGGTTTTGCCGATGTTGGCCGTGAGATTGCTCGGCAACACCAGGTTGTAGTTGCCGGCGTCAGCACCGCTCAGGCCGTAGCCGGTCACCGACACCGTCTTGCCAGCACCCGCGTTCTTGTCGACGAATTGACCGCTGCCGCTACCCGATACGGAGACCACATCGGCGCCAATCGGCTGAACCACGGCGAACCCGCTGAGGGTGGCCGCGCGGGTGCCGTCGTAAGTTTTGTCGCTGGCAACGATGCCCGACAGCGCCAAGTCCGCTTTGCTGATGGATGCGGTCAGGCCTGAGGATGGCGCCAGTTGGTAGTTGCCAGCATCCGCGCCCGACAGCGCGTAGCCGAACACGCTGACCGCCTTGTTGGCGCCGACGTTCTTGTCGGCGAAGCTGGCGCTGCCTGAGCCTGTCACCGACACCACATCGGCGCCAATCGGCGCGACCGTTGCGCTGCCGGCCAGCGACGCCGCCGTAGTGCCATCGTAGACCTTGTCGGCCACAGCGATGCCCGAGACGGCCAGGTTGGCTTTGCTGATGGTCGCCGTCACGCCGGTGGGCTGAACGATGTTGTAGTTGCCTGCATCGGTGCCAACCAGGGTATACCCAGCCACAGTCACCGCTTTGCCCGAACCTGCGTTCTTGTCAGCGAAAGTGCCCGTGCCCGTGCCGGACACGGCCACGACATCACTGCCCAGCGCTGACACGGCAGCCGTGCCAGACAGCGTAGCGCCCGTACCGCCATCGTAGGTTTTGCTCTGTGCGCTGACGCCCGATACCGCCAGGTTGGCCCTGGTGACATTGGCAGTCAGCCCCGTTGGCGTGACCAGGTTGTAGTTGCCTGCGGATGCGCCGGAAAGCGTGTAGCCATTGAGGGTAACGGCCTTCGCGGTGCCCACGTTCTTGCTGTCGAAGCTGCTGCCTGCGCCAGAGCCCACGACCGAAACCACATCCCCGGCAATGATGCCGTCGCCTGTTGCAGTACCGCTGAGCGTGGCGGCGGTGGTGCCGTCATAGGTCTTACTGTTCGCGGTAACGCCAGTGAGGGTGAGCGTCGCCTTGTTGATCGTGGCGGTCTTGCTGTCCAAGCCGTTGAGCGCGTATTTGCTTGCACCAGGGCCGCTGAGGGTCACACCGCTGATCGTGACCGCTTTGTTGGCCCCTGCATTTTTGTCTGCGAAGGACGCCGTAGCAGCACTGAAATCGACCGTGGCATCGGACGGGCCGCTCCCCAGCACCGCGAGGCCGCTGACAACACCAGCCGTTGTGCCGTCGTAGGTCTTGTTGGCAGCACTACCCACGACGTTGACCAGCATGTAGGCATTGAAATTACTCGCGTTGACAAGGTTGTTGCCGTAGTCCGGATCGATCAGGCTTTCATACGCGGTCGGCGAGGTGTAGCTGGTGGGGTTGTAGTAGAACTTGACCGAGCCAGTGTTGGCGTAGACCGTGCCATTGCGGCCCATGTCGATGGTGCCGACTCCACTGGCCATGTTGTCGGCACGCAACACGATGCTGCCGTTGCCGCCGCTGGCGTCGATGCTCGCCGAGCCTCGGAAGCTGATGTTGCGCAGAGCGCTCAAGGTCAAGGTAGTCGAACCGGTCCAGTAACCACTGCCGATGGAAATACCGTCCAGCAGGATGATGTCGCCATTACCCGAGACACCCGCGCTGCAACCCACGCCGGCACACGACACGCTTTGACCGGTCTTGATGGTGACGTTGTTGTTGGCCAGTGCCTGCGAGATCTGGTCGTAGTTGATGTCGTACGGATCAGGAGAGAAACCACCGATCCTCAGGTCCTGAGGATCGAGCAACCATTCGCCTGCCTGGCCTTTGGACGCCTGGGTGGTCACCGCAGCCGCAGTACCGACGTTCAACTGCTTGCCCGACGTCTCCACGGAACCGCCGTCGCCACCGTTGCGCCCGGCCTGGGCGCTGATGGCGCCGTTGAACGTGGTGCTGCCATCGGACCACACCGCGACCTTGCCGCCCTTGCCTTGGCTGATGGCGTCGGCCTTGATGCGGCTGCCGGCCGCCACGGTGACCGCCTTGGCATTGCGCTCAGGCCCGGCGCCAAGAAAGTTGCCACCCACCAGTGCGGTGCCACCCGCCAGGTCGCCGCTCACGTCGATCGCACTCTGGGCGGCCAGCGCCACCGTCTCGCCCAGCACCTTCACCGTGCCCCCGGTCTGGCCGACCTGCGTGCCGGACGCATCGAGGGTGCCGCTGTTGCTGACGGTACTGTCAGCGCCGCCGCCCAGTACGATGGTGCCGTTGATGTTCTGCACGCTGCGCGCCTGGACGATGCCGGTATTGTTGACCACGCTGGCCAACACGGCGTCCTTGGCCCCGGCCGACATCAGCACGGTACCGCCATCGGCCTGCACCAGCCCACCATTGCTCGCCAGCCCTTGCAGGGTGCTCTTGTCCACCTGAAGGTTGACCAGCTTGTCGCCGGTGAACGACAGCGTGACCTCGCTGCCTGCGGCCAGCGCGGCCGTGCCGCCCGGCGTATTGATGGTTCCTTGGTTATCGACCTTGTTGCCGAGGAAAGCGACGTAGCCGCCCTGCGCGGTGGTGATGGTGCCCTGGTTGACGATGCTGCCCGCACCGTTGCCGCTGAACGTGCGGGCCGGATCGGACAGCGACCGGTCGCTGATATCGAGTGTGGAGGCCACCAGCCCACCGACGTTCACCTGCGACCCCGCGCCGAACACGATGCCGTTGGGGTTGACCAGATAGACCTTGCCATTGGCGTCCAACTGGCCGAAGAACTGCGTGGGGTTCACATCGCTGATACGGTTGACGGCGATGGCGCTGCTCGAAGGCTGCACGAACTTGACCGATTCGGCACTGCTGGTGTTGAACGACTGCCAGTTGACCGAGAGGTTCTGAGTGCCCTGAGTGATGGTCGTGGTAGTGCCCGCCTGGCTGATGCTACCGGCACCCGCCGTGATTTCACCGCCTTGTGGCCCCGCATGCGCCAGGGGAATGGCCGCGCTCGCCATCACCATCACGGCAACGGACAGCTTGCGCAGGGATTTCTTGCCAGGCCCGAGGGTGAGCTCGGAGACGGCGATCAGAGCCTGTTGCGCCGGGCTCCAGACAAGACGGTAGACGTGATTCATGGTCGACTTCCCATGCGGATGCATACGCTCGTTGTTATAGGCCGATGCTTACTGCGCGATTGCATCGGGTTTGCTGGCATTGGCTAGATGCTCCGCCACTCGGCGGTCCAGCTCGGGTTTCCACTGCTCGGGCATTACGGCCAGGACCAGCTTTTCTATGCGCTCGATCTCGGCCAGTTGCTGCTGATTGTGCGTCGCCGATTTCGCGGCGCTGTTCCACATGTAGATCTTCGCCAGGTCCTTGGGCGTCAGCACACCTGTCTGAGGATCGACGGGTGCGTTGGCATACAGGATGGCGGTGGCGAGGTAGGCCGGTGCATAGCCCTCCATCGCCGCATGCTCCAGCCAGAACCGGGCGTTCTGCGGATCGGCCTCCCCGCCCTGCCCCTCGCTCAACATCAAGCCGAGCTGAAATTGCGCCTCATGAACATGCCGTTGTGCAGCCTGCTCGTACCAGAACCTGGCCAGAGTCAGGTTCTGCGGCACTTCACTGCCTTTCTGGTAATACGCCGCCAAAGTCATCATCGCGGGCGTCGACTGCGCCTGGGCGGTCGAGGTACAGAGGGCCAGACCGCGCGGGATATCCTTGTCCACCAGTCGCCCTTCGATATACAGCTGCCCGGCTGCGCAGGCTGCCGCGACCAGTCCACCGTTCACTGCCGCCTGATACCACTTCAGTGCCGCCTGACCATCCACCGCAAGACCGATGCCTTGGGCGTAGCAGTCACCGTAAAATTGCTGGGCCGTCGGGATCGAGGCGTGCGCTGCACGACCGAACCATCCACAGGCTGCCGTGGGGTCGGCGGGCCGGCCCCAGCCCCGCTGTTCGATAAGCCCCAGGGCAAATTGGGCCAGTCCATTGTTATCGGCGTGCAGGGAATACTCTTGATAGGCCACCCGATAGTCGGCATCGGCCATGGCCTTGTCGGCACGCTCCAGGCCCACACGCAAATCACGTACCGGGGACGGCGCCAGGGCAGCGCTCGCGCCCGTACTCAACAAAAGTAATAACCACAGGATTGGACGCACGACGACTCCTTGTCCGAATCATGCGCCGGGACGCGCGGAGTCGCGCGTCCGGCGCCGAACGCTGACTAATTGTTCGAGGGGAAGATGCCACTGACGGCGATGAAATAAGGCATGACTAGGTAGGGCGGCATCGTCGGTACATCGGCACCGCCACCAATGGATCCGGTCGCGCCACTCACCTGGGCGCTGCCGTTCAGCGTCGTGGTGGCATTGCCTGTCACCGTGACCGGTGCGGTGATGCCGTCATTCACCGTCATCGTCAGGTCACCCGAGATGGACGCGGCATTGAGGACCGCGTCAGGCGTACCAGCGGTGCTGTAGAGGTTGCCCTGCGCGCCGCCGCTCTTGCCCAGAAGGTTCCCGCCTGGAGTCCCGGTCCCGCCCGAGGAAGAACCGTTCAACTTCAGGCCGGTGGTCGGCCCGACCAGCTTCACGCCAGACAGATTGGCAGTGGCGCTGAGGCTGGAGAGCGTGGTGGTCGCCGTCACGGTGCTCATCGACACCGGCAGGTTGTTCAGCGGCAGCGCGTGCGGGGGCAATTGCGCGATGCTCAGCTTGAGCGACACGGCGCCCCCCGTTTTCCCGATCGGCTGCGCAGTGTTGCGGCTGTCGAAACCGACGATGACCCTGCCGCGCAGGTCAGGCAACATGAAGTTGGTTCGCCCATCCCCGCCGTACGTCGTACCAATGAGTGCGAACAGCGCGTTGTACTGACTGATGTTGAGCGTCTGGCCTGCGGCCTGAACGTACTGGTTGTTGCCGAAGCCTTGCAGTTGAGGCGTTCCATTGCCGAACGCCATGACGCACACACTGGCGATGTAAGGCTCCATGTTGCAGGCGGAACTGGAAGGGCTCCAGGCCATGAAGCCGAGGGCACAGGACAGTGCTAGCGCAGAAACGGATTTCTGTGAGGAGAGTTTCATCTTGCTCAGATTCCTTTAGGCAAGTTGGGAGGGCACAGCGGTTTCAAAGCACAGTCGTCGAATATCGAAGCGGCTGTAAGTCCATTTCCACGTTGTCGAAACTCAGGCTCACCTGTGCGCCGAGACGCGCGAATGAGCCTCGGAGTGAGTCATGCAGGGGTTAAATCGGAACGGTAGAAACGATTGGAAAGACAGGGGCGGCTGGAATCAGCACCCGCGGATCGAGCTGAGCAACCACTACGCGATGGGTAAGCATCCTGTGCTCCTGTCCGCCGATCTGTCGACGGATATCCTGTATGACCTTTGCCGGACAACCCGAATGCTGCGGGCTGGCAGATGATCTGAACGCGCAAGGGAGCGCTTCACGCAGGAGATTAGCGCTTTAGTGGCAAGCGTGCACTTTTTTCTGATGGCATTATGACCACGCCTCTTTTTCCGGAGTTTCCCCATGCCCCCAGAAGGCAGCCTGCTGCAGACCGCCGTCATCTTCCTGCTTGCCGCCGTGGTCGCCGTGCCCTTGGCCAAACGTCTGCAACTGGGCGCGGTAATCGGTTACCTGCTGGCGGGGGTCGCCATCGGCCCGCAGGCACTGGGCCTGATTCGCGACACCGAAAGCGTGGCGCACATCTCCGAGCTGGGCGTGGTCCTGCTGCTGTTCATCATCGGCCTCGAACTCTCGCCGCGGCGCCTGTGGCTGATGCGCAAGGCGGTGTTCGGCGCAGGCCTGGCGCAGGTGCTGCTGACCGGCTGCCTGATCGGCGCCATCGCCTGGTTCGGCTTCGGCCAGACGCTGTCTGCTGCGGTGGTGCTGGGCCTCGGCCTGGCGCTGTCGTCCACCGCGCTGGGCCTGCAGAGCCTGGCCGAAAGCCGGCAACTGAACGCCCCGCATGGCCGTCTGGCCTTCGCCATCCTGCTGTTCCAGGACATCGCAGCCATTCCGTTGATCGCCCTGGTGCCGCTACTGGCCAGCGGTCCGGACAACAGCCACGGCGATAACCTCGAGCATGGCCTGCGCATCGTCGGCAGCATCGCCATCGTTATCGTCGGCGGGCGCTACCTGCTGCGCCCGCTGTTTCGTATCGTCGCTCGCACCGGGCTGCCGGAAGTGTCCACCGCCACAGCGCTGCTGGTGGTGATCGGCACCGCCTGGTTGATGGAAGAGGCTGGCATTTCCATGGCCCTGGGCGCCTTCCTCGCCGGCCTGCTGCTGGCGGACTCGGAGTACCGGCACGAACTGGAGTCGCAGATCGAACCCTTCAAGGGGCTGCTGCTGGGGCTGTTCTTCATCAGCGTGGGCATGGGCGCCAACCTCGGTCTGCTGCTCGACGCACCTGTCCTGCTGCTGGGCCTGACGCTGTTGCTGGTAGCGGTGAAACTGCCGCTGCTGATGCTGGTGGGACGCGCGGTCGGCGGGCTGAGCCGAGTCAGCGCGCTACGCCTGGGACTGGTGCTGGCCGCTGGCGGCGAATTCGCCTTCGTGGTGTTCAAGCTGGGCAAGGACGAGGGCCTGTTCGACGCCTACACCTACGACCTGCTGCTGATGACCATCACCCTGTCGATGGCCCTCACGCCGCTGTTGCTACTGGCCAGCGCGCGGCTGATCAAACGCCCGGCGCCGGCCCGCGAGGTGCCCGAGCATTACCGCAGCATCCAGGCCGATACGCCACGGGTGGTGATCATCGGCATGGGCCGCATGGGCCAGATCGTGGCGCGGATCCTGCGCGCGCAGAAGGTGCCGTTCATCGCGCTGGACACCTCGGTGGATGCGATCGAAATGACCCGCTCCTTCGAGCAGGCGCCGGTGTTCTATGGCGATCCGCTGCGCCCGGAGGTGCTGCATGCGGCCAAGGTCGGCCAGGCGGAGTATTTCGTGATCACCATCGACGATGCCGAGGCCGCCGTGCGCATCGCCGAACGGGTAAAACAGGAATACCCGCACCTGAAAGTCATCGCCCGGGCGCGTAATCGCCAGCATGTGCACAAGCTGGTGGACGTGGGTGCCGAGCCGATTCGCGAGACGTATTACTCGAGCCTGGAGATGACCCGCCTGACCCTGATCGGCCTGGGCCTGAGCGAGGCCCAGGCGGCCGATCGCATCCAGCGCTTCACCGAGCACGACCAGCAGGTGCTGGAGGCCCAGGGGCGTGTGCGTGACGACCGCGCCAAGGTGATGCAGACCGCGCAGGAAGCCCGGGTCGAGCTGCAGCGCTTGTTCGAGTTCGACAACGACTGAACCTCAGAGGGCTGCTCGGCAGCCCTCATGAGCGGCAAGCGAACTCAAGCGTCCGTCACCTTCTGCCAGACCTTGGGCCGGAAGAACAACGTCTCGCCGCGCGCCAGACCGGTGAGGCTGTCATGGTCCTTGACCACTTCGGCCTCGATCAGCTCGCTCTGCCCTTCGACCTTCAAGGTCACCCGCGTGGTCGCGCCCAGCGGGCGGATGTCGCGCACCTCGGCGGCGTGATGGCCTTCGGTCTCGTGGCGCGATAGCGATACTTCGTGCGGACGGAACAGCACGTGGTTGCCTTCGCTCAGGGCCAGGCGATTGGAGTCGCCCAGGAAGTGATAGACGAAGTCGTTGGCCGGCTGCTCGTACACCTCGCCCGGCGAACCGATCTGCTCGATCACGCCCTTGTTCATCACCACGATGCGGTCGGCCACTTCCATGGCCTCCTCCTGGTCGTGGGTGACGAACACCGAGGTCAGGTTGATGTCCTCGTGCAAACGCGCCAGCCAGCGGCGCAGCTCCTTGCGCACCTTGGCATCCAGGGCGCCGAACGGCTCGTCGAGCAGCAGCACCTTGGGCTCCACCGCCAGGGCGCGGGCCAGGGCGATGCGCTGACGCTGCCCGCCGGACAACTGCTCGGGGTAGCGGTCGGCGAGCCAGTCGAGCTGCACCATGTTCAGCAGCTCATGGACCTTCTCGGCGATGCGGCTTTCGCTCGGCCGCTCGCCCTTGGGCTTCATGCGCAGACCGAAGGCGACGTTGTCGAACACGCTCATGTGACGGAACAGGGCGTAGTGCTGGAACACGAAGCCGACGTTGCGATCGCGCACGTCGTGACCGGACACATCCTCGCCATGGAACACGATGCTGCCATCGTCCGGGGTTTCCAGACCGGCGATGATGCGCAGCAGGGTGGTCTTGCCGCAGCCGGACGGGCCGAGCAACGCCACCAGCTCACCGCTGTGGATATCCAGGTTGATGGCGTTCAGGGCCTGGAAACTGTTGAAGCGCTTGCTGACGTTACGAACTTCGATCGACATGACTCATTCCTCCGCGGCGCTGTGGCGCAGGCGGTTAATTCGGTTCTCGCTCCACTGCTTGAGCAGCAGGATGAAGAGCGCCAGGATCAGCAGCAGGCTGGCCACGCTGAAGGCCGCCACGTGGTTGTACTCGTTGTAGAGGATCTCCACGTGCAGCGGCAAGGTGTTGGTGACGCCGCGAATGTGCCCGGACACCACCGACACCGCGCCGAATTCGCCCATGGCCCGGGCGGTGCACAGCACCACGCCGTAGATCAGGCCCCACTTGATGTTCGGCAAGGTGACGTGCCAGAACATCTGCCAGCCGTTGGCGCCCAGCAGGCGCGCGGCCTCCTCCTCCTGGGTGCCCTGCTCCTGCATCAGCGGGATCAGTTCGCGAGCGACGAAGGGCACGGTGACGAAGATGGTCGCCAGGACGATGCCCGGCAGGGCGAAGACGATCTGGATATCGTGGTCCTGCAACCACGGCCCGAACAGGCCCTGGGCGCCGAACATCAGCACGTAGACCAGGCCGGCGATCACCGGCGAGACAGAGAACGGCAGGTCGATCAGGGTGACCAGCACGCTCTTGCCACGGAAGCTGTACTTGCTCACGCACCACGCAGCGCTGACACCGAACACCAGGTTCAAGGGCACCGAGATCACCACGGCGAGCAACGTGAGTTCGAGCGCCGCCAGCGCGTCGGGCTCGAAGATCGCCTCGAAGAAGGTACCGAAGCCGTTTTTCAGCGCCTGCGACACCACGATCACCAGCGGCAGCAGCAGGAACAGCGCGAACACCAGCCAACCGAGGCCGATCAGCACGCGCCGTGAGGTGGCGCTGCCACGGCGGGCGGCATTGGCGGCAGCGCTTGCGTTCAGAGTGGATGAAGACATGACCGGGCCTCCTTCAAGGGGTTTCGATGCGCCGCTGAAGCAGGTTGATCAGCAGCAGCAGGATGAAGGAAACCACAAGCATCAGCACGCCGATGGCGGTGGCGCCGGTGTAGTCGTATTGGTCGAGCTTGACCATGATCAGCAGCGGCAGGATCTCGGTCTTCATCGGCATGTTGCCGGCGATGAAGATCACCGAACCGTACTCGCCCACGCCTCGGGCGAAGGCCAGGGCAAAACCGGTGAGCCAGGCCGGCAGCAGCGCCGGCGCCAGCACATGACGGAACACTTGCAGCGGCTTGGCGCCCAGGCACGCGGCGGCTTCCTCGACTTCACGCGGGATGTCGGCGAGCACCGGCTGTACCGTGCGCACCACGAACGGCAGGGTGACGAAGGTCAGTGCCAGGGTGATGCCCAGCGGCGTGTAGGCGATCTTCAGGCCCAGGTCGGTGGCGAACTGACCGACCCAGCCGGACGGCGCATACAGCGCGGTCAGGGCGATGCCGGCCACGGCGGTGGGCAGGGCGAACGGCAGGTCGATCATCGCGTCGATGATCTTGCGGCCGGGAAAGGTGTAGCGCACCAGCACCCAGGCCAACAGGGTGCCGATCACCCCATTGATGAGCGCGGCGCACAGGGCAGTGCCGAAACTCAGCTTCAGCGCAGCGAGCACACGCGGTGCGCTGACGATGGTCCAGAACTGCTCCCAGGTGAGCTGGGCGGCATGAATGAACATGGCGGCCAGCGGTATCAGCACGATCAGGCTGAGGTACACCAGTGTGTAGCCCAGCGTCAGCCCGAAGCCGGGTATGACGGGGGAAATGCGACGTGACATAGGAATCCCTGGTTGAACGCACGCAGCCCGGGAGCGCTCCCGGGCCGCTGCAGGCTACTGAAGGGTGTTGCATTCGGGGGCCGCAACGCAGCCCCGGTGATTCATTGCGCCTGGTAGATCTGGTCGAACACACCGCCATCGTTGAAGAACTTCGGCTGTGCAGTTTTCCAGCCGCCGAAGTCCTTGTCGATGGTCACCAGGTCCAGTTTCGGGAACTGCTTGCCAAACTCGGCAGCCACTTTCTCGTCACGCGGACGGTAGAAGTTCTCGGCAGCGATCTTCTGCCCGGCCGGGCTGTACAGGTATTTGAGGTATTCGGTGGCGATCGCGGTATTGCCTTTCTTCTCGGCATTCTTGTCCACCACCGCCACCGGCGGCTCGGCCAGGATCGACAGCGACGGCACGACGATCTCGAACTTGTCGCTGCCACCGTCTTCCTTGAGCGCCAGGAAGGCTTCGTTTTCCCAGGCCAGCAGCACGTCACCCTGACCGTTGTTGACGAAGGTGATGGTCGAGCCGCGCGCACCGGTATCGAGCACCGGCACATGCTTGAACAGCTCCTGCACGTAGGCCTTGGCCTTGTCCTCGCTACCGCCGCTCTTCAGGCCGTAGGCCCAGGCGGCCAGGAAGTTCCAGCGGGCACCGCCGGAGGTCTTCGGGTTCGGGGTAATGACCGAAACGTCCTTCTTGATCAGGTCGCCCCAATCCTTGATGCCCTTGGGGTTGCCCTTGCGCACCAGGAACACGATGGTCGAGGTGTAGGGGGTGCTGGCGTCCGGCAGGCGGGTCTGCCAGTTCTCGGGCAAGGTCTTGCCGAGCTTGGCGATTTCGTCGATGTCGCCCGCCAGCGCCAAGGTCACCACGTCGGCGCGCAGGCCGTCGATCACTGCCCGGCCCTGCTTGCCCGAACCGCCATGGGACTGCTGGATCTTCACCTTGTCGTCCGGATGCGCCTGTTGCCAGTGCTTGATGAACTCGGCGTTGTACTGCTGATACAGCTCGCGGGTCGGGTCGTAGGACACGTTGAGCAGTTCGTAGTCCTTGGCGATCGCGGAACCGGCAAACACAGCGCTGGCCAGGGCGGCGAGCGCGTAACGGCGGATGGACATGCTGAAGCTCCTGAAAAGGGTGTTTTCTAATTAGAGGTGTTGGCGATCAGCCGGACTTCTGCCCTGGCTGCTGCAGGCGAAACTTCTCCTTGCGCTCGATCTGCACCACCTGGGCGTTGTGCACGGTGATCTCCACCGCGCCATAGCGCAGGTCGCGCAGGGCGCTCTGGATCTCACGCAGAATGGTGGCTTCGTCCTGTCCGTCGATGCTGCGCAGCGATGCACTCATGCTCGTTCTCCGTTGAGTCGGGGTGCCGGGCAGAGGGGAGGAATTGCGCCTGGCTTGAGGGCAATAGTAGTGAGGGCGGGATATTCTTAAAAATAATGTTTAAGAATGTTTATATAACTTTTAGCAAGATCACATTCAGGCCTCACCCTGCCATCCCTGTAGGCGCGGCGCCAGTGCGCCTACAGGAGCGTGCAGCCAGCGGCCTCAGTGTTTTTCCTGCGGCTCGCGGATCTTGTACCAGGCCACGTACAGTGCTGGCAGGAACAGCAGGGTCAACAGCGTTGCGCTGATGATGCCGCCGATCATGGCGTAGGCCATCGGGCCCCAGAATACCTCGCGGGCAATGGGGATCATGCCCAGGCTGGCCGCTGCGGCGGTGAGCAGGATCGGTCGGCGGCGGTGATTGGTAGCCTCCACCACGGCATCCCACGGCGCGTAGCCATCGGCCTCGAAGGCATCGATCTGGGTCACCAGGATCACCGAGTTGCGGATGATGATGCCGATCAGCGCGAGTATCCCCAGAATCGCCACGAAGCCCATCGGCGTACCGGTCGGTACCAGTGCCAGGACCACGCCGATCAACCCCAGCGGCGCCACGCTGGCCACCAGGAACAGCTTCTGCACGCTGTGCAACTGGATCATCAGGAAGGTCGCCATGAGGAACAGCATCAGCGGCAGCACTTTGGCGATCGGACCCTGAGCCTTGCCGCTTTCCTCCACCGTGCCGCCGGTGGCCACTTCGTAGCCGACCGGCAGGGAACCGGCGAACTCGTCGATCTTCGGCTTGAGCTGGGCCACCAGGTCGGTGGGCTGGATGTCGCCATTGACCGAGGCCTTGATGGTGATGGTCGGTTTGCGATCGCGACGCCACACCAGCGGCTGCTCCAGCTCGTAGCGCACCGTGGCGAACGACAGCAGCGGAATCGACACGCCGCTGGGGCTGACGATCTGCAGGTCCTGCAGGGTGTCCGGCGAGCCGCGCTCGCTGTCCTTGGCGCGCGCCACCACGTCGATCAAGTAGATCTCGTCGTTGACCTGGGTGACGGGCGCGCCGCTGACGATGCTGTTCATCACATTGGCCACGTCCTCGGACGACAGCCCCAACTGCCGCGCCTTGTCCTGGGCGATCTCCACACGCAGCACTTTGCCCGGCTCGTTCCAGTCGTACATCATCTCGCCGATGTTGGGATTCTTGTCGAGCAGGGTGGCCAGGTCGATGGCGTGCTTGCGCACCTCGTCGATGTCCTTGCCACTCACGCGGTACTGGATCGGCCGGCCCACCGGTGGCCCCATTTCCAGCGATTGCACGTTGGTGCCGATGCCGACGAAGTCCTTGCGCAGACGCTCCTGCAACTTGGCGATCAGCGCGTTGCGCTGCTCCAGGCCCGTGCTGACGATCACCAACTGGGCGTAATACGGGTTCTGCAATTGCTGGTCGAGCGGCAGGTAGAAGCGCACCGCGCCCTGGCCGATATAGGTGCTCCAGTGGTCGATGTCCGGATCGTCCTTGAGCGTGGCTTCGAGGCGATCGACCACGCGGCGGGTTTCCTGGATCGAGGCATTCTGCGGCAGGTTCAGGTCGAGCAGGATTTCCGGCCGGTCCGAGGACGGGAAGAACTGGTTCTGCACGAAGCGCATGCTCAACAGCGCCAGGGCGAACAGCAGCACGGTGCCGATGATGGTCAGCCAGCGATGGCGCATGCACCACAGCAGGCTGCCCTCGAAGGCGCGGCCAATGCGCCCCGGTTCTTCGTCATGGGGTTTGACCTTGCTGCTGAGGATGTGCACCCCGAGCACCGGGGCGAAAAACACCGCCACCACCCAGGACACCAGCAGCGCCACCGCGATCACCGCGAACAAGGTGAATGTGTACTCGCCCGCCGAGCTGGCGTTGAGGCCGATGGGCACGAAGCCGGCCACCGTGACCAAGGTGCCGGTGAGCATCGGGAAGGCGGTCGAGGTATAGGCGTACGTGGCCGCCTCCTGCTTGCTCTCGCCCATTTCCAGGCGCGTGACCATCATCTCCACGGTGATCATCGCATCGTCCACCAGCAGGCCCAGGGCGATGATCAGCGCGCCCAGGGAAATGCGCTGCATGGTGATGCCGCTGTACTCCATGAACACGAAGACCATCGCCAGCACCAGCGGGATCGAGCAGGCCACCACCAGCCCGGCACGGATGCCCAGGCTGATGAAGCTGACCACCAGCACGATGATCACCGCCTCGAACAACGCGCTGGTGAAGCCGCCGACGGCGTCCTCGACCACCCGCGCCTGGTTCGACACGGTATGCACGCCCACCCCGACCGGCAGTTCGGCGGTGATGGCGTCCATCTTCTCGCGCAGGACCTTGCCGAACTCCTGAATGTTGCCGCCCTTCTTCATGCCGATCGCCAGGCCGATGGCGGTCTGGCCGTTGTAGCGGAACATCGGCGCCGGCGGATCCTGGAAGCCGCGCTCGATGTCGGCGATGTCGGCCAGGCGGAAGAAACGATCGTTGATGCGCAGGTTGACCACTTGCAGGTCTTTCTCCGAGGCGAACTGGCCCGTGGTACGCACCGAGATGCGCTCGGGACCGGCCTCGATCACCCCAGCGGGGGTCACCGCGTTCTGCGCTTGCAGGGCCTGCATGACCTGGCGTTGATCGATGCCCAGCGCCGCCAGCTTGCGGGTGGAGAAGTTCAGGTAGAGCACCTCGTTCTGCACACCGATGGTCTCGACCTTGCCGATGTTCGGCACTTCGCGCACCTCGGCGCGCACCTGCTCGACATAGTCGCGCAACTGGCGCAGGTCCAAACCATCGGTGGTGAAGGCGTAGATCGACCCGAACACGTCGCCGAACTCGTCGTTGAAGGCCGGGCCCTGCAAGCCTTGCGGAAACTCGCCACGGATGTCCTGGATCTTCTTGCGCACCTGGTACCAGATCTGCGGAATGTCCTCGGCCTGGGTGGTGTCGCGCAGGTACACGAACACGGTCGACTCGCCGGGGCGGGTGTAGCTCTTGACGTAGTCGAGCGAATCCAGCTCCTCGAGCTTTTTCTCGATGCGGTCGGTGACCTGATACAGGGTTTCGTCCTGGGTCGCGCCCGGCCAGCGGGTCTGGATGACCATGGTCTTGATGGTGAAGGACGGATCTTCTTCGCGTCCCAGGTTCATGTAGGAGAACACGCCCATCAGCAAGGCGACGAACATCAGGTACCACACGAAGGACTGGTGCTTGAGCGCCCAGTCCGACAGGTTGAAGCGTCCTTTCATCGTGCGTCCTCGTCGACTTTGACCGGCTGGCCCGGTTTGAGGCTGTTGACGCCCGCAGTGACCACGCGCTCGCCCGGCTGCAAGCCACTGGCGACCACGATGCGCTTGGCGTCGCGGTCGATGAGCGTGACCTCGCGGGTCGCTACGCTGTGCTGTTGCGGATCGACCACCCACACCAGGGTCTTGCCCTCGCGCTCGATCAGCGCGGTGGCCGGCAGCTCGCTGCGTGGGCTGATGGCCGAGCTGAGGGTGACACTCACCGCAGTACCCAGGTGGAAGGCCGGCGGCGTGCTGGCCAGGGTCAGCCGCGCGCGGCGGGTACGGGTGGCGGCATCGGCCTGGGGCTCGAGCTCGCGCAGGGTGGCGGTGGTGGCGATGCTCGGGTCCAGTTGCGAGGCGACGGTGAACACCAGCGATGGGCTGAGCTGTTCGGCAACCGGGATCGGCAGGTCGATCACCGCCTCCTTGACGTCGGGGCGCGCCAGCGTGACCACTTCCTGGCCGGCACTGACCGTTTGCCCGGCCTCGGCGCGCCAAGCGGTGACCACAGCGGCGTGATCGGCCTTGAGCGTGCTGTAGCCCAACTGGTCACGGGCCTGGCTGACCGACGCGCGCGCCTGCTCCAGCGAGGCGCTGCTGGTCTTCAGGTCGGTCTGGGCGATGTCCAGTTGAGCCTGGGCGCCGACGCCACGGTCATACAGTTGCTGCTGGCGGCGGGCGTTGGCCTGGGCATTGATCCACTGCGCCTGGACCCTGGCCAGGTCGCCCTCGGCAGCGCGCAGTTGGTTCTGTTGATCGGTGGGGTCGAGGGTGGCGAGGGTCTGGCCTGCCTCGACCTGCGCGCCGACATCCACCCAGCGCCGGGCGATGCGACCGGACACGCGAAAGCCCAGCGTGCTTTCATAACGCGCCTCGATGTTACCGGCGAAGCGGCCCAACTGCGCCTGGGACAAAGGCTGCACCACGGTGGACAGCACCGGCCGCACCGGCTCGGGCTTGTCGTCGTCGCCCTTGCAGCCGCCCAACAGCACCAGGGCGCCCAGCATCATCAGCAGCACCTTCATGGCTGTACCTCCGGGGCCTTGGCATCGACGGTCTCGACCTGCATACCGGGATGCAGCAGTTGCCCGCCGCTGACCACCACGGCTTCGCCGCCTTTCAGGCCTTCGCCGATCACCACGCGCCCGGTGAGATAACGCGCCACCTGAACCTTGCGCAACTCGACCTTGTCGCCTTCACCGACCACCCACACCGCCGGCGCGTGCAGGGCCTTGGTCAGGCTCGACCAGGGCAGCTCGACGCTGGGCCGGGCCTGGGCACGGGCAGTGGCGGTGACCGGCGAGCCGAGCTGCATGGCCGGCGGCACCTCGCGCAGGGCGACCTTGACCTGCACCGTGCCGCTCTGGGCGGACACCGTGGGCGTGACTTCGCGGATGCGCCCCTGGGCTTGGATTTTGGAATTGTCCAGCAAGCGCACCGTCATGCTTTCGTCGCTGGAAGGCGCCACCAGCAGTGATTCATAGACGTTGAACACGGCATCGCGGTCGCCATCGGCGGCCAGGGAGAAGATTGGCATGGTGGCCTGCACCACCTGCCCGACCTCGGCCTGGCGCGCAGTGATCACCCCGTCCGCCTCGGACACGAGCCCGGTGTAGCCCAACTGCTCACGGGCCGTGGCCAGTTGCGCCTGGGCAGCCTTGAGCGCGCTCTGGCTGCTGCGCAGGGCGGCCTCGGCCGAGTCGTACTCGCTCTGGCTGGTGTAGCCCTTGGGCAGCAGTTTCTGCTGGCGCACGAACGCGGCGCGGGTCTGGGTGACCCGCGCCTGCTCGGCGAACACGGCAGCCTTGGCCGAGTCCACGTTGTTCTGCAGATCCTTGGGGTCCAGGCGCGCAAGCACTTGCCCGGCCTTGACGTGGTCGCCCACATCGACGCTGCGGGCAATGATCTTGCCGCCCACGCGGAACGACAGGTCGGTCTGCACCCGTGCCTGGATATCGCCGGTGAGGGTGACGTTGGCGGCGAAGTCGCGCGACTCCACGCGCGTCACACCGACACGCGGCAGCTCTGCGGCGGGCGGTTTTTCCTCGCAGCCTGAAAGCACGCTCATCGCCCCCAGAAAGACGATCGACAGCGCACGCGTAAACGACATGCCGGCTCCTTGCTTGCGCGCAAATGATTCGTGGGATGCGACTGTTCAGGGTAGTTCAGGGTTCCACAAACAGTAACGACGTACAGCGGCCAAGCTTGCCGATGGACCATACTGCGCCCTCGCACCCGCGTCGAGGACCGCACATGCTCACCACATTGGCCATCGCCAACTACCGCTCGATCAACGAACTGGTCATGCCCTTGGGACCACTGAATGTGATCACAGGTGCCAACGGCAGTGGTAAATCCAATTTGTACAAGGCCCTGCGCCTGCTGGCCGAAACCGGTCGCGGCGGGGTGATCAATGCCCTGGCCGCCGAGGGCGGTCTGGACTCCACGTTCTGGGCCGGGCCGGAACACATCACACGGCGCATGCTGTCGGGCGAGGTCGCGGTCGAGGGTGGCCCGCGCCAGGAGGTCAAGCGCCTGAAAATGGGCTTCGCCGGGGACGACTTCGGCTATGCCATCAGCCTGGGTTTACCGCCACCGACCCGCTCCAAGTTCGCCCTCGATCCGCAGATCAAGCAGGAGGCGTTATGGGCAGGACCGGTGTGCCGACCCGCCAGCCTGCTGGTGCAGCGCAAGGCCGCGATGGTCAAGGCGCGCGACGGGCGTCAGTGGCAGGTCCTGCACCAACACCTGAGCGAGTTCGACAGCCTGTTCGACCAGGTGGGCAGCCTGCACGGCTCGCCCGAGGTGCTGCACCTGCGTGAGCGCATCCGCAGCTGGCGCTTCTACGACCACTTCCGCACCGACCCCGACGCCCCGGCACGCCAGTCGCGCCTGGGCACCCGCACCCCGGTGCTGCATCACGACGGCCGCGACCTGGCGGCGGCGTTGCAGACCATCGACGAGATCGGCGACCTGCAGGCGCTGAACGCGGCGGTCAGCGACGCCTTTCCCGGCGCCCAGGTCAAGGTCGACGCCGAGGCCGGTGGGCTGTTCAGCCTGCGCTTCTACCAGCCCGGCCTGCTGCGCCCGCTCAGCGCTGCGGAACTGTCGGACGGCACCCTGCGCTACCTGTTGCTGGTGGCGGCGCTGCTCACGCCCAGGCCGCCGAGCATGATGGTGCTCAACGAGCCGGAAACCAGCCTGCACCCGGATCTGCTACCGGCGCTGGCGCGGCTGATCGTGCGGGCCTCGCGCGACTGCCAGGTATGGGTGGTGTCCCACGCGCCGCGTCTGGTGGCCGCGCTGGAACAGGATGAACGGTGCAATTCGATCCAACTGGACAAGGCCCTGGGCCAGACCGTGCTGGTGGGCCAAGGCATGCTGGATCGACCGATGTGGAACTGGCCCGATTAGCCGACGGTGCACGATCGGGTGATCGTGCGGCGTGGAGCGGATCGGTCGGCGTTGGCAGAGAGATACGGTCTGGCGTGGAGGCGCGGGCGTGCCGGTCGCGGGTAGATCGCAGCAGCGACTTACCCGCGACAGGCCCGGTCAGGTCGACGCAGCCGTCTGCACCGGACGCCGGACCTGGGGCTGACCGACGTTCGCCGCAGCCCCTTCCTCGATGGCCTGCTGGATGGCCTTGCGGCGGCGCTCTTCGGCACGACGGCTGAAGTACCACACCAGGAAGGTCACCAACGACACCGAGAGCAGGATCAGGCTCGCCACGGCGTTGATCTCAGGCTTCACGCCCAGACGCACCGCCGAGAACACTTCCATCGGCAAGGTGGTCGAGCCGGGGCCGGACACGAAGCTGGCCAGCACCAGGTCATCCAGCGACAGGGCGAAGGACATCATGCCACCGGCCGCCAGCGAGGGCGCGATCATCGGGATGGTGATCAGGATGAACACCTTCCACGGCTTGGCACCCAGGTCCATCGCCGCTTCCTCGATCGACAGGTCCAGCTCGCGCAAGCGTGCCGACACCACCACCGCCACATAGGCCGCGCAGAACGTGGTGTGGGCGATCCAGATGGTGACGATGCCACGCTCCTGCGGCCAGCCGATCATCTGCGCCATGGCCACGAACAGCAGCAACAGCGACAGACCGGTGATCACCTCGGGCATCACCAACGGTGCGGTGACCAGGCCACCGAACAGGGTGCGGCCCTTGAAGCGGGTGACCCGGGTCAGCACGAAGGCGGCCAAGGTGCCCAGCGCCACCGCAGCCACCGCCGTGTAGCAGGCGATTTCCAGCGAGCGCATGACCGACCCCATCAACTGGGTGTTGTCGAGCAGGCCGACGTACCACTGCACCGACCAGCCGCCCCACACCGTCACCAGCTTCGAGGCGTTGAACGAGTAGATCACCAGGATCAGCATCGGCAAGTAGATGAACAGCAAGCCGAGCACCAGCATCAGCTTGGAGAAACCGAAGCGCTTCATGCCCTGCCCTCCATTTCCTTGGCCTGGCTGCGATTGAACAGCAGGATCGGCACGATCAGGATCGCCAGCATCACCACGGCCAATGCCGAGGCCACCGGCCAGTCGCGGTTGTTGAAGAATTCCTGCCAGAGCACTTTACCGATCATCAGGGTTTCCGGGCCGCCGAGCAGTTCGGGGATGACGAACTCGCCCACCACCGGGATGAACACCAGCATGCAGCCAGCGATGATGCCGTTCTTCGACAGCGGCACGGTGATCTTCCAGAAGCTGTTGAAGGTGCTCGAGCCCAGGTCGCTGGCCGCTTCCAGCAGGCTCTGGTCATGCTTCACCAGGTTCGCGTACAGCGGCAGGATCATGAACGGCAGGTACGAATAGACCACGCCGATGTACACCGCCAGGTTGGTGTTGAGGATCTGCAGCGGCTGGTCGATCAGCCCGGTCCACAGCAGGAAGCTGTTGAGCAGCCCGTTGTTGCTGAGGATGCCCATCCAGGCATAGACGCGGATCAGGATCGCGGTCCAGGTCGGCATCATGATCAGCAGCAGCAGCACCGTCTGGTACTCCTTCTGCGCCTTGGAGATGGCGTAGGCCATGGGGTAGCCGATCAGCAGGCACAGCAGGGTGCTGAAGAAGGCGACCTTGAGCGAACCCAGGTAGGCCGAGATGTACAGGTCGTCTTCAGTGAGCAGGCCGTAGTTGGCCAGGTTCAGCACCAGTTGGATTTTGTCCTCGACGTAGGTGTAGATCTCGGTGTACGGCGGAATGGCCACGTCGGCTTCGGCGAAGCTGATCTTCAGCACGATGAAGAACGGCAGCATGAAGAACAGGAACAGCCAGATGAACGGCACGCCGATCACCAGGTGGCGTCCCTGCGGGACGATGCGCTTGAGGGCTCGTTTGAGCTTTCGTGGTTTCATGAGCGCAGTACCACGCCGCTGTCGTCTTCCCACCAGACGAACACTTCGTCGTCCCAGGTCGGCCGTGCGCCTTGACGCTCGGCGTTGGCGACGAAGGACTGGACGATCTTGCCGCTGGGCAGTTGCACGTAGAACACCGAGTGACCGCCCAGGTAGGCGATGTCATGGACTTTGCCACGCGACCAGTTGTGCTCGAAATCGGGCTGGGTGGTGGTGACCAGCAGCTTCTCGGGACGCAGTGCGTAGGTGATGTGCTTGTCCTCGACCGAGGTGCTGACGCCGTGACCGACGTAGATCTTGCGCTCCAGCTCCGGCGAGGCGATCAGCGCGTGGCCTTCGGCGTCGTCGATCACTTCACCTTCGAACAGGTTGACGTTGCCGATGAACTCGCAGACCAGGCGGCTGGTGGGGGTCTCGTAGATATCCACAGGCGAGCCGATCTGGGCGATCCAGCCCAGGTGCATGATGGCGATGCGCTGGGCCATGGTCATGGCCTCTTCCTGGTCGTGGGTGACCATCACGCAGGTCACGCCGACCCGCTCGATGATCTCCACCAGTTCCAGTTGCATCTGCGAACGCAGCTTCTTGTCCAGCGCGCCCATCGGTTCGTCGAGCAGCAGCAGCTTGGGGCGCTTGGCCAGCGAACGGGCCAGGGCCACGCGCTGACGCTGGCCGCCGGAGAGCTGGTGCGGCTTGCGCTTGGCGTACTGGGTCATGTGCACCAGCTTGAGCATCTCGGTCACGCGGGCTTCGATATCGGCCTTGGGCATCTTGTCCTGCTGCAGGCCGAAGGCGATGTTCTGCGCCACGGTCATGTGCGGGAACAACGCGTAGGACTGGAACATCATGTTGATCGGCCGCTCGTAGGGCGGCATGTCGGTGATGTCCACGCCATCGAGGAAGATCCGCCCTTCGGTGGGACGTTCGAAGCCGGCGAGCATGCGCAGCAAGGTGGACTTGCCCGATCCGGAACCGCCGAGCAGAGCGAAAATCTCGCCCTTGCGGATCTCCAGGGACACATCGTCCACGGCGACGGTTTCGTCGAACTTCTTCGTGACCCGGTCGATCTTGACCAGCACCTGCTTGGGTTGCTGGCCACCCTCGAGGGCTTTCTTATAGGCACCGGAGGCAACTGCCATGAGTGAAACTCCCAACAAGATTTTGATGCCCGGACGGCCTGTGTGCAGGGCCGCGCCGGGTCTGGATGGTTACTTGCCCGACTTGACCTTGGTCCAGCTGCGGGTCATCAGACGTTGCACCTTGGGGGGCAACTCCGCGTTGACGAACATCTTGTCCAGCACTTCCTGCGGTGGGTAGACCGCGGCGTCAGTTCTCACAGCCTGATCCATCAGGTCGCCAGCCTTGAGGTTGGGGTTGGCATAACCGACGTAGTCACTGACCTGGGCGATAACCTCAGGTTTCAGCAAATAGTTGATGAAGGCGTGGGCCTGCTCGACGTTCTTGGCGTCCTTGGGGATGGCCAGCACGTCGAACCAGAGATTGCCGCCTTCCTTGGGAATGGCGTAGGCCAGGTTCACGCCCTTCTTGGCCTCGGCGGCGCGCGCCTTGGCCTGGAATACATCGCCGGAGAAACCGGCGGCCACGCAGATGTCGTCGTTGGCCAGGTCGGTGATGTATTTGGAGGAGTGGAAATAGGTCACGTAGGGACGCACGGCCAGCAGTTTCTGCTCGGCCTTCTGGTAGTCCTTGGGGTTGCTGCTGTTGGGGTCCAGCCCCAGGTAGTTGAGCACCGCTGGCAGCATTTCGTCCGCCGAGTCGAGGAACGCGACGCCGCATTTGGAGAGCTTCTTCATGTTCTCCGGTTCGAACAGCACCGCCCAGGAGTCGATGCGTTCCACACCCAGCGCGGCCTTGACCTTGTCGACGTTGTAGCCGATGCCGTTGGTGCCCCACAGGTAAGGCACCGCGTACTGGTTGCCCGGATCGTTCTTGGTCAGACGCTTCATCAGCGCCGGATCGAGATTGGAATAGTTGGGCAGTAGTTGCTTGTCGAGCGGCTGGAAAGCGCCCGCCTTGATCTGCTTGCCGAGGAAATGGTTGGACGGCACCACCACGTCATAGCCGGTGTTGCCGGCCAGCAGTTTGCCTTCCAGGGTTTCGTTGGAATCGAACACGTCCAGCACCGGCTTGATGCCGGTTTCTTTCTCGAAATCGGCCAGCGTGTTGGGGCCGATATAGTCCGACCAGTTGTAGATATGCACCGTGGGCGCCGCTTGAACGCTGAGGGCCAGCGTCAGACCTGCTCCAGCCATCATGGCCTTGCGCACTACAGAGATAGACAAGGGGTGGGTCCTCACAATCAGAGCCTTCGGTGGCGTCGGGGTGTGGCCGTACACGCGAAACGGCCGCGCAACTTACCTGCGTGGCGTCGATGCCGCAATCGACAATCGCGTTCAAAGCGCTCTGGACCGCGCTTCGGCGGCCCAGAGGTGACGCATCGGCGTTACTTGCCCGACTTGATCTTGGTCCAGATACGGGTAATCACGCGCTGAGCCGCAGCCTCGGGCGCAGCGATCGCGTACAACTGTTTCTTCACCTCGGCCGGCGGATAAATGCTCGGGTCGCTGGTGATGTCCTTGTTCACGTACTGGGTAGCGGCCTTGTTGCCGTTGGGGAAGCGCACGGCGTTGGTGATCTCGGCCATGATTTCCGGCTGCAGCAGGAAGTTCATGAACTGATAGGCCGCGTCTTTATGATCCGCGTCCTTGGGCATGGCCACCATGTCGTAGAAGGTACCGGCGCCTTCTTTCGGAATGATGTAGTCCAGTTTCACCTTGTCGCCCGCTTCATGGGCACGGGCTTTGGACTGCTCCAGGTCACCGGAGTAGCCGACGGCCAGGCAGATGTTGCCGTTGGCCAGGTCACCGATGTACTTGGAGGAGTGGAAGTAGGTGATCGACGGACGAATCTTGAGGAACAGGTCCTCGGCCGCCGCCAGGTCTTCCTTCTTGGTGCTGTCGGTGGGCAGGCCCAGGTAGTGCAGTGCGGCCGGCAGCATCTCGGTCGGCGCATCCAGGAAGCTCACGCCGCAGCTCTTGAGCTTGGCGATGTTCTCGGGCTTGAACACCACGTCCCACGAATCGATCTTGTCGATGCCCAGCGCCGCCTTGACCTTCTCAGGGTTGTAGCCGATACCGATCGAGCCCCACATGTAGGGGAAGGCGTATTTGTTGCCCTTGTCGCTGGCATCGCCGACGGCCTTGAGCAGGTCTTCGTCGAGGTTTTTCCAGTTCGGCAGCTTGGAGCGGTCCAGCTCCTGGTAGACGCCCGCCTTGATCTGCTTGGCCAGGAAGTTGTTCGACGGCACCACGATGTCGTAGCCCGACTTGCCGGCGAGCAGCTTGGCCTCGAGGGTTTCGTTGCTGTCGAAGACGTCGTACTTGACCTTGATGCCGGTCTGCTTCTCGAACTTGGCGATGGTGTCCGGTGCGATGTAGTCGGACCAGTTGTAGACGTTCAGCACCTTGTCTTCAGCCTGAACAGCGGTGGCCATGGCGCCCATCAGAGCGGCAGCCAGCAGCGTCTTGCCCATTTTCTTCATGCGTTGTGCTCCAGAATGTTCTTAGTAGCCATCTGTTCAGCGGCCAGGTCCCCGTGGTGCAAGACGGGCGACTGAAACAGCCGCTAGTCTGGCAAGTTACCAGGCGCCGTTTCAACAACGGCAAGGCCTGGCGAGCACTTAATGTCACATCGCTAGCCTAGCAAAGGGCTAGCGGATGGCTTCCAGCGTCAGGTCCAGGCACTTGCGCGCCTTTTCCACCAGTTCGTCCACTTCGGCGTGGCTGATCACCAGCGGCGGAGCGATGATCATGGTGTCGCCCACCGCGCGCATGATCAGGCCGTTGTCGAAACAGAAGTTACGGCAGATCATGCCCACGCCCTGCCCCTCGTAACGGCTGCGGGTCGCCTTGTCCTTGACCAGCTCGATCGCGCCGAGCAGACCCAGGCCGCGCACCTCGCCCACCAGGGGGTGGTCCTGCAGCTCACGCAGTCGTTTTTGCAAGTACGGTGCCACCTCGTCGCGGGCACGCTCGACGATGCCTTCTTCGCGCAGGATGCGCAGGTTTTCCAGCCCCACCGCCGCTGCCACCGGGTGACCGGAATAGGTGAAGCCGTGGTTGAAGTCACCGCCTTCGCTGAGCACCTGGGCCACCTTGTCGCGCACGATCACGCCGCCCATGGGGATGTAGCCGGAGGTCAGGCCCTTGGCGATGGTCATCAGGTCCGGCGCCAGGTCGTAGTAATCGCTGCCGAACCACTGGCCGGTGCGGCCGAAGCCGCAGATCACTTCGTCGGCGACGAACAGGATGTCGTAGCGGGCGAGGATCTCCTTGATCTTCGGCCAGTAGGTGTCAGGCGGGATGATCACCCCGCCAGCGCCCTGGATCGGCTCGGCGATGAAGGCCGCGACGTTGTCTTCGCCGACTTCGAGAATCTTCTTTTCCAACTGCTCGGCCGCCCACACACCGAAGGCGTCGGGCGTCATGTCACCGCCTTCGCCGAACCAGTAAGGCTGCGGGATGTGGACGATGCCCGGGATCGGCAAGCCGCCTTGTTCATGCATGCCGCTCATGCCGCCCAGGCTGGCGCCGGCCACGGTGGAGCCGTGATAGCCGTTGACCCGGCCGATGAGGGTCTGCTTGTGCGGCTTGCCCTTGAGCGCCCAGTAATGACGCACCATGCGCAGCACGGTGTCGTTGCCCTCGGAGCCGGAGCCGGTGAAGAACACATGGCTCATGCCCGCCGGCGCCACCTCGGTGATCGCCTTGGCCAGCTCCAGCGCCGGTGGGTGGGCAGTCTGGAAGAACAGGTTGTAGTAGGGCAGCTCGCGCATCTGCCGCTCGGCCGCCTGCACCAGTTCCTCACGGCCGTAGCCAACCGCCACGCACCACAGGCCGGCCATGCCGTCGAGGATCTGCTGGCCTTCGCTGTCCCACAGGTGCACGCCCTTGGCCTTGGTGATGATGCGCGGGCCCTTTTCCTTCAACTGCTTGTAGTCGCTGAACGGGGCCAGGTGGTGCTCGCCGCTCAACTGCTGCCATTCACGGGTTTGCGGATTGTTGACGCTCATCGGTTTCTCCAGGGTCCGAGGGCCGCGCGCTGGCGGCCGCAGGGTTGATCACACGGCGAACAGCAGGAACTCACGCTCCCAGGAGCTGATCACGCGCTTGAAGTTTTCATGCTCGGCACGCTTGGTGGCGACATAGCCGGTGATGAACTTCTTGCCCAGGTACGGCTCCAGCGCCTGGCTGTTTTCCATGCGCTCCAGGGCGTCCTCGATGGTCAGCGGCAGGCGCAGGTTGCGGCGCTCGTAGCCTCGACCTTGCACCGGCGCACTGGCCTCGATGCCTTCGACCATGCCGATGTACCCGCACAGCAGGCTGGCGGCGATGGCCAGGTAGGGGTTGGCATCGGCGCCCGGCAGGCGGTTCTCAACGCGGCGGTTCTGCGGGCCGGCATCCGGCACGCGCAGGCCGACGGTGCGGTTCTCTTCGCCCCACTCCACGTTCACCGGCGCCGAGGTGTCCGGCAGGAAGCGGCGGAACGAGTTGACGTTCGGTGCGAACAGCGGCAGCGCTTCAGGAATGAGCTTTTGCAGGCCACCGATGTGGTGCAGGAACAGCGTGCTCATGCTGCCGTCTTCATGGGAGAAGATATTCTTGCCGGTGGCGATGTCGATCACGCTCTGGTGCAGGTGCATGGCACTGCCCGGTTCGCCGGTCATGGGCTTGGCCATGAAGGTGGCGGCCACGTTGTGCTTGAGGGCGGCCTCGCGCATGGTGCGCTTGAACACCAGGATCTGGTCGGCCAGGTGCAGCGCGTCGCCGTGACGGAAGTTGATCTCCATCTGCGCAGTGCCGTCTTCGTGAATCAAGGTGTCGAGGTCGAGTTGCTGCAGTTCGCACCAGTCGTAGACGTCCTCGAACAAGGGGTCGAATTCGTTGGCCGCCTCGATGGAGAACGACTGGCGACCGGTCTCCGGACGGCCCGAACGGCCCACTGGGGGCTGCAACGGGAAGTCCGGGTCTTCGCTGCGCTTGGTCAGGTAGAACTCCATCTCCGGCGCGACGATCGGCTGCCAGCCCTTGTCGGCGTAGAGTTTGAGCACTTTCTTCAGCACGTTGCGCGGCGACAGCTCGACCGGATTGCCCTTCTTGTCGTAGGTGTCGTGGATGACCTGGGCGGTGGGCTCGATGGCCCAGGGCACCAGATAGACCGCGTCCTGGTCGGGGCGGCAGATCATGTCGATGTCGGCCGGGTCGAGCAGGTCGTAATAGATGTCGTCGTCGACGTAGTCGCCAGTCACAGTTTGCAACAAAACGCTTTCCGGCAGGCGCATGCCCTTTTCAGCGATGAATTTGTTGGTGGGCGAGATCTTGCCGCGAGTGATGCCGGTCAGGTCGCTGATCAGGCATTCGACTTCGGTGATCTTGTGTTCTTTCAACCAATCGGTGAGCTGGTCGAGGTTGTTGCTCATAAATACCTCAGGAGGTCGTTTGACCCAGGCCCAACGGGCCGGGCGCTACTGGCGCCTGGCGCGGCCCGAAGGCGGCACGCACGGCGCGGCCGAGCCCGAACGGGCCCGTGCATTGATTCTGGATGCAGTACGTTACCAAAGCAAAACCCTGGCGCAGGCAGCCAGGCGGTGTAAACGGTAACGGGCAGGAAGCGGGAAAGGCGTGCAGTAAACTGCTACGGAGCGAGGGCCGAGCGTGCCGGTCGTCAATTATTGCGGCCAGTGCACGGCGGGTGCGGCACTGACGGGCAGGGACCGGGCGGCAAGCGTCGAAAAGACCTGGCTGCACCGTGCAGACAGCGCTTTCAGGTCGCGGCTGGCGGACCATGTGACCCTCGTATTATTACTGTTATGGGTTGCGATCGAGCTTAGCCTCGTTCATTTTTTTTCACAACACCCCCGTAAAAAATAAAATACGGCAACATCGCCATAGCCCTTTCATACGGACTTGGCGGATAATGCCACGCCCTCCAATGCAGCAAAAATGCCGTTGACGTGCCATTTCAGGGCATCTGGAGCGCCGCTTGACATCAGTTTGGCTTTTCGATTGACTGGGTCTGCAAGCTCTCCTTGATTGATATTTTTAACAACAAAGGTGTTGCATCATGTCGGTACCCCCGCGTGCCGTTCAGCTTAACGAAGCGAACGCGTTCCTTAAGGAACATCCTGAGGTTCTCTACGTTGACCTTCTGATTGCAGATATGAATGGTGTGGTTCGTGGCAAGCGGATCGAACGCACGAGCCTTCACAAGGTTTACGAGAAAGGCATCAACCTGCCTGCCTCCCTCTTCGCCCTGGACATCAACGGTTCGACCGTCGAAAGCACAGGCCTGGGCCTGGACATCGGCGATGCCGACCGCATCTGCTATCCGATTCCGGACACCCTCTCCAACGAACCTTGGCAGAAGCGCCCGACTGCGCAACTGCTGATGACCATGCACGAACTCGAAGGCGAGCCGTTCTTCGCCGATCCACGGGAAGTGTTGCGCCAGGTGGTGAGCAAGTTCACCGACATGGGCCTGACCATCTGCGCGGCGTTCGAGCTGGAGTTCTACCTGATCGACCAGGAGAACGTGAATGGCCGTCCGCAGCCACCGCGCTCACCCATTTCCGGCAAGCGTCCGCAGTCGACCCAGGTCTACCTGATCGACGACCTGGACGAATACGCCGACTGCCTGCAGGACATCCTCGAAGGCGCGAAAGAGCAGGGCATCCCGGCCGACGCGATCGTCAAGGAAAGCGCCCCGGCGCAGTTCGAGGTCAACCTGCACCATGTGCCCGATCCGCTGAAGGCCTGCGACTATGCTGTGCTGCTCAAGCGCCTGATCAAGAACATCGCCTACGACCATGAAATGGACACCACCTTCATGGCCAAGCCCTACCCGGGCCAGGCGGGCAATGGCCTGCATGTGCACATTTCCGTGCTGGACAAGGATGGCAACAACATCTTCACCAGCGAGGATCCCGAGCAGAACGCCGCGCTTCGTCACGCGGTCGGCGGTGTGCTCGAGACCCTGCCCGCCTCCATGGCGTTCCTGTGCCCCAACGTCAACTCCTACCGCCGCTTCGGCGCACAGTTCTACGTGCCGAACGCGCCGAGCTGGGGCCTGGACAACCGCACCGTGGCCCTGCGCGTGCCGACCGGCTCGCCGGATGCGGTGCGCATCGAGCACCGCGTGGCCGGTGCCGACGCCAACCCGTACCTGATGATGGCGGCGGTCCTGGCCGGTGTGCACCACGGCCTGACCCACCAGATCGAACCGGGCCAACCCATCGAAGGCAACTCCTACGAGCAGTTGGAGCAAAGCCTGCCGAACAACCTGCGCGATGCCCTGCGCGAGCTGGACGACAGCGAGATCCTGAACAAGTACATCGATCCGAAGTACATCGACATCTTCGTCGCGTGCAAGGAAAGCGAGCTGGAGGAGTTCGAACACTCGATCTCCGACCTCGAGTACAACTGGTATCTGCACACCGTGTAACTGAAAACGCCGCCCTCCGGGGCGGCGTTTTTTTTGGCTTACAACGCCTTCTCGAAAATCTTCGAATTGCGCTGGAAGTTGTACAGCGAAGCTCGCGCTGCCGGCAGCCGCTCCACCCCACTGGGCTGGAAGCCGCGTTCGCGGAACCAGTGCGCCGTGCGCGTCGTCAGCACGAACAAGGTTTTCAGACCTGCCTGCCGCGCCCGCGTCTCGATGCGTTCGAGCAGGTCGTCGCCGCGCCCGCCGTGGCGGTATTCGGGGTTCACCGCCAGACACGCCAACTCACCCGCTTCGGACTCGGCGATCGGGTACAGCGCCGCGCAGGCGATGATCATGCCGTCGCGCTCGACCACGCTGAACTGCTCGATCTCACGCTCCAGCACCTCGCGCGAGCGCCGCACCAGAATGCCCTGCTCCTCCAGTGGGCTGATCAGTTCCAGCAAACCGCCGACGTCCTCGATGCTCGCCTCGCGGACGATCTCGAACTGCTCCTTGGCCACCAGCGTGCCGCCGCCGTCACGGGTGAACAGCTCGGTGAGCAGCGCGCCGTTCTCGGCATAGCTGACGATATGGCTGCGCGCCACACCGCCCTTGCAGGCTTCGGCTGCGGCGTCGAGCAGCTCGCCCTGGTAGTCGCTGCCCAGCCGTTGCAGGTGCGCCGGCACCTGTTGCGGGCGCAGTTCGCGCACCAGCTTGCCGTGCTCGTCGAGCAGGCCCGGCTCGGCACCGAACAGCAGCAGCTTGTCGGCGCCCAGCTCGATGGCCGCGCGGGTGGCGACGTCTTCACAGGCCAGGTTGAAGATTTCCCCGGTCGGCGAATAGCCCAGCGGCGACAGCAGCACGATGGAGCGCTCGTCCAGCAGGCGGCTGATGCCCTTGCGGTCGATGCGTCGCACCTCGCCGGTGTGGTGGTAGTCCACGCCCTCGAGCACACCGATGGGCCGTGCGGTGACCAGGTTGCCGCTGGCCACGCGCAGGCGCGAGCCCTGCATGGGCGAGGCGGAGATGTCCATCGACAAGCGTGCCTCGATGGCCAGGCGCAGCGCGCCGACGGCATCGATCACACAGTCCAGGGTCGGTGCATCGGTGATGCGCAGGCCGCGGTGGTAATGCGGGGCCAGACCACGCTCGGCCAGGCGGCTTTCGATTTGCGGGCGCGAGCCGTGGACCAGCACCAGGCGCACGCCGAGGCTGTGCAGCAGCACCAGGTCGTGGACGATGTTGCCGAAGTTGGGGTGTTCGACGCCATCGCCCGGCAGCATGACCACGAAGGTGCAGTCGCGGTGGGCATTGATGTACGGGGAGGCATGACGCAGCCAGGTGACGTATTCGGGCATGACAGGGCCTGTGGCTAAGTGAACGAGACGGGTGAAGGCGCACAACGGTGGAAAGTCATCGTCGGAACAGGCTTGCGGTCACGCGCGGTCTCCTCTGGGCAGGACGAATCTGGGCGTTGGATATTCAGCTCAGGCAATAGTGCCGGATCAGGTCGCGCAATACACGCACGGTAGGCTCGATACGTGACATTTCAAGGTACTCGCCGGGCTGGTGGGCGCAGGCGATGTCGCCAGGGCCGAGCACGATGGTCTGGCACCCGAGCTGCTGAAGATACGGCGCTTCGGTGCCGAAGGCCACGGCCTCGGCACGGTGGCCGGTGAGGCGTTCGGCCAGTTGCACCAGCTCGGTGTCAGCGGCCTGCTCGAACGGCGGCACCTCGGGGAACAGCGGCGCGTAATCGATGCGCACCTCATGCCGCTCGGCCAGCGGCACCAGCTTTTCGCGAATGGCCGCGCGCAGTTGCTCGACGTCCATGCCCGGCAGCGGGCGCAGGTCGAACTCCAGGGCGCACTGGCCGCAGATGCGGTTGGGGTTGTCGCCGCCATGGATGCAGCCCAGGTTCAAGGTCGGGGTGGGCACGCTGAACTGAGGGTTGCGGAAGGTCTGCTGCCACTGCTGGCGCAGGCCCATCAGTTCGCCCATCACCGCGTGCATGGCCTCCAGCGCGCTATGACCCAGGCTGGGATCCGACGAATGGCCGCTGCGCCCGAGAATGTCGATGCGGTCCATGAGGATGCCCTTGTGCATGCGGATCGGTTTGAGCCCGGTGGGCTCGCCGATCACCGCCGCTCGTCCGAGCGGCTGCCCGGCGTCGGCCAGGGCGCGAGCGCCGGACATGGAGCTTTCCTCGTCGCAGGTGGCGAGGATCAGCAGCGGCTGCTTGAAGTCGTGCTCCAGCAACGGCAGCACCGCTTCGATGACCAGGGCGAAGAAGCCTTTCATGTCGCAACTGCCCAGCCCTACCCAACGCCCGTCCACTTCCGTGAGCGTGAGCGGATCGGTTTTCCACAGTTGCTCGTCGAACGGCACGGTATCGCTGTGCCCCGCCAGCACCAGGCCGCCCGGCCCGCTGCCGCGGCTGGCCAGCAGGTTGAACTTGCCCGGGGTGACCTGCTGGATCTCGCAGCGAAAGCCCAGGTCGCCCAGCCAACCGGCCAGCAGGTCGATGACCGGGCGGTTGGACTGATCCAGCGCCTCCTGGGTGCAACTCACCGATGGCGCGGCGATCAGCGCGGCGAACTGGTCTTTGAGCGATGGCAACGGCATGCGCGGAATCCTCGGAAGCATGGCGGCCATCATAGCAATGCCGTCCCTTGACAGGGCAACTCCTGTAGACTCTGCGCCAACCACGCCTTCCTTCGAGCCAGCGATGCACACAGAAACCGAACTCAAGCTCCGCGCCAGCCGCGAGACCCTTGCCGCCCTGCGCGAGCACCCCTTGCTGAAGAAGCGCAACAAGTCCGGCTGGCAGACCCGCGAGCTGCTCAACCAGTACTTCGACACCCCCGAGCGCGACCTGGCGGCCGCGCGCGTGGCCCTGCGCCTGCGCCGCGACGGCGAGGTCATCATCCAGACCCTCAAGTGCCGCGGCCAGAGCGTGGCGGGGTTATCGGAGCGCAACGAGTACGAGTGGCACCTGGACAAGGTCAAGCTGGACCTGAAGAAGCTCGACGCCACCTGCTGGCCCGAGCAGTTGGCCGAGCTGGACAAGAAGACCATCAAGCCGCTGTTCACCACCGACTTCACCCGTGAATACGCAGAAATCTCCTGGGGTCGCGGCAAGGCCAAGGTGGTGATCGAAGCCGCCCTGGACCAAGGCTTCGTGATCGCCGGCAAGCGCAAGGAAGCCATTTGCGAGCTGGAGCTGGAACTGCGCGAAGGCGCCCCGCAGGCCCTGCTGGAGCTGGCGGCCGAGCTGTCCGCCAGCTTGCCGCTGATGCCTTGCGACATCAGCAAGGCCGAGCGCGGCTATCGCCTGATGGAGCCGGACAGCTATGAGTTGGGCCTGCCGCAGGTGGAACTGGATGCCGAGATGAGCGTGGACGACGCCTACGCCGCGTTGGCCTGGCAACTGCTGGGCAGCAGCCAGCGTCTGGCCGAGCAATACCGCCACAACGGCCACTGGCGCCTGCTGCAGGACTGGGTGCAGTGCCTGGCCGAACTGCGGGCGCTGACCAGCAGCCTGGGTCAGGCCGCACCCCGCGCCAGCACCCGCGACCTGCGCAGCCGCCTGGACGCCCTGCTGGAAGACTGGCGGCCGCTGGTGCAGGCCGGCAATCACGACGAAGACATTCGTCGCGCCGCGCCCGAGCAGTTCGCCGAAGAGCTCGAAGACACCCGCTGGGGCCAGTTCTCCCTGGAAACCTCGCGCTGGCTGCTGGCCCGTGCCTGGACCAGCGAGCGCAAGGGCCGCGGCGAGCGTCAGGGTTTGGCGCAGTTGGCCAGCTGGCTGCAGCATGAGCTGGGCGAGGAAGGCCGCGCGCTGAAGCTGCCGCTGTACATCCAGCGCCCGGAAGACCTCGGCGAGCAGTTGCCGCGCCTCGAACAACTGCTGGCCTGGCTGCGCCACGCGCGGCAGGTGCTCGAAGCCCCGCAACTGGATCGCCTGTACGGCGACCTGAAGAAGTTGCACGAGCTGGCCGAACAGCCGCTGGGCGAAACGGCGCCCGAGGCGCAGGATCAAGCGGCCGAAGACGCGCCTGCCCTGACCCTGCTCGAAGCGCGCATCGAACAGGCCCGCGCCATCGAGCAGAGCCGCGCCTGGAAGCATCTGCTCAAGGCCTGAGCCCCCGCCTTCGGGGCAGATCCTTTACTGGATCTGCTCCGGCGTGACGATCACCCAGTTCTTGTCCGCCGTCACCGGCAACCCCTCCTTGGCCTGCGCCGCCGCGTTCTTGGCAATCATGCCGTTCAACTGATCCATGTACTTGGCCTTGCGGTTGATCCACAAGTGGATGCCGCCCTTGTCCACGTCAACGCCATGAAACTGCATGTAGCCATCGCTGGTCGGGGTATCGCCGCCCACCAGCACCGGGCGCTTCCACTCGTCGATGTAGGTGAGGATCGCCGCCTGTTTACCGGCCATCCAGGTCGCCGGGGTCCACAGGTACGGGGTCAACTCCAGTCCTTCGTTGGCCTTGGCGTCGTAGTGACCGGCGCTGATCTGCTTGCGCGCCGTGGTCAGCGCGCCGCTGGCGCGGTCCTTGAGCAGCAGGCTGACGCCGATGACATTCTGCGGTTTGACGTTGTAGCCGTACTGGGGATCGGAGGCGACCATGCGCACCAGCTCTTCGGACGCCGCTGAGATCACGTAGACCTCGATGCCGTTCTCCATCAGCTTGTTGTACAGCTCGGCCTGACCCGCGAACACCTTGGGCGGCTGCACCTCGGTGGTCTTGCGCTGATCGCCTTCGAAATAGGTGGCCGGGATCGGCGTCTTCGACGCCATCAGCTCGTCCACCTGGACCTTCAGCTCTTTGAGCGTGAAGCCAGAGAACACCTGCGCCACCCAGGGGTAGCAGACCATGTCGTCGATTTCGCACAGGCGGTAGTAGTAACTGAACAGGCTCTCCTTGTGCTCGGCGGTGTCCTTGAACGGAATCAGCTTCAAGGCGGGGTCGAGCGTGTCGCGGGTCAGCAGGCCCTTGTTCTCCATGAACGGCAGCAGCGCTTCTTCCAGATCGTAGCGGTAGCTGGTGTTGTCCATGTCGAACACCGCGTAGTTGCCCTGGTTGGCGTTGGCGGCGATCATCGCGTCGAGCTGTTTGGCGGCCTCGGCAGGCCAATGCTTGAGCTCGGTGGCGGCCCAGGTGCTGGCGCTGAGCAGCAGGGCGAGGCTACCGGTAAGCAGTCGGGATACGGTCATGAGCTACGTTCTCCTGAGACGGGACCGCCGAAGCCTAGTGCGGATTGATGACAGACAGGCGTCTGACACCGACCTTTGAAAGGCTGCAAACGCCGCGTTGATTGTCCATGAGCGACACCGCGTTATTCCATACGCGACTATGCACATTACCTTTAGGTATAAATTCGTTTGTTTTCAGACTGTTAGCATTTCCGTTCGCAATCGCTCACAGAGGCGATCCCTACTTGTGCTTCACGGAGCTTCGATGAACCTGCCACTTTCTCTCAACCTGCTGGCATTCCTGGCCTTGCTGCTGGGTCTGGCGCAAACCCGCCGTACCGACTGGAGCCTGGCCAAGAAGGTCCTCCTCGGCCTGGTGCTGGGCGTGCTGTTCGGCCTGGTGCTGCATACGCTGTACGGCGCCGGGCACCCGGTGCTCAAGGCCACCCTCGGCTGGCTGGACCTGGTCGGCAACGGCTACGTCGGCCTGCTGCAGATGATCGTCATGCCGCTGATCTTAGCGTCGATCCTCAGCGCCGTGGCGCGCTTGCACAACGCCTCGGCGCTAGGGCGGATCAGCGTCCTGAGCATCGGCACGCTGCTGCTGACCACCGCCATCGCCGCGCTGATCGGCATCGCCCTGACCAACCTGTTCGGCCTGAGCGCCGAGGGCCTGGTGGCCGGCGTGCAGGAAACCGCGCGCTTGCAGACCATCAACAGCGACTATGCCGGCAAGGTCGCCGACCTCGACATCCCGCGCCTGCTGCTGTCGTTCATTCCCAGCAATCCGGTGGGCGACCTGGCGCGGGCCAAGCCCACGTCGATCATCAGCGTGGTGATCTTCGCCGTGTTCCTCGGCCTGGCAGCGTTGCAGCTGATCAAGGATGACCAGGACAAGGGCCAGCGCGCGCTGTCGGCCATCGACGTGCTGCAGGCCTGGGTCATGCGCCTGGTGCGCCTGGTGATGAAGCTCACGCCCTACGGCGTGCTGGCATTGATGACCAAGGTGGTGGCCAGCTCCAACCTGGAGGACATTCTCAAGCTGGGCAGCTTCGTGGTGGTGTCCTACCTGGGCCTGGGACTGATGTTCGTGGTGCACGGGGTAATCCTGGCGCTGACCGGCGTCAGCCCGCTGCGTTTCCTGCGCAAGGTCTGGCCGGTGCTCACCTTCGCCTTCACCAGCCGCTCCAGCGCCGCCAGCATTCCGCTGAACATCGAGGCGCAGACCCAGCGCCTGGGCGTGCCGCCGTCGATCGCCAGCTTCAGCGCCTCGTTCGGCGCCACCATCGGCCAGAACGGCTGCGCCGGGCTGTATCCGGCGATGCTGGCGGTGATGGTCGCGCCGGCGGTGGGCATCGACACCTTCGATCCGCTGTGGATCGCCACGCTGGTGGCCATCGTCACCCTGAGTTCGGCCGGTGTGGCCGGGGTCGGCGGCGGCGCCACCTTCGCCGCGCTGATCGTGTTGCCGGCGATGGGCCTGCCCGTCGAGCTGGTGGCGCTGCTGATTTCGGTCGAGCCGTTGATCGACATGGGCCGCACGGCATTGAACGTGAACGGTTCGATGACCGCCGGCGTGGTCACCAGTCAGTTGCTCAAGCAGACCGACAAAGCCGTGCTGGCGGACGATGAACACGCCGAACTGAGCCATTCCTGAGCGTGAGCCTAGGGACGGCCATGCGCCGTTCCTAGCGCTTGTCCCACACCTCGAAGTGGTACACCGGATTGCCTTCCTCGACCTGCCGCGCGGTCGAGGCGAGCGTCCACTGCGCCGGCTCGAACGCCGGGAACCAGGCATCGCCTGGCGGCGCCAGCTCCACCCGGGTCAGGTACATGCGACTCACCAAACCCTTTTCCAGCGCCTGCCCGTACAACTGCGCCCCGCCGATCAGCATCAGCTCTTCGACGCCCTGCTCGCGCGCCCACTGCTCGGCCCGTTGCACGGCCGCTTCCAGCGAGGCGAACACCTCGGCGCCCGGCAAGGTCAGCCCCGGCTGACGACTGACCACAAGGTTCAGCCGGCCCGGCAGTGGTCGGCCCAGCGAGTCCCAGGTCTTGCGGCCCATGATGATCGGCTTGCCCAGCGTGGTGGCCTTGAAATACTTGAAATCCCCCGGCAGGTGCCAGGGCATGGAGTTGTCGATACCGATCACGCGGTTCTCGGCGAGCGCCGCGATCAGGCTGAGGGGGAGTGATGTCTTCATGTCGGCGAGGATAGCACCCGGCGCCTGGGTTATGCTTGAGCCCGACCTGTGTACAGGAAGACCCCGTGACTGCACCCACCGAACTGGACCGCCGCTGGCTCACCGAAGCCGTGCGCCTGCGCGAAGAACAGGCCGGCCCCCTGGAAGACCAGGAGGCCAACCGCCGCGCCCGCCAACAGGGCGGTGACCTGGCCACGCGCATCGAGACCCGTGCCCTATGGCTGGCCGAGCGCGACGGCATCAGCCAGGCCCTGCGCCACTGGAAGCAAGGCGCGCGTTTGGCCCTGCTGGCGCTCATGCTCATCGCCGTGCTCAGCGGCGCCGGCCTTGGCCTGGCCGCTTTGGGCGATGGCCAACGACCAGTGAACGTGTTCTGGGCGTTGGGCAGCCTGCTGGGGCTGAACCTGGCACTGCTGCTTGGCTGGGCCTTGGGCTTTTTCTTCGCCGGCGAGCAGGGCGCCGCGCTCGGGCGGCTATGGCTGTGGCTCAGCGAACGCTTCGCCCGCGATGCCAAGGCCGCACACCTGGCGCCCGCCCTGCTGGTGCTGTTGCAGCGCCAACGCCTGAGCCGCTGGCTGCTGGGCCTGCTGGTGCATGGCCTGTGGCTGCTGGCCATGAGCGCGGCCCTGGGCATGCTGCTGGCGTTGCTGACGGCGCGGCGCTACGGCTTCGTCTGGGAAACCACCCTGCTCGCCCCCGAGCCTTTCATCGCCCTCACCCAAACCCTTGGCGCCCTGCCCTCGCTGCTGGGCTTCAGCGTGCCGGACGAGGCCATGATCCGCGCCAGCGGCGCGACGTCGCCGAGTCTGGACCTCGCCCGGCAGGCCTGGGCCAGTTGGCTGCTCGGCGTGGTGCTGGTGTACGGCTTGCTGCCGCGTCTGCTGCTGGCCAGCCTGTGTCTGTGGCGCTGGCATCAGGGGCGCCAACGGCTGACGCTGGACCTCGACCTGCCCGGCCATGCGCACTTGCGCGACGCGCTGATGCCGCACAGCGAGCGGCTTGGCGTACAGGACGCAGCGCCCGAACAGTTGCCGCAGTTCGCCGCCGGCCAACTGGAAGCCGGCAGCAGTGGCGCCCTGCTGGTGGGCCTGGAGCTGGACGAACAACGCACCTGGCCACCGACGCTGCCGGCAGCGATCACCGATGCCGGCGTGCTCGATTCCCGAGCCTCGCGCCACAAGCTCCTGGAGCAACTGAGCCGCTTCCCGCCCGCGCGCCTGCTGATCGCCTGCGACCCGCAACGCTCGCCTGACCGCGGCAGCCTGGCGCTGCTCGCTGAACTGGCCCGCAACGCCGGCAGCACACGCATCTGGCTGCTGCCAACGCTTGCCGGACAAACCCCGGACGCCGCGCGCCTGGCCAACTGGCACGAGGCGCTGGATCGTCTCGGCCTGTCCCATACCGACACCTCTCCTTTGACCTGGCTGGAGCATGGCCATGACTGAGCCGCTGAAACTGGCCGTGGTCGGCCATACCAACGTCGGCAAGACCTCGCTGCTGCGCACGCTCACCCGCGATGTCGGCTTCGGCGAGGTGAGCCATCGGCCCAGTACCACACGCCATGTGGAAGGTGCGCGGCTGTCGGTGGAGGGCGAGCCGCTGCTGGAGCTCTACGACACCCCGGGCCTGGAAGATGCCATCGCCCTGCTCGATTACCTGGAGCGCCTCGAACGTCCGGGCGAACGCCTCGACGGCCCGGCGCGGCTGGAGCGTTTTCTGCAAGGCGCCGAGGCGCGCCAGCGCTTCGAGCAGGAGGCCAAGGTGCTGCGCCAGTTGCAGGCGAGCACGGCCGGGCTGTACGTGATCGACGCCCGCGAACCGGTCCTGGCCAAGTACCGCGACGAACTGGAAGTGCTGGCCGGCTGCGGCAAACCGCTGCTGCCGGTACTCAATTTCGTCGCCAGCGAAACGCACCGCGAGCCACAGTGGCGTGAAGCCCTGGCCCGCCTGGGGCTGCACGCGCTGGTGCGGTTCGACAGCGTGGCTCCGCCGGAGGACGGCGAGCGACGTCTGTACGAAAGCCTGGCCTTGATGCTGGAGGATGCACGTCCGGCCTTGCAGCGCCTGATCGACGACCAGCAGGCCCAGCGTGTGGCCCGCCAGCACAGCGGCAAGCGCCTGGTCGCTGAACTGCTGCTCGACTGCGCCGCCTGCCGACGCAGCGTCGAAGCCGAGCCGGCCGCCGAAGCCAGGGCCATGGAAACCCTGCGCCAGGATGTGCGCCAGCGCGAACAGCGCTGCGTCGAGGCGCTGCTCAAGCTGTATGCCTTCCGCCGCGATGATGCCCACGCCAGCGACCTGCCGCTGCTCGACGGCCGCTGGGGCGACGACCTGTTCAACCCGGAAACCCTCAAGCTGCTGGGAGTGCGCCTGGGCAGCGGGGTAGCCGCTGGCGCCGCCGCCGGTGCCGGCGTCGATCTGCTGGTCGGCGGTCTGACCCTGGGCGCAGCCGCCCTGGCCGGCGCGATTGCGGGCGGCGCCTTGCAAACAGCGCGTAGCTACGGCTCGCGCCTGATGGGCAAGTTCAAGGGCCGCCGCGAACTGACGGTCGACGACAGCGTGCTGCGCCTGCTGGCCCTGCGTCAGCAGCAACTGATGCAGGCGCTGGACAGCCGCGGCCATGCGGCCCAAGAGCGGGTGCACCTGGCCGAACTGGACGAGAAGGCCTGGCGTGAAGGCAAGCTGCCAGAGGCCCTGCGCCGAGCGCGGGCGCATCCGCAGTGGTCGACGCTCAACCCCGGGGCGCGGGTCAATCAGGCGGAGCGCCAGGAGCAGGTGGAGTCGCTGGTGACTCAGTTGTGATCCACGTGGATAAACGCCGCTGAAGACGTCTAGGGCTGAGCCACCTTCTCCGACTTGCCGTCATAACGCTTGCGCCATTCGGCCAGGATCTGGTCGCGATGCGTCGACGCCCAGACGAAGTCGTTCTTGATCAAACGCTGCTCATAGTCCGCTGGCAATTCGGTCTGTGGCTTGGCGATACCCGGCGCGGCGAGTACGGCGAAGTTTTCCTTGTAAAGCGCCATCGCCACCGGGCTCGCCGAGAAGTCCGCCAGGCGCCGCGCCGCGTCGGCCTGGGGCGTGCCCTTGATCAGCGCGGTGGCTTCGATCTCCCAGCCCAGGCCTTCCTTGGGCAGCACGATGTCCAGCGGCGCGCCCTGGCGCTTGAGCTGCACGGCCGGGTACTCGAACGAGATGCCGATGGGGAATTCTCCTGCTGCTGCCAGCTTGCATGGCTTGGAGCCGGAATGAACGTACTGCCCGATGTTCTGGTGCAGCGCGTCCATGTACGCCCAGCCCTGCGCCTCGCCGAAGGTCTGCAGCCAGGCGCTGACATCGAGAAAGCCGGTTCCTGACGAGGCCGGGTTAGGCATGACGATCTTGCCCTTGTACTCAGGCTTGGTCAGATCCTGCCAACTCACCGGTTTGCTCAGGCCCTGCTTTTCGGCCTCAACGGTGTTGAAGCATACGGTTGCAGCCCAAATGTCCATGCCCACCCAGGCCGGAGGGTTGGCGGCATCGCGGTAGTTCGGCGCAATCTTGCCCAGGTCCTTGGGCGCATAGGGTTCGAGCATGCCGTGCTGGTCGAGAATGGCCAGGCTGGACGCCGCCAGGCCCCACACCGCGTCGGCCTGGGGGCGATCCTTTTCAGCCAGCAGCTTGGCGGTGATGATCCCGGTGGAGTCCCGCACCCATTTGATCTGGATATCCGGGTTGGCCTGCTCGAAGGCTTGCTTGTAGCGCTTGAGCTGCTCGGCCTCCAGCGCGGTGTAGACGGTCAGTTGAGTGGTCGCCGCCTGGGCCTGCAGGCTGAACACGGCGCAGACGACAGCGGCAAGAGCGAGTGGCTTGAACATGAGTCGGTTCCTTGGAGTGGGCAGTCGGATCAGGGCATGGGGGTGCGCTGACGCCAGGCCTGGGAGCGGCGCAGCAACCCCCGTGAGGCGGCGGCCAGCAGCAGCGAGGCGCTGGCGCTGGTCAGCAGGATCAAAGTGGACATGGCGGCAGCGCCACCGACATTGCCGGCATCGTCCATGTTCAGCACGGCGACGGCGGCCAGAAGGGTGTCCGGGCTGTAGAGGAAGATCGCCGCCGACACCGTGGTCATCGCCGAGACGAACAGGTAGCGCACGATGTCCAGCAACGCCGGCAGGCAGATCGGCACGCTGACCCGCAGGAAGTGCCGGTACAGCGGCGCCTTGAGCGACAGCGCGGCGGCCTCGAACTCACCGTCGAGCTGACGCAGGGCGGTGCTGGCGGTCATCTGCGCGGTGGTCAGGTAGTGAGCGATGGTGCACAACACCAGCAGCGACAAGCTGCCGTAGAACACATGCAGTGGATTGCCCGGCAGATTGAAGAAGAAAACGTAGCCCAGCCCCAGCACCAGCCCCGGCACCGCCATGGGGATGAAGCTGAGCAGGCGCAGGCTCTGGGTGAGCAGGCGCTGGCCATGGGTCTTCTCCATGAGGTAGGCGCCGGTGAAGATCACCAGGCTGCCGATCAGCGCGCTGCACAGCGCCAGTGTCACGCTGTTGCGGTAGGCCAGCCAGCCACCGCCAGCGGTGTCCTCGAACAGGTAGTGCTTGAACGACAGGGTCAGGTTGTAGGGCCAGAAGGTGACCAGCGAGGCGTACACGGCCATGCCGATCACCGCCAACAGCGCCGCGCAGACCACCAGTACCAGCACCAGGAAGACGGCATCGCGCGCCCGCGACGGTGACGGCACGAAGGCCTCGGCCCTCCCGCTCATGGCCTGGCTCTGCCGCCGACGCAGCCAGGCATCGACGGCAAAACTGAGCAGCGCGGGCACCAGCAGGACCATGCCGATCAGCGCGCCGCGGCCGAACTGCTGTTGGCCGACCACCGCCTTGTAGGCCTCCAGGGCCAGCACCTGATAGTCGCCGCCGACCACCACGGGCACGCCAAAATCAGTGATGGTCAGGGTGAAGACCAGGCAGAATGCGGCGAACACCGCTTGCCGCGTCGCGGGCCAGGTAATGCTGCGAAACCTCCGCCAGGGCCCTGCGCCCATGCTCGAAGCGGCATCGAACAGCCGCGCGTCGGCCAGCGACAAGGCCGACAGCAGAATCATCAGCGCATGCGGGAAGGTGTAGATGGCTTCGCCCAGCACGATGCCCCAGAAGCCGTAGATGTTGTCGTTCAGCAGCCCGCGCAGCAGGCCCTGGTTGCCGAACAGATAGACCAGCGCGATGGCCGGCAGCATCGAAGGGGCCAACAGCGGCAACAGGGAGATGCCCCGCCACAGGCCCTTGGCCGGAATGAGCGTGCGTTGCAAGGCGTAGGCGAACAGGTAGGCCAGTGGCACCACGATCAGCGCCACACTCAGGCCGACCGTCAGGCTGTTGCCGATCAGCCAGCGGAAGTGGGCGCTGGCAAATAATTCACCCGCCGCCTGCAGGCCACCGCCCTGGCCGGCGTCGCCACTGAAGCCGCGCCAGAAGATCGCCAGCAGCGGCAGCAGCACCGCCAGCAGCAGAAGCACCAGCAGCAGAGCCTTGCCACCGACCACGAAGACCCGGTCACCGAGCGCGACACCCGCGCGTGCTCCAGCCTTGGCAGACGGCGAGGACACGGATATTGACAGGCCCATCTCAGGCGAACACCTGCAGGCTCTGAGGCGGCAATGCCACCCAGATGTCCTGCGACCGCAGCCGAGGCATGATCTCAGGTGCCAGCTCGGCGAGCAAGGCATGGCCCGGCAGCGCTTGCAACTCGAAGCTCAGGCGGCAGCGATTACCGAGGAAGGTGATTTCGCGGACCTTGGCCGGGAACAGGTTTTCTTCATGCACGGCGGGGTTGACCGTGATCGTTTCCGGACGGCAGAACAGCCTGCCGCTACGAGCCTTGCCCGCGCCCGGCGCCAGGCGCAGGTTCAGGCCTCCGACCCGGGCGTGCTGGTCGTCGTGGCGCTGGAACGGCAGCCAGTTGCCCTGGCCGACGAACTCGGCGACGAAGGGTGTGGCGGGTCGGTCGTAGATGGCCTGCGCAGTGGCGTACTGCTCGACCTGGCCGTTGTTCATCACCGCAATACGGTCGGCCATCAGCATGGCTTCATCCTGATTGTGGGTGACCATCAGCGTGGTGATGCCGAGCTGACGTTGCAGTTGGCGCAGTTCACCGCACAGGTGCTCACGCACCCGAGCGTCGAGCGCCGACATCGGCTCGTCGAGCAGCAACAGCGAGGGGGCCGGCGCCAGGGCGCGGGCCAGCGCCACCCGCTGCTGCTGGCCGCCGGACAACTGGCTCGGGTACTTCTTCTCGCTACCAGTCAGGCCGACCAGCGCGAGCATCTCCCCCACCCGTTGGCGTGACGCGCCGCGACCGCAACCGTTCAGGCCATAGGCGATGTTGGCTTCGACGGTGAGATTGGGAAACAGCGCATAGGACTGAAACAGGATGCCGTAGTCGCGCGCCTGGGGCGGCAGTTCGGAGATGTCCCGCTCGCCAATGGACAAGGTGCCCTGGTCCTGGTGTTCCAACCCGGCGATGCAGCGCAGCAGCGTGGTCTTGCCGCAGCCGGAGGGGCCGAGCAGGCACACCAGCTCGCCGGCGGCGACGTCCAGGCTCACGTCGTTCAGCGCGGTGAATGCGCCGAAGCGCTTGTGAATGCCGCGCACGTGCAGGTGCGTGCCGGGAGTTGCGAGGTTCATGGCAAGGCCTCATCGAAGAGATGGAGCCATGCTAGGAATGCCGTGCGAAGGTTGCGTGGCGGTTGGGGCAAAGTGAGCGATGGTGGTATTGGCAGATTTGGGTTGGCGCGGGCTTTTCACACCGCGTCTAGAACCCGACTCCCGCCACTTCCTGGGCAACGCCCAGAAACGCGGCCGGCAAGCGCGCCTGTCGACGCTCCTTCAGGCAGTACAGGTACTCGTGCATCACCGGCGCATGCTCCAGGGTGAGCACGCGCAGTTCCGGGGTCAGGGGCACTTCATGGCGGGCGATGACACTGACGCCGATATTGCGCAGCACCCCTTCACGGATCGACTCGCGACTGCCGATCTCCAGCAATGCTCCCGCCTTGACGCCAGCCTCGTCGAGCAGCCGTTCGGTAAGCTGACGCGTGGTCGAGCCGCGTTCGCGCATCAGCAGGCAGTGCCCGGCGAGCGCCTCGATGGTCACGTGCTGGCGCTGCGCCAACGGATGGCTACGGTGCACCGCCACCACCAGCGGATCGCTGCCCAACAGCCGCCGAACCAAGCGCGCATCCTCGACACACTGCGACGAGGCAGCGACATCCACGCGGTAGTCTTCGAGCATCTCCAGCACCTGCTGAGAGTTGCCGATCTCGACGGTCACCTCGACCTGCGGCAGCCGCTCACGAAAAACCTTCACCAGGTCGAGCATGTAGTACGGCGCCGTAGCCGCCAGACGCAGGCTGCCCTGCCCCTGGGCGCCATTGCGCAGCTCGAACTCGATGTCCGCTTCCTGCTGCAGCAGCGCCTTGACCCGTGGCAGCAAGCGCACGCCTTCGTCGCTGAGCACCAGCCGCCGCCCGCCCCTGTAGAACAGTTCGATGCCGTACTGGCTTTCCAGGTTGCGCACCTGCGTGGTCACCGTCGGCTGACTCAGCCCAAGCTTCTTCGCCGCCTGAGTGATGCTGCCCAGACGCGCCACCATATAGAACGCCCTCAGCTCGGCGCTCAGCATAGGGGGCCGCCCCGGAGGGGCGGCCAGCCGCAAGCTTCGAGCGGCAAGCGGCAAGTCACAGCTGTCAGGCGTCGTCTCATCAATCGCACATTCCCCTCGATCAGCTTGAAGCTTGAGCCGCAAGTTTCGAGCTACAAGCGGCAAGTCACAGCGGTGCGGCGTCGCTTCATCAATCGCACATTCCCCTCGATCAGCTTGCCGCTCAAAACTTGCCGCTGCTACTTACGCAGAAGGCGCAAGCCGTTGAAGACCACCAGCAGGCTCACGCCCATGTCGGCGAACACTGCCATCCATAGGGTGGCCAGGCCGGCGAAGGTCACGGCCAGGAAGATTGCCTTGACCCCCAGGGCCAGCACGATGTTCTGGATCAGAATGGCCGCGCTCTGGCGTGACAGCCTGACGAACGCCGGAATTTTGCGCAAGTCGTCGTCCATCAGCGCCACATCGGCGGTCTCGATGGCGGTGTCGGTGCCGGCGGCGGCCATGGCGAAACCGATCTCGGCGCGGGCCAGGGCCGGGGCGTCATTGATGCCGTCGCCGACCATGCCGACCCGATGCCCTTGGGCGTACAGGTCTTCGATGCTCTTGAGCTTATCGGCCGGCAGCAGATTGCCTTCGGCGCGGTCGATGCCGACCTGGGCGGCGATGGCCTGGGCCGTGTGCGGGTTATCGCCGGTCAGCATCAGCGTCTTGATACCCAGTTCATGCAGCTCGGCAATGGCCTGGCGGCTGCTGTCCTTGACCGTGTCGGCCACGGCGAACAGTGCCAGCGGGCCGGAGCGGTCGAGCAGCAGCACCACGGTTTTGCCCTGACGCTCCAGCCGGTCCAGTTGTGCTTCCAGCGCAGGAGAGCACAGGCCCAGTTCCTCCACCAGGCGATGGTTGCCCAAGTGATAGACCTCACCGTCGATCTCGCCGCGCACGCCGCGCCCGGCCAGCGCCGCGAACTCGCTGACCGGGCTCAGGGCAATGTTCTGTTCGCGGCCATACTGGGCGATGGCGTGCGACACCGGATGGTCGGAGCGCTCACCGAGGCTGGCGGCGAGCGCCTGTGCACGGCTGTCGAAACGCGGGTCGAGCAGGGTGAAGTCGGTCTGCACCGGCTTGCCATGGGTGATGGTGCCGGTCTTGTCCAACGCCAGGTAATCGAGCTTGCGACCGCCTTCAAGGTAGATGCCGCCCTTGATCAGAATGCCCTTGCGCGCCGCCGCCGCCAGGCCGCTGACGATGGTCACCGGCGTGGAAATCACCAAGGCACAGGGGCACGCCACCACCAGCAGCACCAACGCGCGATAGACCCAGTCGAACCAGGCGCCGGCCATGAACAGCGGCGGAATCAACGCCACCGCCAGGGCGATGGCGAACACGGCCGGCGTATAGACGCGCGAGAACTGGTCGACGAAGCGCTGGGTCGGTGCCCGCGCGCCCTGTGCCTGCTCCACGGCCTTGATGATGCGCGCCAGGGTCGATTGCCCAGCGCCAGCCGTGACACGGTACTCCAGCGCCCCGGCCTGGTTGATGGTGCCTGCGAACAGCTTGTCGCCCAGGCCCTTCTCCACGGGCAGACTTTCGCCGGTGATCGGCGCCTGATCGACGCTGGACTGACCCTCGACCACCTCGCCGTCCAGCCCGATACGCTCACCGGGACGCACCCGCACCCGCGCACCGATCGCCACCTCGCGCACCTCTACTTCACGCCACTGGCCATCGGCCTGCTGCACGGTGGCCATGTCCGGGGCGAGTTGCATGAGGCCGCTGATGGCGTTGCGCGCGCGATCCAACGAGCGCGCCTCGATCACCTCGGCGAGGGTAAACAGCACCATGACCATGGCCGCTTCCGGCCACTGACCGATCAGCACCGCACCGGTGACGGCAATGCTCATCAGCGCGTTGATGTTGAGGTTGCGGTTCTTCAGGGCGATCCAGCCTTTCTTGTAGGTGCCCAGGCCACAGCCGAGGATAGCGGCCAGCGCCAGCGCGGCCACCAGCCACTCCGGCGCCAGGCCGGAAAAGTGCACGACTTCTGCAGCGATGGCGGCCAATCCGGAGAGCACCAGCGGCCGCCAGCGGGTCTTGTGCGCGCCCGGCGCGCTGGCGCTGCCGTCGTCTGCGTCGGCCAGGGGTTCGGCCTTCATGCCCAGGCTGTCGATGGCACGCACGATGGACGCGGTGTCGTCGAGGGTATGGCGCACGCCGAGGATACGGTTGATCAGGTTGAATTCCAGTTGCTCGATGCCGGCGAGCTTGCCCAGTTTGTCCTGGATCAGCGTCTGCTCGGTGGGGCAGTCCATGGCGTCGATGCGCAAGCGGCTCAGGCGCGCGCCGTCACTGGCTTTGTCGGTCAGTTGCACGAAGGCAGGCGCAGCCGCGCGGGTGCTGCAGCAACTGCCGCCGGGGCTGGCATGGGAGTGGTCATGGCCGCCATGATCGTGTCCCTGGTGATCGTGTCCATGATCGTGATCGTGCTCATGCGTATGGTGGTGACTGACCGGCTGGTTCATAGGTTCGCCCTGATCGAGAGTGCCTACTGACGGGGTGTTGTTGCCAAGTGAACACCCTGTAGCCACTATAGGGTCAAGCACTCAGGGGAACGCGCGATGAAGATCGGAGAATTGGCCAAGGTGACCGACTGCGCCGTGGAGACCATTCGCTACTACGAGCGTGAGGCATTGCTGCCCGAACCGGCCCGTAGCGAAGGCAATTACCGGCTGTATACCCAGGCGCACGTGGAGCGCCTGACCTTCATTCGCAACTGCCGCACCCTGGACATGACCCTCGACGAAATCCGCAGCCTGCTGCGCCTGCGCGACAGTCCCGAGGGCGCCTGCGGCAGCGTCAATGCGCTGATCGACGAGCATATCGAGCACGTACAGGCGAGGATCGACGGGCTGGTGGCGCTGCAACAGCAACTGGTGGAGTTGCGCCGGCAGTGCAATGTGCAGGGGGAGGAATGCGCGATTTTGCAGCAGTTGGAGGTCAATGGCGCGGTGACGGCGCCGGAGGTCGAGCATTCGCACGTGGGGCGTAGCCACGGGCATTGATCGGACTGGCGCCGGGACCTAGGGAGTAGCAGCGAGGCCGGGGATCGGTGCGCCCCGGCAGCGCGGTAGGAATCAGACCGCCATGGGCGCGGTCATCGGTGCATGGTGCTCATAGCCTTCGAGCCAGAAATCGCTCGGCTCGATCTTCTCCAGCCATTCGGGTTCGTACTTGCCCGTCTTGGCGAACTCCGGTACGCGCTCGCTGATCATCAGCTTCGGCGCTGCCAGCGGCTCACGCTTCATCTGCTCGTTGAGCATATCCAGGTGGTTTTCGTACACATGGGCGTCGCCGATGAAGTAGGTGAACCAGCGTGGTGTATAGCCGGTGAGACGCCCGAACAGCGACAGCAGCGCCGCGCCCTCGGTGAGGTTGAACGGGGTGCCCAGGCCCAGGTCGTTGGAGCGGATGTACAGCGTCAGGGAGATTTCCCGGGTCTGGACATTGGGGTGGAACTGGTACAGCAGGTGGCACGGCGGCAAGGCCATTTCGTCGAGCTGGGCGCAGTTCCAGCCGTGGAACAGGATGCGTCGGCTGCCCGGATCGTTGGCGATGGTATCCAGGCACTGACGCACCTGGTCGATGGCCTTGTACAGGATGACGAACGCCTGGCCGTCCTCTTCGTCCTGGGCGATCTGACGGAATCCGGCCTGCTGTGCCTTTTCGATGGCGGCGGGGTTGCTCAGCGCGATGCGCTTGTAACCCGGCCACTGGCGCCATTGCACGCCGTAGATTTCGCCGAGATCGTCATGGCCCTGACGGAACGGGTTGGCCAACCACTGGGCGTTTTCGTTGGCGTTCTGATCCCAGACCTTGCAGCCCAGCTCGCGGAACTCGCCGGCGTTCCTCACGCCGCGCAGGAAACCGACCATTTCGCCGATCGCCGACTTGAACGCCAGCTTGCGCGTGGTGATGGCCGGAAAGCCTTTCTGCAGATCGAAGCGCAGCATGGCGCCGGGCAGGCTGATGGTGCGGATGCCGGTGCGATTGCCCTGCAGCGTGCCGTTGTCGATGACGTCACGGACCAGGTCTAGATACTGTTTCATGGCCTACCTGTGGCAAGCACGGCAGGGGGATCGCCCCTGCCGTGGGATTTCAGTGGGCGGGTGTCGCCGTGGGTTTGCGATTATAAGCCCACCAGATCAGGCCGAGGCCAGCGACGATCATCGGCACGCAGAGAATCTGACCCATGGTCAGCCAGCCCCAGGCCAGGTAGCCGAGCTGGGCGTCCGGCACGCGGACGAACTCGACGATGAAGCGGAAGATCCCGTAGAACAGCGCGAACATGCCGGAGACCGCCATGGTCGGACGCGGCTTGCGCGAGAACAGCCAGAGGATCGCGAACAGCGCCACGCCTTCGAGGGCGAATTGGTACAGCTGCGACGGGTGGCGCGGCAACTGCGCCGGGTCGCTGAACGGCGGGAAGATCATCGCCCACGGCACGTCGGTGGGCTTGCCCCACAGCTCGGCGTTGATGAAGTTGCCGATGCGCCCGGCTCCCAGGCCGATAGGCACCAGCGGCGCGACGAAGTCCATCAGCTCGAAGAACGACTTGTTGTTGCGCTTGCCGAACCACAAGGCCGCCAACATCACGCCGATGAAGCCGCCGTGGAACGACATGCCGCCCTTCCACACCTCGAAGATCAGGGTCGGGTTGGCCAGGTACTGGTGCAAGTCGTAGAACAGCACATAGCCCAGGCGCCCACCGACGATCACCCCCATCGACAGCCAGAACACCAGGTCGGACAGCTTTTCCCGACTCCAGGTGGGATCGAAGCGGTTGAGTCGGCGGGTGGCGAGCAGCCAGGCGCCGCCAATGCCAACCAGGTACATCAGGCCGTACCAGTGGATTTTCAGCGGCCCGAGTGACAGGGCCACGGGGTCGATCTGCGGGTAAGGCAGCATGGAGGTTCCTCTAGATCAGAAAACTTAAACCGACGCAGAACAGCAACGCGGCGAACAGACGCTTGAGCAGACGCGGCGACAACCGATGCGCCAGACGTGCGCCGAAGCGGGCGGAAAACATGCTGGTGACGGCGATACCCATCAGCGCAGGCAAATACACATAACCCAGACTGTGCGCGGGCAGGTGCGGTTCGCTCCAGCCCAGCACCATGAAGCTCAGGGTGCTGGCCAGGGCGATCGGCAGACCGCAGGCCGACGAGGTGGCCACGGCCTGTTGCATGGACAGGCTGCGCCAGGTGAGGAAGGGTACGGTCAGCGAGCCGCCGCCGATGCCGAAGATCGCCGAGGCCCAGCCGATCACTCCGCCCGCACCGATCAGTCCAGGTTTGCCGGGGACACCGCCACGGCCCTTGGGCTTGAAGTCGAGCGTCATCTGCAGCGCCACCAGCAAGGCGAACACGCCGATGATCTTCTGCAACAGCGGGCCCTGGATCAACGAGGCGGTCTTGGCGCCGATCCCGGCACCGATGAGGATGCCGACCGTCATCCACAGGAACACCGGCCACTGCACGGCGCCCTTGCGATGGTGCTCGAGCACGGCGTTGATCGAAGTGAAGACGATGGTGGCCAAGGAGGTGCCGACGGCCAGATGGGTGAGAATCGACGCATCGAAGCCTTGCAGGGTGAAACTGAACACCAGCACCGGCACGATGATGATACCGCCGCCCACGCCGAAGAGGCCGGCGAGCACACCGGCGCAGGCGCCCAACAGCAGATAGAGTACGAATTCCATTCGCAGGCCCAGAGAATGCGATCCGGCATGGTAACGGAAGCCGGGGCCACGGCTCTAGTGAACTCTGCGTCAGGTTGATGCGCGAGCGCCAGGCAGCCGCTACAGTGGCAGACTCAGCCAGAGGCCCCAGCATGTGCCTGATTCTATTCGCCTGGCGGCCGGGTCATGCCCAGCCGCTGATCGTCGCGGCCAACCGTGACGAGTTCTACGCTCGCCCTGCCCAGTCTCTGAGCGCCTGGGAAGACGCCCCGGGCGTGTATGCCGGTCGCGACCTGGAGGCCGGCGGCACGTGGCTGGGCATCGGTCCGGGCGGGCGCTTCGCGGCGCTGACCAATATTCGCGATCCGCGTCAGCCGCTGGGGTCGCGCTCGCGTGGCGAGTTGGTGGCGGCGTTTCTGCGTGGCGAGATGGCAGTGACGACGTACCTGCAGCAGGTCGCCGAACGCAGCAGCCACTACTCAGGGTTCAATCTGCTGGCCGGCGACGGCCAGGTGCTGGGCTATGTAAACGCGCACGAGGCGCTACCACGGCTGTTGCAGCCGGGCGTCTATGGGCTTTCCAACGCTGCGCTGGATACGCCGTGGCCGAAGCTGGTGAAGGCACGGCAGGCGTTCGCGGCGGCGTTGGAGACGCCCAGCGCGCAGTATTTTTTGGCGATGTTGGCCGATGACGCGACGGCACCCGATGAGGCGTTGCCAGAGACGGGCGTTGGCCTTGCGACCGAGCGGCTGCTGTCGAGCGTGTTCATTGCCAGCCAGACCTACGGGACACGGGCGAGTACCGTATTGATCGTCGACGATCAGGGCAGAAGACGGATGATCGAGCGCAGCTATGGGCCGTTCGGCGGGCACTTGGGCGAAGTCGAAGTCAGCGCCTGACGCATCGGCGCCAGGCCGCGCTGTCAGGGCGCTTTTCGCTCACAAGGTCTTGTTCGGCCCGATCATCCGCGCCAGACCGAGATTCTTCAACGCCAACTGCAACGAGCTGTGGATGACCTGCGGGTTGTCGTGGCTCATGGCTTCGCTGAGCAGTTCGCTGGCCTTGCTCAAGTTCACCTGGCGCAGCATCCATTTCACCTTCGGCAGGTTGGTGGCGTTCATCGACAGGCTGTCGAAGCCCATGGCCATCAGCAAGATGGCGGCTGCCGGATCACCGGCCATCTCGCCGCAAATGCTCACCGGTCGCCCTTCGGCATGGGCATCGCGCACCACCGTCTGCAAGGCTTGCAGCACTGCCGGGTGCAGGTAGTCATAGAGGTCGGCGACCCGTGGGTTGTTGCGGTCCACCGCCAGCAGGTACTGGGTCAGGTCGTTCGAGCCGACCGAGAGGAAATCGACCTGCCGGGCCAGTTCGCGGGTCTGGTAGACCGCGGCCGGAATTTCCACCATCACCCCGACCGGTGGCATCGGGACATCGGTGCCCTCGTCACGCACCTCGCCCCAGGCGCGGTGGATCAGGTGCAGCGCCTCTTCCAACTCATGGATGCCGGAGATCATCGGCAGCAGGATGCGCAGGTTGTTCAGGCCCTCGCTGGCCTTGAGCATGGCGCGGGTCTGCACCAGGAAGATTTCCGGGTGGTCGAGGGTGACGCGGATACCGCGCCAGCCGAGGAAGGGGTTCTCTTCCTTGATCGGGAAGTAGGACAGTGCCTTGTCGCCACCGATGTCCAGCGTGCGCATGGTCACCGGCAGTGGATGGAAGGCGGCCAGTTGCTCGCGGTAGATCGCCAGCTGTTCCTTTTCGCTGGGAAAGCGCTGGTTGATCATGAACGGCACTTCGGTGCGATACAGGCCCACGCCCTCGGCGCCCCGCTGCTGAGCCCGGGCGACGTCGGCCAGCAGCCCAGTGTTGACCCACAGCGGCATGCGATGGCCATCGGGGGTGACGCAAGGCAGCTCGCGCAGGGCATCCAGGCCGCGGGCCAACTGGCGTTCTTCCTCGACCACGTCGCTGTACTGCTTGCGCAGCACTTCGCTGGGGTTGGTGTAGGCCTCGCCCTTGTAGCCGTCGAGAATCATCTCGATGCCATCGACCTTCGAATACGGCAGATCGACCAGGCCCATCACCGTCGGGATGCCCATGGCCCGGGCCAGAATGGCCACATGCGAGTTGCCCGAGCCCAGCACCGACACCAGGCCCACCAGCTTGCCTTCCGGCACTTCGCCGAGCATCGCCGGGGTGAGTTCCTCGCTCACCAGAATGGTGTTGTCGGGGTAGACCAGGGTCTGCGAGCGCGCTTGCTGCAGATACGCCAACAGGCGTCGACCGAGGTCCTTGACGTCGGAGGCGCGCTCGCGCAGGTAATCGTCGTCCATCAGCTCGAAGCGGTTGACGTGCTCGCCGACCACTTGGCGCAGTGCGCCCTGGGCCCACTGACCGGTCTTGATGACCTCGGCCACTTCGCCGCCGAGCGCGGCGTCTTCGAGCATCATCAGGTACACATCGAACAGCGCCCGTTCTTCGGGGCGCAACTGGGTCGCCAGCTTGGCCGACAGCTTGCGCATGTCGGCGCGCACGCCTTCGAGGGCGTTCTCGAACAGTTTCAGTTCGCCGTCGATGTCTTCGACGGTCTTGTCCGGCACCACTTCCAGGTCGGCGGGCGGCAACATGACCACCGCACGCCCGACAGCGGCACCGGGCGAGCCCGGCACACCGACGAAACGGGCTTCCTGGATACCCTTGCCCTGACGGCCCAGGCCACGAATGGAGCCGGTGGCCTCGGCGTGGGCGATGACCCCGGCGAGCTGCGCGCTCATGGTCACCAGGAAGGCTTCCTCGCCCTCGTCGAACTGACGCCGTTCCTTCTGCTGGATGACCAGCACCCCGACCACGCGACGGTGGTGGATGATCGGTGCGCCGAGGAAGGAGGCGAAGCGCTCCTCGCCAGTCTCGGCGAAGTAGCGGTAGCGCGGGTGATCGGCGGCGTTTTCCAGGTTCAGCGGTTCCTCGCGGGTGCCGACCAGGCCCACCAGGCCCTCGTTGGGCGCCATGCTGACCTTGCCGATGGAGCGCTTGTTCAGGCCTTCGGTGGCCATCAGCACGAAACGGTTGCTCTCCGGGTCGAGCAGGTAGACCGAGCAGACCTGGCTGCCCATGGCTTCCTTGACGCGCAAGACAATGATCCCCAACGCCGTCTTGAGATCTTTGGCGGAGTTCACTTCCTGGACGATCTTGCGCAGCGTATTGAGCATGGCTCGGGGTCGAACTCCGTCGTCAGTCGCGCGTCAGCAGGCGCGGGGCTAGCTCTTTCAGCGCGCGGCGATACACCTCGCGCTTGAATGTCACCACCTGGCCCAGCGGATACCAGTAGCTGACCCATCGCCAGCCATCGAACTCCGGTTTTCCGGTCAGGTCCATTCTTACCCGCTGTTCGTTGCTCACCAGGCGCAGCAGGAACCACTTCTGCTTCTGGCCGATGCACAGCGGCTGGCTGTGCGTACGCACCAGGCGCTGAGGCAGACGATAACGCAACCAGCCGCGGGTGCAGGCAAGTATTTCCACATCCTCGCGTTCCAGGCCAACTTCTTCGTTCAGCTCGCGGTACAGGGCATCTTCTGGGGTTTCGTCAGGGTTGATGCCGCCCTGGGGAAACTGCCAGGCATCCTGGTTGATCCGCCGAGCCCATAGCACCTGTCCGGCATCATTCGTGAGAATGATCCCGACATTGGGGCGAAAACCATCCGGGTCGATCACGGCAGCAACCTCGAAAACGCATGTCGCCGCATTGTTCCACAAAGCTTGCGAGCGCAGCAACGCGCCCGCCATCGCTTATGGGCAGCGCGCTAAAAACTCCGTATTCTGCGGGACTTCTTCCCGGAGGCTTCTGCGAGAAAACCCCATGCGTTTGGCTTTATTCGACCTGGACAATACCCTCCTCGGCGGTGACAGCGATCACGCCTGGGGCGACTACCTGTGTGAACGGGGCATTCTCGACCCCGTCGCCTACAAAGACCGCAACGACGCGTTCTATCAGGACTACCTGAACGGCACCCTGGACCTGCAGGCCTACCTGGCCTTCTCCATGGAAATCTTCGCCGCCACCGAGCCGGCCCAGCTCGATCAATGGCACCGCGAGTTCATGCGCGACTGCGTCGAAGCGCTGATCCAGCCCAAGGCCCTGGCCCTGCTGCAACAGCACCGCGACGCCGGCGATCACCTGGTGATCATCACCGCCACCAACCGCTTCGTCACCGCACCCATCGCTCGCCGCCTGGGCGTGCGCACCCTGCTGGCCACCGAATGCGAGCGCGACGGCGAGCGCTACACCGGGCGTAGCACCGATATACCCTGTTTCCGTGAAGGCAAGGTGACGCGCCTGCAGCGCTGGATGCTGGAGAACGGCTACGACCTGCAGGACAGCTACTTCTACAGCGACTCGCTCAACGACCTGCCGCTGCTCGAGCAAGTCACCCACCCGGTGGCAGTAGACCCCGATCCCAAGCTCAAGGCAGAAGCCGAACGCCGTGGCTGGCCGGTGATTTCGCTGCGCGACTGACGAGCCCTCAGACCGGCTTGGCACCCATCAAGCCGGCGATCGACAGAAAGCACACGCCACTGAACACCGCCAGCGCCAAGGTCAGCCGCAGCCCCACGGGCTCGGCCTTGCGCAGGCGGTTCAGGCGCACCAGCAGCCACCAGACGGCCAGCGCCCCCAGGGTGTAGAGGATGCTCGAGGCCAGCACCCAGGTCTGCCCCAGCGGCCAGCCCAGCAGGTGCACCAGCCACCAGCCCGTGAACGGCATGCTCAGCAGGCACACGCCCATGACCAGCCAGACGAACACCAGCGGACGACGCAGCAGCTTGGCGTAAGCCTGGGCATCGCCCTGGCGACGGGCACGCCAGGTCAGGATCGCCAGCCCCAGTGCACCGAGCAGCAGCAGCGCAGTGGCGAGGACGTGCAAGGTCTTGAGGGCGGTCAGGTGTTCCATGTCATGTCCTTCGGGCACTGGAGTCCGTGTGGCGGCAGCGATCGGCCGCCGCGATCAGGCGCGTTCTGCAACCAAGCGTAGCCGCTCAGCCCAGGAACAGCGTGTACGCCGGGTTATCGGTTTCGTCCCAGTAGGGGTAGCCGATCTTGGCCAAGGCATCGGGCAGCAGGTGACGCTCGTCTTCCGGCACCTGCAACCCCGCCACCACCCGACCATCGGCCGCCCCGTGGTTGCGGTAGTGGAACATCGAGATGTTCCAGCGACCGCCCAGCTTGTCGAGGAAATTGAACAGCGCGCCAGGACGCTCGGGGAATTCGAAGCGCAGCACCCGCTCGTCGCTGGCGGCTGCCGAGTGGCCACCGACCATATGGCGGATGTGCAGCTTGGCCAGTTCGTTGTCGGTGAGGTCGGTGACCGGGAAACCTTGGTCGATCAGGTGCTGCACCAGCGCTGCGCGCGGGTCGGTCTCCGGGTGGGTCTGCACGCCGACGAAGATGTGCGCCTGCTTGTCGGCGTGGTAGCGATAGTTGAATTCGGTGATCTGGCGCTTGCCGATGGCCTCGCAGAAGGCCTTGAAGCTGCCCGGGCGCTCCGGGATGGTCACGGCGATGATCGCCTCGCGCTTCTCGCCCAGTTCGGCGCGCTCGGCCACATGCCGCAGGCGGTCGAAGTTGACGTTGGCGCCGGAGTCGATGGCCACCAGCGTCTGCCCGCTGACGCCGGTCAGCTCCACGTAGCGCTTGATGCCCGCCACGCCCAAAGCGCCAGCAGGTTCGGTAATCGAGCGCGTATCGTCGTAGATATCCTTGATGGCCGCACAGATTTCGTCGGTACTGACAGTGATCACCTCGTCCACATGATGCCGGCAGATGTCGAAGGTGTGCTGGCCGATCTGCGCCACGGCCACCCCATCGGCGAACAGCCCGACCTGTGGCAGCACCACGCGCTCGCCTGCGGCCATGGCCGCCTGCAGGCAATTGGAGTCGTCCGGCTCCACGCCGATGACCTTGATCTCGGGACGCAGGTACTTCACGTAGGCGGCGATGCCGGCGATCAGGCCGCCGCCGCCGACCGGCACGAAGATCGCGTCGAGTCGCCCAGGGTGCTGGCGCAGGATCTCCATGGCCACGGTGCCCTGCCCGGCGATGGTGTGGGGGTCGTCATAGGGGTGGATATAGACGAAGCCCTTTTCGTCGACCAGCTTCAGCGAGTAGGCCAGGGCTTCGGGGAAGGAGTCGCCATGCAGCACCACCTTGCCGCCGCGCGAACGCACGCCCTCGATCTTGATTTCCGGGGTGGTCTTGGGCATCACGATGGTCGCTTTGATGCCCAGCTCGCGGGCCGCCAATGCCAGGCCCTGGGCATGGTTGCCCGCCGAGGCGGTGACCACGCCACGGGCCAGTTCCTCGGCGCTCAATTGCGCCAGCTTGTTGTACGCCCCGCGGATCTTGAAGGAAAACACCGGCTGCAGGTCCTCGCGTTTGAGCAGGACCTGGTTGCCCAGGCGCTTGCTCAGTTGCCCGGCGCTGTGCAGCGGGGTTTCGACCGCGACGTCGTAGACGCGCGAGGTGAGGATCTTCTTGACGTACTGTTCGAGCATGTTGAACACATCACTGGGCCGCGGGACAGGGGCTGGAAGTCTACCCCAGCGCCCGGTCGGGCGACCACAGCAAAGCCTGTGGAGTGGCTATACTAGCGCCCTTCAGAAAACCTCCCGCCCCTCCGGAGCCCGCATGACCCAGGACCAACTCAAACAGGCCGTCGCCCAGGCCGCCGTCGACTTCATTCTGCCGCGGCTGGATGACAAGAGCATCGTCGGCGTCGGCACCGGCTCGACCGCCAACTGCTTCATCGACGCCCTGGCCCAGCACAAAGGCGCCTTCGACGGTGCGGTCGCCAGCTCCGAGGCCACCGCCGAGCGCCTCAAGGGCCATGGCATCCCGGTCTATGAGCTGAACAGCGTGGGCGAACTGGAGTTCTACGTCGACGGCGCCGACGAGAGCGATGCGCACCTGAACCTGATCAAGGGCGGCGGTGCCGCGCTGACCCGCGAGAAGATCGTCGCGGCGGTGGCCCGCACCTTCATCTGCATCGCCGACGCCAGCAAGCTGGTGCCGGTGCTCGGCGCCTTCCCGCTGCCGGTGGAAGTCATTCCCATGGCCCGCAGCCATGTCGCGCGCCAACTGGTCAAGCTGGGCGGCGACCCGGTCTACCGCGAGGGCGTGCTGACCGACAACGGCAACGTCATTCTCGACGTGCACAACTTGCAGATCACCAACCCGGTGCAGCTCGAAGCGCAAATCAACGCCATCGTCGGCGTGGTCACCAATGGCCTGTTCGCGGCGCGGCCCGCCGACCTGCTGCTGCTGGGCACCCCTGAAGGCGTCAAGAGCCTGAAGGCGGAGTAAGCAGCCCCTGCTCAGTCGGCGGCCGGCTTGAACACGTAGAACAGGTTCGGCTCGCTGACCAGGTACAGCGTCCCGGCATCGTCCATGGCGATGCCCTCGGCCTGCGGCACCGTGCGCTCAAGCCCTTGATAACCCTTGCGCAACGACAAGGTACTCAGCGGCCGCCCCTCCACGTCCAGCTCCAGCACCAGGCGCGACTCGTCTGACAGCGCCAGCAGGTGACCGCTGCGCTCGTCGAACTGCAAGCTGGACAGGTCGCGCACGAACAGCCGCCGATCCCGTTTACGGTCCTGCACCACCTGCACGGCGTAGGGTTGGCCGGGCTGGTCGTGGGGAAAACCGCGGACTTCGTAGATCAGCATCGGGTCGCGCTCCTTGGCCACGAACAGCCGCTTGCCGGCCGAGTCGTAGGCCAGGCCCTCGAAGCCCTTGTTGCCGTTCAGGCCGATCCCCAGGGTCAATTGCTCGGCCTGGCTGGCGTCGAGCGTGCGCGTGTCATCGTCCAGGCGCACCCGGATCAGGCGCTGCTGGCGCTCATCGGTGATCACGTAGCTGTTGGGGCCGACGTACTCCACCGCCTCCGGATCGCCGAAGCCGACCAGCGTCACGCGCCGCAGGATGCGACCCTCCAGCGACAGCTCGATCAGCTCGGAGCGGGCGTTGGTGACGGTGAACAGGGTCTTGCGCTCGGGATCGAAGGTCAGCGCGGACACGTCGTCGTCCAGGCCATCGATAGGCTGGGCTTGAATCACCGCGCGATAGCGATCCAGGTCCATCCCCTGGTCGCTGGGCTGCCACCAGGTGCGCAGGTTGAACCAGCCGCGCTCGAACAGGCGAAACTCATGGGCCGCCGCCGCCAGCAGGGCCACGGACAGGAAAGCCACGAAAATCAAGGGAAGACGCAGGTGACGGCGCATGCTCAGGACTCGACGAAAGGTGGCGGATTTAACCACGTCCCGCTGAAACAAAGCTTAATGCCATCATCGCCAGGTACGCCCTCAAGACTTCTTGAAGCGGTAGAACAGCGCCGGCTCACTGATGATGTACAGGTTCCCCTGGTCGTCCATGGTCACGCCTTCGGCGCGTGGAATGCGACTTTTCAGCCCGTTGAAAGCCCCCAGCAGGCTGATGAAGCTGACCTGCTGGCCCTTCTCGTCCAGCTCCAGCAGCAGGTGAGAGTCCGCCGAGAGCACCAGCAGATGCCCGGTGCGCGGATCGACCGCCAGTGCCGAAAGGTTGCGCAGGTCCAGTTGATCGTTGGGCAACGGCTGCTTGCTGCCCACCAGTGGGCCACGTCCATCGGTGTTCCAGGTATAGAGACGCGGCGGGCGCTCCTCGCCGATCACCAGACGCTGGCGTTTCGGGTCCCAAGCGATGGCCTCGAAGCCCTTGTTGCGCTCATCTGATTCACCCAGGTCGTAGTTGGGGAAGTCGGCGCGGGTGAGCGAGGTGGTGCCCGGATCGACCTTGACCACGGTCAGGTCATGGTTGCGCTCATCGACAATGGCGATCTGGCCGTTATCGAGCACAGCCACGCCCTCAGGGTTGGCCCAGCCCAGCAGCGGGATCTGGCGCAACACATCACCCTCGAGGGTGAGCTCGACCAGGAAGGGGTTCTTGCCCATGACCGCGAACAGCGTGCGCGTCTGCGGGTTGAAGGACAGGTCCGAGGCCTCGTCGTCCGCCATGCCCGGCAGGTGCTTGGCGTCGATGTCCACCCGGTAGTCCGGCAGCCACACGCTCTGCTGGCGTTCGGCCATGCTCTCGAAGCGCTCCTTGATCCACAACACCGCGCGGTCGTCCCAGTGCATGGCGATCGCCACGCCATAGGCGATGACCGCCATCGCGGCGAAGGCGAACGACCAGCGTCGGTAGAACGGGCGTTTGCGGCGGGCGGAAGCGTGGGAGGCAGCGGGCATGCGCGGTTCCTGATGCGGGCGAGGACGCGCGCATTATCCGCACGGGGTGTGAAAAAATGGTCAATCGCCCAGGCTGGCTGCAGCCGCAAACGCGTGCGCAGCCCGCCTGGATGGGTCCGTTCAGAGCACGCGGCTTTCGAAACGGCTCGCGCCTGGCAGTTCCAGCACCAGTTCGTCACCGACGTTCAGCGGCCCGACCCCAGCCGGGGTGCCGGTGAGGATCACGTCGCCGGCCTGGAGCGAGAAATGCGCGGCGATGTGCTGGATGATCGGCACGATGGGGTTGAGCATCATCGCGCTGCTGCCATCCTGGCGCACCTCGCCGTTGATGGTCAGGCGCACCGGGATATCGGTCACGTCGGCGAAACTCGACGCCGCCACGAAGGGCGCCAGCACGCAGCCACCATCGAAACTCTTGGCCAACTCCCACGGTAGACCCTTTTCCTTGAGCTTGGCCTGCAGATCGCGCAGGGTCAGGTCCAGCGCCGGGGCATAGCCGGAAATGGCATCGAGCACCTCCTCGACGGTGGGCTGGGTGGACAGCGGCTTGCCCAGCAGCACCGCGATCTCGGCCTCGTAGTGCACCGAACCGCGCTCGGAGGGGATCTTGAAGCCGCCTTCCAGAGGCACCACGCAACTGCCCGGCTTGATGAACAGCAGCGGCTCGCTGGGGATGGGGTTGTCCAGTTCCTTGGCGTGCTCGGCGTAGTTGCGGCCGATGCACACCACTTTGCCCAGCGGGAAATGAATACGCGTACCGTCTACGTACTGGTGCTGATAACTCATGGCCGACTCCTCTGGAACTGCTTTTATTCGGGAGCGAAGATCTTACCCGGATTCATGATGCCGTTCGGATCGAACACCGCCTTTATCGCTTTCATGCAGGCGATTTCCGCCGCCGAGCGGCTGTAGCCCAGGTAATCGCGCTTGGTCATACCCACACCATGCTCGGCGGAGATCGAGCCATGGTAACGCTCGACGATCTCGAATACCCACTTGTTGACCGTGGCGCAGGAGGCGAAGAACGCGTCCTTGCTCATGTGTTCGGGCTTGAGGATGTTCAGGTGCAGGTTGCCGTCGCCGATATGGCCGTACCAGACCACTTCGTAATGCGGATAGTGCTCGGCCACCACCGCGTCGATGTCGCGCAGAAACGCGGGCACCTTGGACACGGTCACCGAAATGTCGTTCTTGTACGGGGTCCAGTGGGAGATGGTCTCGGACAGGTACTCGCGCAGCTTCCACAAGTTCTTCAACTGCGTCTCGCTCTGGCTCATCACTCCGTCGAGCACCCAGCCCTGTTCCACGCAGTGCTCGAACGTGGCCAGTGCTTCGTTGGCCACCTCATCGGTGCTGGCTTCGAATTCCAGCAGGGCGTAGAACGGGCACGGCGTCTCGAACGGTGCAGGCACGTCGCCGCGCTCGAGGATTCTGGCCAGGCCCTTGTCGGAAAAGAACTCGAACGCTGTGAGGTCGAGCTTGCCCTGGAAGGCATGCAGCACCGGCATGATCGAGTCGAAATCCGGCGTGCCCAGCACCATCGCCGTGAGGTTGCGCGGGGCGCGGTCCAGGCGCATGGTGGCCTCGACCACGAAGCCCAGGGTGCCCTCGGCGCCGATGAACAGTTGGCGCAGGTCGTAGCCGGTGGCGTTCTTGATCAGGTCGCGGTTGAGCTCCAGCAACTCGCCGGTGCCGGTCACCACCTTCAGTCCCGCCACCCAGTTGCGCGTCATGCCATAGCGGATGACTTTGATGCCGCCGGCGTTGGTGCCGATGTTGCCGCCGATCTGACTCGACCCACTCGAGGCGAAGTCCACGGGGTAGTACAAACCCTGCTCTTCGGCGAACTGCTGGAGCTGGCGGGTGATCACGCCCGGCTCACACCGCACGGTGCGGTCGAAGGGGTTGAAGTCGAGAATGCGGTTCATGCCGTCGAACGCCACCACCACCTCGCCATTGGCCGCCACGGCCGCGCCGGACAGCCCGGTGCGGCCGCCCGAAGGCACCAGCGCGACCTGATGGCGATTGGCCCAACGGACGATGGCCTGGACCTGCTCGACGGTCTTGGGCAGCACGATGGCCGTGGGCGCGGGCGGGTAGTGCTGGGTCCAGTCCTTGCCGTAGGCCTCCAGCGAGGCGGGGTCGGTGAGGACCTTGCCAGGGTCTACCAGGGTCTTCAGCTCATCAATTACCGCGTGGTCGGTCATCGGCAGAACTCTCGAACGATTCATGGTCACCCTGAGCACTCTTCACCTGTCGGGATAAGCTCAGACGGTGTCGCGTATGCTAGCATAGCGCCCCCGCCGATCGTGCTAAGGCCCGTCCAAAGCCCGTCGCCGCGCCGCTTTGCCCCTCTTCGCCATTTTTTCTCCGGGATACAGGTTTACGCAGATGAGCAAGACTTCTCTCGACAAGAGCAAGATCAGGTTCCTTCTTCTCGAAGGTGTCCATCAGAACGCCGTGGACACCTTGAAAGCTGCTGGCTACACCAACATCGAGTACCTCACGGGCTCGCTGCCGGATGCCGAACTGAAGGAAAAGATCGCCGATGCCCACTTCATCGGCATCCGCTCGCGCACCCAGCTGACCGAAGAGGTCTTCGACTGTGCGAAGAAACTGGTCGCGGTCGGTTGCTTCTGCATCGGCACCAACCAGGTCGACCTGGGCGCGGCGCGCGAGCGCGGCATCGCGGTATTCAACGCGCCGTACTCCAACACCCGTTCGGTGGCCGAGCTGGTACTGGCCGAAGCCATCCTGCTGCTGCGCGGCATCCCCGAGAAAAATGCCTCCTGCCACCGTGGCGGCTGGATCAAGAGCGCGGCCAACTCCTTCGAGATCCGTGGCAAGAAGCTGGGCATCGTCGGCTACGGCTCGATCGGCACCCAGTTGTCGGTCCTGGCCGAGAGCGTGGGCATGCAGGTGTACTTCTACGACCCGCTGACCAAATTGCCGCTGGGCAACGCCACCCAGGTCACCAGCCTGAACGAATTGCTCGGCCTGGCCGACATCGTCTCGCTGCACGTGCCTGAGCTGCCCTCCACCCAGTGGATGATCGGCGAGAAAGAAATCCGCGCGATGAAGAAGGGCTCGATCCTGATCAACGCCGCGCGCGGCACCGTGGTCGAGCTCGACCACCTGGCCAACGCGATCAAGGACAAGCACCTGATCGGCGCCGCCATCGACGTCTTCCCGGTGGAGCCGCGCTCCAACGACGAAGAGTTCGAAAGCCCGCTGCGTGGCCTGGACAACGTGATCCTGACCCCGCACATCGGCGGCTCCACCGCCGAGGCGCAGGCCAACATCGGCCTGGAAGTGGCCGAGAAGCTGGTCAAGTACAGCGACAACGGCACCTCGGTGTCCTCGGTCAACTTCCCTGAAGTGGCCCTGCCGGCGCACCCGGGCAAGCACCGTCTGCTGCACATCCACGAGAACATTCCGGGCGTGCTCAGCGAGATCAACAAGGTGTTCGCCGAAAACGGTATCAACATCTCCGGCCAGTTCCTGCAGACCGACGAGAAAGTCGGCTATGTGGTGATCGACGTCGACGCCGAGTACTCGGACCTGGCGCAAGAGAAGCTGCAACAGGTCAAAGGCACCATCCGCTCGCGCGTACTGTTCTGATCGATAAGACCGGTCCGGGAAACCGGACCGGTCGCAAACAGGCTGCGCACTCGCCTACCGCCTGTTCAGAAATATCCCTACTGAAAAATTCCCCGCCTGCCTCAAACATACGCCCGATATCGGGGTCATAGGCAGCGTTCGACCCTGGCCGACCCAAAAGCCTTGGCGAGCTGACTTCATCTGCCGAGAATCAGAAGGGAATTCCATGCGTTTGACCACTGGCCTGCTGCTGGCAGCCCTCATCAGCCCACTGGCCCAGGCCGAGCTGATCGACGAAATCTACGACCGGGGCGAGCTGCGCATCGCCGTGCAGACCGACAACGCCCCTTACGCGTTCAAGAAAGACGAGCAGTTGACCGGCTTCGATATCGAGTTCGGCCAGGAACTGGCGCGTGAACTCGACGTGCGCGCGCAGTTCGTCGAAGCGCCGGCCAACGAGGTGCTGCCCGGCGTGCAAAGCGGCATGTACGATATCGCCCTGACACCGGTAGCAGGTCAACCCGCCAGCCAAGGCGCGCTCGACCTGAGTCAGCCGTTCGCCGAAAAGACCTTGGTCATCCCCTTCCAGAAAGACAACCCTGCATTCGAGAGCGCGCTGAACAATGCATTGCAGCGGCTCGAGGACAGCGGACGAACCGCCGAGCTGGAACACAAGTGGCTCGACCCCGAGACGAAGGCCGAGACGGCGCCGTCCGTCACTCCAACGCCTGCCGAGCCTCCTCCAGCTCCAGCTCACTGAACACCCGCACGCCCTCACGGCGCAACAGCGCAGCCACCACCCCTTCGCCCGGCACCTTCACACCGCTGAAGGTGCCATCGTAGGTCAGTTGGTTGCCGCAGGACGGGCTGCCGGACTTGAGCACCGCTACCTTGATCGCATGCCGTCGCACCAGCGCCAGCGCCTGTTGGGCGCCGCCGAGAAACGCCGCGCTGACATCCTCGCCGCTGACCGTGATCACCTGGGTCTGCCCGTCGAGCACCTGGCCAACTTGCCCACCGCGAATCTCCGCCGCCGGCCGTGGCGTGGGCAGCCCGCCAGCCACTTCCGGACACAGCGGCACCACCCGGCCTTCGGCCTGCCAGCGCCTGAGCACCTGCGGATGGCCACTGGCGCGCCCGTCGTAGCGCACCGGCTGGCCCAGCAGGCAGGCACTGACCAGAACCTTCGGCAAATCAGAACGGATCATTGCCGCGCCGCCTGAACCAGCCGGTCAGCGACAGACGTTCGCGCGTCGCTGGCAGCACTTCGTGGGGTATCTCGCCGGACAGGAACACCACCAGGCTGCCCGCTTGCGGCTGCACGTCACGCTCGACGCCATCGGCGAGGAACATGCGCAACTGCCCGCCCTCGGTCGGTTGCCAGTCGTGGTTGAGGTAGAGCACCGCCGAGACCATGCGCCGATCGTCGTCGCGAAAGCGGTCCAGGTGCTTGAGGTAGAACGCCCCGGGCGGATACAGAGCGAAGTGGCACTCGAAATCCTCGAGCCCGAGGAACAGGCCGCGATTGATGGCCAGGCGTAGGGTGTCCATCAGTTCCAGGTAGCGGTCGCACGGCTCGGCCTGGCCGGGATCGATCCACTGGATCTGGTCGCCGCGAATCGCTTCGCGCACTTCCTGGCTCGCGCCCCTGCCGACGCCGGCGGGATTGAGCTCGCCCTCGGCATGACGGCGACGGCATTCGGCCGCCAGCGCACGGGCCAGCGCGTCGGGCAGGAAAAGCGGCTGTTGCGACCAGCCACGGGTGGCCAGGTCGTCGACCACGGCCGACAGCAAGGGATGTTCGAGGGGATTAGGCATGGCGCGCATCATATCCATTCGCCCCGAGCGCGCACAGCGCCGCTTGGCCGAGAAGCGCGCGGATATCTCGACAAGGCCTGCCGCCCCACGGACAATGGCGACCTGCCGACAGGAGTCCTGAATGCGCCGTCTGTTTTCCCTGCTTCTGCTGATGATCTGCACCATGCCTGTCTGGGCAGACAGCCTCGACCAGTTGTACAAGGCTGCGGGTTGGCCTGAGCAACGCGCCCACTTCAACGACGCCCTCGGCGCCGCCCAGTTGCGCTACCGCAACAGCCTGCCTCCAGCGCTGTTCCAGGCCCTGGTCAACAACAGCAATCAGCGCTTCCAGGCCCAGGCCATGGACACCCGCGCCCAGGCCCAACTGCGCGCCAAGCTGAAGAACCCGGCGCCCGCGCTGGCGTTCTTCCAGTCCTCGGTCGGGCGCAAGGTGGTCGCCGCCGAGTTGCTGGCCACCCGCAAGGACCAGTTGGCCAAGAACGCCAAGGGCCTGCCCAGGATCGAAGCCAGCGACAACCGCCTGCTGGCCATCGGTCACCTGGCCCAGGCGCTTCCGGCCCGCGAAGCCGGCGCGGAAGTGAGCCTGGCCATCGCTGGGGTCGCCGCCGACAGCCTCAGTTCGATGATTCCCGGCCTGCTCGGCAACGGTCAGGCCCAAGGCTTGCTCGACGGCCAGCGCCAGCGCCTGATGAACGAAATCGGCGAAGACCTCAACAACACGCTGCTGTACGTCTACCGCGACCTGAGCGACGACGAGCTGGAGCGCTTCGTCGAATTCGCCGAGTCGGCGCCAGGCAAGGCCTACTATCAAGCCGCCCTGGCCGCCGTGCGCGCGGGCCTGGCCGTGGGGCAGAGCAGCGCCGAGCTCAACTGAGCAGGCGCTGGTCGAGGAAGGCGAAGTAGCACTGGCGGATGTCCGGCAGCTCATTGGCCAGGTGATGCCGAGCCTGGGGCAGCAGCAGGATGTCCGGTTCGTCGAACTTGTCCTTGAGCACCTTGAGGTTGTACGGCCAGTCCACCGTGCCGTCGGCCTCGCCCTGCACGACCAGCAGCCGACGCCCACTGTGCGGCGCCGCCTCGATGCGCCGGACCCAGGCCATCAAGGCGCCGACCCACGCCGTGGGCAAACGCCGGGGCTGTAGCGGGTCGTCCTGCAGGAAGGCGAGAAACGCCGGATCGTTGGTGTTGGCGGTGAAGCGCCGCTCGATGCCATCGACGAAATGGCGCAGCACCCGGTAGCTCAACTTCGACCAGCCCCAGGCCCGTGGCCGCACCAAGGGTGCCAGCAGGATCACCTGGCCGTCGGCCGGGCTCTGCTCGGCGCAATGCAGCAGGTGATCGATCACGATGGCGCCGCCAGTGCTCTGTCCACAGAGATGCCAGGGCCGCGGCAGGTCGAGCAGATGCGCTTGCTCGAACAGCGCGTGGAGCACCTGCTGATACACGGCGAAGTCGGCGATGCTGGCACGTGCGCCGCTGGACAGGCCGTGCCCGGGCAGGTCGCAGGCGATCACTGCGAAGCCTTGGCCCAGCGCCCAGTCGATCACGTGGCGGTACAGGCCCATGTGGTCGTAGTAGCCATGCAGCAGGAACAGCGTCGCCACCGGTGCCTGCGGCAGCCACACTTGCCCTGCCAGGTCGAAGCCCGCCACGCTGAAGCCGCCCAGCCATGACGTCACCGGCAGGTCGAGCCCGTAGAAGCGCTGGTAGTCCTGGGCCTGCGGCGACAGCGGCGGGCGAGTGGCCAAGGGGGCGAAGCTGGCGCGCAGCAGGTCGGAATGAAAGGTCGGCAGCATCGAAAAGTCCGCAGTCGCGCAAGTATTGATCTGCGATATTCAGCTCTGCGCCCGGCCATGGCAAGCTGACGACTTCGCCCGGCGCTCGATCCAGAGTGCCGCCGCCCCATCGCGGACACCCCATGAAGACCCTCAGTACCCTGCTTGCCGCCCTGCTCTGCGCCGCCGCCCTGTGGTGGGCCTACGACAGCTTCCAGTCTCGCTACCTGCGCACCTTCGACGATTCCACCACGCTGTTCGAGGGCGGCACACTGCGCCTGCCGGGCGGGCTCGCCGGGCCGGGAGCGATCCGGGTGGTGCACTTCTGGGACCCGGCCTGCCCGTGCAACGTCGGCAACCAGCAGCACCTGGCCGAGCTGGTCGAGCACTTCGCGCCCCAGGGCGTGACCTTCCATGTGCTGCGCAAGCCCGGCAGCCATGGCCAGCTTCCGGCCGACCTCGACGCCCTGCAACCCCTGGCCGAGCTGCCCGGCAGCGAACAGCTTCCCGCCTCGCCCGCCGTGGCCATCTGGGACCGCGAAGGCCGGCTCGCCTACTTCGGCCCCTACAGTGCAGGGGCGGTGTGCAATTCGAGCAACAGTTTCATCGAACCGGTACTGCGCGCGCTGCTGCAAGGTCGCCACGTCGATGCCTCCAACGCCCTGGCCAGCGGCTGCTACTGCCCCTGGCGGTCCTGATCAATCGCGCACCCGCGCCGGATTGCCCACCACCACCGCACCGGCCGGCACATCGCGGGTGACCACGCTACCGGCGCCGACCACGGCGTCGTCGCCAATGGTGACGCCCGGCAGGATGATCGCCCCACCGCCGATCCACACGTTGTTGCCGATCGTCACCGGCCGGCCGCTTTCCAGGCCCGTGCGGCGCATGGCCGGATCCAGCGGATGGTCAGCGGTATAGATCTGCACCGAGGGCGCGATCTGGCAGTCGTCGCCGATGCGCACCGGCAGCACGTCGAGGATCACCACGCTGAAGTTGATGAACGTGTTGCTGCCCACGCTGATGTTGTAGCCGTAGTCGCAATAGAACGGCGGGCGGATCACCACGCCCTCGCCGACCTCGGCGAAATGCGCTTGCAGCAAGGCATGGCGCGCTTCCTTGGACAGCAAGGCGCTTTCGCTGTAGCGCTGCATCCAGCGCTTGTTGGCCATCTGCTCGGCCTGAAGCTCGGGGCAGCCAGCGTGATAGAGCTGCCCGGCCAGCATTTTCTGTTTTTCGCTCAGGGACATGGAAACTCCTGCGGGGGTCTGTTCTTCGAGACGCTTTTGCGCTGATCATCTGACCTCGCGCACCGCGCAAAATCACAGGGAGTCCCATGAAACGTCGTCTGATGCTGCTGACGGTGGTCGTGGCCAGCGCCGCGGGCGCCGGCTACTGGTACGTACACGCCAAACTGCCACAACGTGCCGGCGAAGCGACCGTGCCCGGCCTGAGCGCACCGGTGGCCGTGCGCTACGACGGACGCGGCGTGCCGCACCTGCAGGCCGCCAACGAAACCGACCTGTATCGCGCCCTGGGCTACGTACACGCCCAGGACCGACTGTTCCAGATGGAACTGATACGGCGCCTGGCCCGTGGCGAGCTGGCCGAGGTGCTGGGCAGCAAGCTGGTGCCCACCGACACACTGTTTCGCAGTCTGCGCATTCGCGAGCAGGCGGCCCGCATGGCCGCACGCGCAGACCCTCAATCGCGGTCCTGGCAGGCGTTGCAGGCTTACCTCGACGGTGTGAACAGCTGGCAAAGCAGCCATCCGCGGCCAGTGGAGTTCGACCTGCTAGGCATCGCCGAACGTCCCTTCACCGCCGAAGACACCCTGAGCGTCGCCGGCTACCTGGCCTACAGCTTCGCCGCCGCATTCCGCACCGAACCGGCATTGACCTACATCCGCGACCAACTCGGCCCCGACTACCTGAAAATGTTCGACCTCGACTGGCATCCGGACGGCGCACTGCGCCCGGCCCTGGCCGACAGCGACTGGCGCAGCCTGGAAAACCTGGCGCGCCTGAGCCACGAAGCATTGGGCGATGCGGGTATGGCCCAGTTCGAAGGTAGCAACGCCTGGGCCGTGGCCGGCAGCCGCACGCGCAGCGGCCGAGCGCTGTTGGCCGGCGATCCGCACATCGGCTTCGCGGTGCCGGCGGTGTGGTACGAGGCCGAACTGTCAGCCCCCGGCTTCAACCTGTACGGTCACTTCCAGGCGCTGAACCCGTTCGCCCTGCTGGGGCACAACCGCGACTTCGGCTGGAGCCTGACCATGTTCCAGAACGACGACGTCGACCTGATCGCCGAAAAGACCCATCCGGACGACGCCAATCAGGTGCTGGTCGACGGCCAGTGGCACAGACTCGAACGCACGGAGCAGCAGATCGCGGTCAAGGGCGAGGCGCCGGTGAGCATCATCCTGCGCCGCTCGCCCCACGGCCCGATCGTCAACGACGTGCTCGGCGACACCGCTGGCGCTACGCCGGTCGCCCTGTGGTGGGCCTTCCTGGAGACCGATAATCCGATTCTGGAGGCCTTCTACCAGATCAATCGCGCCGACAGCCTGGACAAGATGCGCGCCGCCGCCGCGCAGATCCACGCACCGGGCTTGAACCTGGTGTGGGCCAACGCCGCGGGCGACATCGGCTGGTGGGCGGCCGCGCAATTGCCGATCCGTCCACAGGGCGTCAACCCCACGTTCATCCTCGACGGCAGCAGCGCCCAGGCCGACAAGCTTGGCTTCTATCCCTTCAGCGCCAACCCCCAGCAAGAGAATCCGGCCAGCGGCTACATCGTCTCGGCCAACTATCAACCCCCGGCGGCGATGCCCATTCCCGGCTACTACAACCTGCCCGACCGTGGTCGACAACTGGAGCGCCAACTGTCCGCTGCGCACGTCAAATGGGACCTGGACAACAGCCAGGCCCTGCAGCTCGATACGCGTACCGACTACGGCCCACGCACCCTTGCGCCGCTGCTGAATACCCTGCGGCAGGTGGCCGAAGGCGTCGAGCAGCAGGAGTTGGTCGAGCAACTGGCCGCCTGGGGTGGAGACTATCCGCTGGAGTCCACCAGCGCCACGCTGTTCAACCAGTTCCTCTACGAGCTGGCCTACGCTGCGCTGCACGACGAACTGGGCGATACCTGGTTCCAGGCGCTGATCAACACCCGCGCCATCGATGCCGCGCTGCCGCGCCTGGCCGCCGAGGTGGACTCGCCCTGGTGGACACTGCGCGGTAGCCCGCAACCCACCGACCGCACTGCCATCGTACGCCTGGCCTGGCAGCGCAGCCTGGCGCATCTGCGCGAGCTGTACGGCGACGATCCGGGCCTCTGGCAATGGGGCAAGGCCCACACCCTCAGCCACAATCACCCGCTGGGGCAGCAGAAGCCGTTGAACCTGCTGTTCAACGTCGGCCCCTTCGCCGCGCCCGGCAGCCATGAAGTGCCGAACAACCTCTCGGCGAAGATCGGCCCGGCGCCCTGGCCAGTGAACTACGGGCCTTCGACCCGGCGCCTGATCGACTTCACCGACCCGGCCCAGGCCCTGACCATCAACCCCGTGGGCCAGAGCGGCGTGCCGTTCGACCGGCACTACGCCGACCAGGCCGAGGATTACGTGCAAGGGCGCTACCGCAAGGTACAGATGGGCGTGATCCCGGCGCAGAGCACCTTGCGCCTGGTGCCGGCGCGCTAGGGGCTTGAATGGGCGATCAGCCCTGCCACTTGCCGCCTTCGACGATCACGCTTTCAGGTGGGGTATCGTCGCTCAGCTCCTTGCGCACGTACTGGTCATAGAGCTTGAGCAGGAATTTCTCCTCGCCGAGCCTGGCCAGCTCGGCATTGACCCAGTCGCGCAGCTCGGTGTTGCCCTTCTTCACCGCCGGCGCGATGGGCGCTTCCTCGCCCAGCAATTGCGGCAACACGCGATAGCCGGGGTTCTGCTTGGCCCAGCTGAACAGGATCAGGTTGTCCTGGGCATAGGCATCGCCGCGCCCATTGGCCAAGGCCTGCAGCGATTCGCTGTTTTTCTCGAACTTGAGCAGCTTCCAGTCGGGGTGGTTTTTGCTCAGCCAGATATCAGCGGTGGTCCCAGTGGTGACGATGATGGTCTTGTCCGCCAGGTCGTCGAGGGCCTTTACCGGACTACCGTCGGCGACGATAGCCTGCACCGCCACCCGCAGGTTGGGGTTGGTGAAATCCACCGCTTCCTTGCGCTCCGGGGTAACGGTCATGTTGGCCAGGATCAGGTCGACTTTATCGCTCTGCAGAAATGGAATGCGGCTGGCTGGCTCCACGGCCACGAACTCGACCTTGTTCTCGTCACCGAGCAGGTCCTTGGCGAAGCGGCGGCCGATGTCGGTATCGAAGCCCACATAGCGGCCTTTTTCATCGACGAAGCCGAACGGCGGCTTGTCGGTGAAGACCCCGACGATCAGTTTGTCGCGGGCCTTGATGGTGTCCAGGTAGCTGGCCGAGGCAGCGGGTTTGGCTGCCGCCGAGGAATCGGCCGGCTTGTCGCAGCCGGCCAGCAGCGCCAGGCCGAACAGCGGTGCCAGCAGCTTGGTGAGGTGGGCAGTTTTCATGACAGCTCCTTGTGCGTTGTCTTCGGCAGGCTTTCGACGAAGGAGAACTTGTCCAGGAACTGCTGCGCGCGTGCGGTTTGCGGTCGACTGAAAAAACTCTCGGGGTCGTTCTGTTCAAGGATCCTGCCGGCCTCCATGAACAGGATGCGATCGGCCACCGCGCGGGCGAAGGCCATTTCGTGGGTGACGATGAGCAGGGTCATGCCGTCGCGGGCCAGGCCCTGGATCACTTGCAGCACTTCCTTGACCATTTCCGGGTCGAGGGCAGCGGTGACCTCGTCGAACAGCATCACCTGGGGATTCATGCACAGCGCGCGAACGATGGCGATACGCTGCTGCTGGCCGCCGGAGAGCTGGCGCGCGAAGGCATCGCGCTTGTCCAGCAAGCCGACCCGCGCCAGCAGCGCCTCGGCCTGGGCCTGGGCTTCGGCACGCGGACGTTTCTGCACCTTGAGCGGGCCGAGCAACAGGTTGTCGATCACGCTCATGTGACCGAACAGGTGGTAACTCTGAAACACCATGCCGACCCGCTGACGCACTTGGCGCCAGTCGGTGCCGGGCTGCAACAACTCCTTCCCGTCCAGGCGCAAACTGCCACTGTGCGCAGCTTCAAGACCATTCAGGCAACGCAGCAGCGTGCTTTTGCCGCAGCCGCTGGGGCCGAGAATCACCACCACTTCGCCGGCCTGAACCTGCAAGTCGATGTCCTTGAGCACCTGGTGCTCGCCGAAAAACTTGTTGAAACCCTGGAATTCGATCAATGCATTCATGAATGTGCCCAGCGGCGCTCCAGCGCGCGCGAGGCGGCCGAAAGCGGATAGCAGACGAAGAAGAAGAACAGGAACAGAGCGCCGTAGATCAATACCGATTCGTAGGTGCGCTCGATGATCTGCTGGCCGGCCTTGATCACCTCGACCACGCCGATCAGCACGGCCAGCGAACTGGTCTTGACGAGGCGGGTGTAGAGGTTGATGGTCGGCGGCGTCATGCGCTTGAGCGCCTGGGGCAGCAACACGTAGCCATACAGCTGCAGCCCGGACAGGCCGATCGACAGCCCTGCCTCACGCTGTCCGCGCGGCAGCGAGGTAAGCGCACCGCGCACCACCTCGCCGATCTCGCTGGCGCCCCACAGTCCCAGCACCAGCACGGCGCACCAGAAGCTGGGAATGCTTACGGAAAAGACGATCGGCAGACCGAAGAACACCAGGTACAGCCAGACCAGTACCGGAATGGCGCGAAACAGCTCCAGGTAGACCTGCAGGGCGATGTTCAGCGTACGTCTACCGAGCGTGGCCAGCACGCCATACAACACCCCGCCCACGGTCGCGAAAACGATGCCCAGCCCCGAGATGGCCAAGGTCTGCGCCGCGCCCCTGGTCAGTTGCGGCAGGGATACCAGCAACAGCTCAATTGCCGAACTGGCCATGTTGCAGCCTCCTTTCCAGTGCCCGTAGCAGCAGCGACAGGGGCAGGAACAGCAGCACGCACAGCAGCGTCAGCACCGTGAGCATCTCGTAGGTCTTGTAGTACAAAGCGATGTAGTTCTTGGTGGTGTAGAGAATTTCCGGCACCGCCACCGCCGACACCACGGTGGTCTCCTTGAGCAGGAAGATGAAGTTGGCGAACAGTGCCGGCAGGCTGAGAATGCTGGCCTGGGGCAGGATCACATGGCGCAGCAACTGGCCCTCGGACAGGCCGATGGCGCGCCCGGATTCCAGTTGCGCACGCGGCACCGCTTCGACGCCGGCACGCAGCACCTCGGTGAGGTAAGCGCCGCCCATGAAGGTCAGGGTGATGATCGCCGCCGCGAAGCCGGAAACCTTCAGGCCCAGGCTCGGCAGTGCGAAGTAGACGAAGAACAGTTGGATGAGCAACGGCGTGTTGCGAGCCAACTCCACGTAGCCCTTGACCATGCGCCACAGGTAGGGCGTGCGCAGCACCAGAAGTGCGGCGTTGAACAGCGCCACCAGCAGCGACGTGGCGATGGCGATCAACCCGACCTGAAGGGTCACGCCGACGGCGCTGACGAAAGCGGGCAAGGTGCTGAGCAAGAAGGCGGTATCGAACGTCATGGACGACGTCTCGGTGCAGGTTCTACGGGGTACGACATGGCGAACATTCCCTGTGCGGCGCGAGGTTCGCTCAGCGGCGCGGGTCATCGTGGAGGGCGCCGGTGGGCACCATGGGTAGACTCTAAAGGCATAAGAAATTTTCTCTAAATACCTTTATTGCATATTGATATCACCCACTTGCCGGCTTGGAAATTTCATCTGCCCTCTCCGGATCTTTCCTCGTCCCAAGCCCTCAAACAGCTCCCGGACGACAGGCACCTCGGCCTTGAGCGATGATCCCATGCCCCACACCACTCCCCCTGCCACTCCTGAACAACTGCAATGGCTGCTGGCCCTGTACAAGGCGCTGAACGGCGCGCGCTGAGTATCACCCGCCCTGTCTTTCCACAAACGAAAACGCCGACGCAAAAGCGTCGGCGTTTTCCGGTGGAGCGCTGAAGCGGCGAATCAGAACGCTGGCAGCACTGCGCCTTGGTACTTCTTCTCGATGAAGGCTTTCACTTCCGGGCTGGTCAGGGCCTTGGCCAGCTTCTGCATGGCATCGCTGTCCTTGTTGTCAGGACGGGCGACCAGGAAGTTGACGTAAGGCGAGTCGCTGCCCTCGATCACCAGGGCGTCCTTGGCCGGATTCAAGCCCGCTTCCAACGCATAGTTGGTGTTGATCATGTCCAGGTCGACCTGATCCAGCACACGCGGCAGCATGGCCGACTCGAGCTCGCGGAACTTGAGCTTCTTCGGGTTCTGGGCAATGTCCTTCGGTGTGGCCAGGGCGTTGCTCGGGTCTTTCAGGGTGATCAGCCCGGCCTTCTGCAGCAGCAGCAAAGCGCGGCCACTGTTGCTGCCCTCGTTGGGGATGGCGACGGTGGCGCCGTCTTTCAGCTCGGAGAGGCTCTTGACCTTTTTCGAGTAACCGCCGAAGGGCTCGACGTGCACACCGACCACGGTTTCCAGATGGGTGCCTTTGCCTTCGTTGAAGTTCTTCAGGTACGGCAGGGTCTGGAAGTAGTTGGCATCCAGGCGCTTCTGGTCCACCTGTACGTTCGGCTGCACATAGTCGGTGAAGACCTTGATCTCCAGATCCACCCCTTCCTTGGCCAGGGTCGGCTTGATCAGCTCGAGGATTTCGGCGTGGGGCACGGGCGTGGCCGCCACCACCAGTTTCTCGGCCGCCTGGGACAGGCCGGACAGGGACAGCGCAGCGGCGAACGCCGTGGTCAGCAGGGTCTTCTTCATGGTGATCCTTGTTCTTGAGCCTAGGCCATCGACGATGGCGAATTCAGGTGCCGCACCGCAAGCGGCGGGCGTGGAGCGGACAATACCGGTAATTTTTATGCCCTAACAATATCTTTTAATTCAATGCTTATTCCAAAAACAAAAAGCCATCATGGCTTTCGCTTCTGAGCACTCCGAATGCCCTCTAGCCCGCGCCAGGCTTGAGCTCGGTCAGATATTTCTGCAGCAGTGCACGCAATGCGGCGAGCGTCTGCGGCTCGCGGCTGCGGCCCAACTGGGACAGCCGCGTCTCCAGGCTGGCCAGAGGCGAACGGTCCGGCAGGTCCAGGTGCTGCGGCAGGATTTCCTCACCCTCGGCCTGCAGCAAGGCGAAGTGAATGACGTTCTCCAGCTCGCGGGTATTGCCCGGCCAACTGTGCGCTTCCAGCGCCTGCTGCGCGGCCTCGCTGATCAGCGCCACGCCCCGCTCCAGTCGGGCGCTGTAGATACCGACGAAATACTCGGCCAACGGCAGGATGTCACCGACCCGATCGCGCAGCGGCGGCAGCTCGAGCTCACCTTCGTGCAGGTAGAGGTACAGCCGTTCATTGAAGCGCCCGGCGCGTACCGCTTGGGCCAGGTCGATGCTGGAGGCGGCGACCAGGCGCACGTCCACCGCCTGCGGCTGCTGCGCGCCGACCCGCGTCACCTCGCGATTCTCCAAGGCGGCCAGCAGCTTGCCCTGGATCGTCAGTGGCAAATCGCCGATCTCGTCCAGGTACAAGGTGCCGCCGTTGGCCGAGCCGAACCAGCCGGCACGGCTGCTGGCGCTGCCGCCATGAATGCCGGCGCTGTAGCCGAACAGCTCGGCGTCGGCGTAGGTGTGGCTGATGCCTGCGCAGTTGACCGAAACGAACAGCCCGGCACGGTCGCTGGCGCGGTGAATCTGCCGCGCCAACAACTCCTTGCCGGTGCCGGTCTCACCGCGGATCAACACCGGCAGCGGCTGTGGCGCCAGGCGCTCCAGCGCCTCGCGCAGTTGCTGCGAGCGCGGATCGACGAACACCAGCGCCTTGGCGCGGATGCTCAGTGGGCTCTTGTCCAGCTCGGGAAAGGTCAGCAACGGCTGGCCAAAAGGGTGATTGAAACTCATGGCAGACTCCCGCCCCGCAGCGCGCGGTGCAACGGTGAAAAGCGTGTTCAGGCGCGACGCAGGGCCTGCTGGTCGATACGCCCTTGCAGCCGGAAAAGATAGGCGAAGCCCTGCTCCCAGCGTTCGTGGCCGGACTTGACGTTGATGTGCCCGGCATTGCTCAGCAGCCCGACCTCCGCGCCCCAGGCGCTGGCCAAGGCGAGTGCGCGCGGCACACTCACGGCCGGGTCGTTGTCCGAGCTGACCACCTGGCTGGGGAACGGCAACGGCTGCGTGGAAATGGGTGCGAAATTGCGCAACGCCGCCGCGCAGGTCGGCCGCTCCACATCCGCCGGTGCGACCAGCAGGGCGCCGTGGACCTGACGTAGCGCGCTCGGGCTGGCCTGCGCCGCCCAATGGGCCACGGTGATGCAACCCAGGCTGTGGGCGATCAGGATCACCGGCGAGCGCTCGGCGACGATGGCCTGGTCGAGCGCCGCCACCCAATCGCCGCGCTGCGGCGTCAGCCAATCCAGTTGCTCGACCCTGACGCTGTTGGGCAGGCTGCGCTGCCAATGGCTCTGCCAGTGATTGTCTGGCGATCCTTGCCAGCCCGGCACAATCAGGTAACGAATGGATGCACTGCGCATGGGGTCGCCTCCTTGGAACTGGGGTGTCTTGGGGCACCAGTATAAGGAGACGGTTATATTCTCAAAGGAATAAGAAGCTATTTATTAATAACCAAAATCATTATTCACCTACAGCACGACCCGCAGACACTGCCCCGCGTGATACAGCGAGAAGCCTGATTCGTAGAACAGCGTACGCAACGACGGCACGCTGACCGGCTTCATCGGCGAGAAGGGAATGGGCAGGTGTTGGTGGTCGCCCTTGAGCAGAAACTCGGCGAAGGCGCGCCCGATCACCGTGCCCGTGGTGTTGCCCCGGCCGTTGTAGCCGGTCACCGCCACCACCCCCGGCGCCGGCTCGAATAGGCGCATCAGGTGATCGGGAGTGAAGTCGATGCAGCCGGTCCAGTGCATCTCCCACGGCACCTGGCCCAGTTCCGGGAAGTAGTGACGCTGGATGCGGTCGGCCCAGCGGCGCACGAACCAGGCCGGCTTGTTGTCGACCCGCCCGAGGCTGCCGAGCAGCAGGCGGCCCTGGTCGTCGCGACGGAGGCTGCTGAGCACGGTGCGGGTGTCCCACGAACCCTGACCGTGGGGCAGGATCTGGTCCGCCGCCGCCCCCTGCAGCGGTTTCGAGGCGATCTGGTAGTAGTAGCCGCGAAAGAACTGCTTGCGCAGCACGTTCCAGTCGCCTTCGGTGTAGGCGCCGGTCGAGATCACCACCTGCTGCGCCCGCACGCTACCGCCGGCAGTCGTCACCTGCCAGCCGTCGCCGTCACGCACCAGCGCCTGCACCGGCGACTGCTGCAACAGCACGCCACCCAGCCGCTGCACGGCGTCGGCCAGCCCTTGGGTGTAGGCCATGGGATTGAGCGTGCCGGCGCGGCGGTCGAGCAGCGCGGCGGCAATCTGCTCGGTGCCGCAGTATTCGCGGCAGGCGGCGCCGGTCAGCAGTTGCACATCGGCGCCGCGTCGCTGCCATTGCGCCTGGCGCGCCTGCAGATCGGCAATGCCGGCCGCGTTGTGCGCCATGTGCAGGGTGCCCTGGTGCCTGGCCTGGCACTCGATGCCCAGGCGCTGGATCAGGGCGAAGACCTCGGCCGGCGCCTGGCCGAGCAAATGGTTCAGCCGCCCGCCACGTTCGGCCCCCAGGGTCGCCTCGACATCGTCGGGACGAATCCACGTGCCCGCGTTGACCAGGCCGACATTGCGCCCGGAGCCGCCACGCCCGACTTCGTGCGCTTCCAGCACCACCACCGAACGGCCTTGCTCGAGCACGTGCAACGCCGCTGACAACCCGGTGATGCCAGCGCCGATCACGCAGACATCGGCCCGCCGCTCGCCGGCCAGAGGCTGGACGGCGACGCTTGGCCGGGTGATCGTTTCCCACAGACAGGCTTGACGCAGATCGGACATGGCCCGGCTCCTGCAATGTTGTTCTTGTCGTAGCCTTGCAGGGGCGCGGACCGACGCCGGGCCCCGTATTCAGATCGCTCAGTCGAAGACGATGCCCTGCGCCAGCGGCAACTCGCGGGAGTAGTTCACGGTGTTGGTCTGCCGGCGCATGTAGCCTTTCCAGGCATCCGAGCCGGACTCGCGTCCACCACCGGTTTCCTTCTCACCGCCGAAGGCGCCGCCAATCTCGGCGCCGCTGGTGCCGATGTTGACGTTGGCGATGCCGCAATCGCTGCCGGAGGCGCTCTGGAAGCGCTCGGCCTCGCGCACGTCGGTGGTGAAGATGCACGACGACAGGCCCTGCGGCACGGCGTTGTTCAGGTGCAAGGCCTGGTCGAAATCGTCGTAGGCCAGCACGTAGAGAATCGGCGCGAAGGTTTCGTGACGCACCACCGCGCTCTGGGTCGGCATCTCGACGATGGCCGGCGCCACGTAGTAGGCATTCGGATAGCGCTCGGCCAGTTGCCGCTCGCCGCCGAACACGGCCCCCCCCTCGTCACGGGCCTGGGCCAACGCGCCCTGCATGGCGTCGAACGACTGTTGGTCGATCAGCGGACCGACCAGATTGTCCTGGCGGGGATCACCGATACGCACCTTGGCGTAAGCAGCCTTGAGGCGAGTGAGCACTTCGTCCTTGATCGAACGGTGGACGATCAGCCGGCGCAGGGTGGTGCAGCGTTGACCTGCGGTGCCCACGGCAGAGAACAGGATGCCGCGCACCGCCAAGTCCAGGTCGGCGCTGGGGGCGAGAATCATGGCATTGTTGCCACCGAGTTCCAGGATGCAGCGGCCGAAGCGCGCGGCCACCCGTGGCGCCACTTCGCGGCCCATGCGGGTGCTGCCCGTGGCGCTGATCAACGCGACACGCGGGTCGTCGACCAGGGCCTCGCCGGCTTCACGGGCGCCGATCACCAGTTGGCTCAGTCCCTGGGGCGCATCGGCGAAGGCGTCCAGCGCCTGGCCCAGCAGCGCCTGGCAGGCCAAGGCAGTCAGCGGGGTCTTCTCCGAAGGCTTCCATACCACGGCGTTGCCCGCCACCAGCGCCAGCGTGGTGTTCCACGCCCACACCGCCACCGGGAAGTTGAACGCGCTGATCACGCCCACCACACCCAACGGGTGCCAGGATTCACGCATGTGGTGGCCGGGACGCTCCGAGGCGATGGTCAGGCCGTACAGTTGACGCGACAAGCCGACGGCGAAATCGCAGATGTCGATCATCTCCTGCACTTCGCCCAAGCCTTCCTGGGTGATCTTGCCCGCCTCGATACTCACCAGTTCGCCCAATTCGGCCTTGTGCGCCCGCAGCACCTCGCCGAACAGGCGCACCAACTCGCCACGGCGCGGGGCCGGCACATCGCGCCAGCGCTCGAAGGCTTGCTGCGCACGGTCGATGCAGGCCACGGTCTGGTCCTTGCCCAGCAGTGTCACCGAAGCGATGCGGCTGCCGTCGATCGGCGTGTGGACAGGGTGTTCGCCCTGGGTGTAATCCGCAGCGGCAACGCCGAGACGCTCGAGCAATCCAGCAACCATGGTGCTTCTCCTGGAATCGTTTGGACAGTTGAAAAGTGACTGGCAATCAGTATTAATCCGATTGCTTCGCTGCTACAAATGACCTTTATTCCTCTAATCATTCCCCTCGGGAATGGTTGACTGTCTCGAGAACAACCATGTCCAAGCGCCTGGTCCCGTCGATGACGGCCCTGCAGTGTTTCGAGGCGGCGGCTCGCCACCTGAACTTCACCCGTGCCGCGCAGGAGTTGCACCTGACCCAGAGCGCGGTGAGCAAACAGGTGGCGCAGCTCGAAGAGCTGCTGCGCCATCACCTGTTCCTGCGTATCCGCCGGCGCTTGCAGCTCACCCCGGCCGGCGCGTTGTACCTGGCCGAGGTGAACAAGATCCTCACTCAGTTGGACATGTCCAGCCGCTACGTCCTGACCTACGGCGAGCAGACCGAAGTGCTCAAGGTCGCCACCCAGCCGAGTTTCGGCGTGCGCTGGCTGATCCCCCGGCTCAAGGGCTTCGGCAAGCGCCACCCGAACATTCACCTGGACATCCGCAACGAGATGGAGCCCTTCGCCTTGCTGCAAGGCTCGGCCGACGTGGTGTTCTTCTATGGACGAGGGACCTGGCCCGGCGCGACCTGCATCGAGTTGTTCGGCGAGGAGGTGGTGCCGGTGTGCGCGCCGGAGCTGCTCAGCGAGGGCGCGCTGAAGGGGCCGGCCGATGTGGCGGCGAGGGTATTGCTGCAAAGCACGTCGCGGCCCGAGGCTTGGCATGAATGGTTCCTGGAGCAGGGCCTGCACACCGACAACAGCTACCAGGGGCCGCGCTTCGATACCTTCTACATGGCGCTCAGTGCCGCTCAGTCGGGCTGTGGCGTGGCGCTGGTGCCGCGCTACCTGGCCAGCCGCGAATTGGCCGAAGGCAGCCTGGTGATCGCCTGGGAGCATGCGATGCAAAGCCCGGGCAAGCACTATCTGGCCTACGCCGAGCATGCGGCAGAAGTGCCCAAGGTCCGGGCACTGGTGGAGTGGATCGGCGTCGGCCAGTGAGCGTCAGGCGTGGCGGGCGTCGTGGCAGCGTTGGAAACGCGCCTCCAGGCCACGGTCGGGCATCTGGTGCGTGCGCAGGGCCTTGAGCGTCTGTTCCACATAGTCGCGCGTGGTGCCGAAGCGGCCCTTGGCATTGGCGAGGATCTGGCTGAGCAGGCTGTCGGGCAGGTTGCCGGCGTAGCACGGCAGGTGGCGCTCGAGTACGAAGCCCAGCGCCTGTACCTTGCTGCCGTCGTCCAGGCGGCAAGTCAGCCAGTGCGGACGATACGCCGGGAACGGCATCTCGCGTTGCCACAGGGCGCGCAGGGAGTCTTCCAGGCAGCGCTCTTCCAGACGATAGGCGAAGCCGCTGCATGAGCCGCCGCGGTCGAGCCCGAACACCAGGCCTGGGCATTCCGGCGTGCCGCGGTGCTCGTGGGACCAGAGGTACAAACCGCGGTGATAGCCATGCACGCGCGCGCGCCGGCGCTCCACCGAATCGCATTCCGGACGCCAGATCAGCGAGCCATAGGCGAACAGCCATACCGGCCCGCCTTCATGACGGGACATGGTCGCCTGCATCGAAAGATGCAGTTGATCGGGGGTCAGTTGCTGGCCGAAATCCAGCGAAGGGGGGTAGGACACTTGCCACTTAGAACTTTCAAGTACCGACATAGGCTGCCGCCGTTGTTTCCTGTGCAAAGCATGGACTGGGGTCTGTTTGAACGCAGTATGGGCGAGTGCAGATACAGTTCGGACAGAGCCCACGAACTTGCACCGCCAGCGCCCGCTGGCCGTCTGGGTCAGCGCATACGACGCTGGGTGAAGTCCATGCGCTTAACTTAAGGCAATCGCGCAGAGTATCTCAAGCCCCGAGAACACAGTTTTATGCACAATACCGACAGCCGGAGCGACGGTTATGAATAGATTAAAAGTTATTCATGCATTCAGTAATAATGGCGACCTTATAATCGACGCCTGCAACTTTGGTTATTACTGCGGACGTGTCATTGCGACACGTCCGTCGCTTCAATTGCGCGGGGCGTAGGCGAAGACGTCGGCGCGCATGCGGTGTGCATCCATGCCCGCTTCCACCAGGGCATCGAGCGTGGCATAGACCATGTTCGGCGAGCCGCTGGCATACACATGCACGCTGTTGAGGTCGGCGATGTCTTCGCGCACCGCCTCGTGCAACAGCCCGCAGCGTCCCTCCCAGCCACACAGGTCGCTGACCACCTTGTGCAGGAACAGATTGGGCAGGCGCTGCCACTGCGCCCAGTGGTCGATGGCGTAGAACTCGTCCGGGCGCCGCACGCCCCAGTAAAGGTGGACCGGGTGCTCGAAGCCGTGGGCACGGCAATGCTCGATCAGGCTGTGCATCTGGCCCATGCCGGTGCCGGCGGCGATCAGCACCAACGGACCGTCGGGCAGCTCGGCCAGATGGGCATCGCCGAACGGCAGTTCGACGCGCGCCATGCCCGTGCGTTGCAACTGCTCGATCAGTTGCACGGCGCTGCGCTCGCGAGCCAGCACGTGCAGTTCCAGATCGCGTCCGGCGTGGGGCGCCGAGGCCAGGGAAAACGCGGCCTTGTCCGCACCTTCGCGCTCGATCAGCAGGTACTGCCCGGCGTGATAGCGCGGCAGCTTGCCAGCCGGCGCGCGCAGGCGCACGCGCCAGACATCGCCGCCGACCTCGACGCATTCGCTGACGCTGCAGGCCAGCGCGCGCACGGGCAGTTCACCGAGGGCCAACACCCCATCCCACAACAGCACGCAGTCTTCCAGCGGCTCGGCGATGCAGGTGAACAGCTCACCCTGATCGCGGACCTCGCCGTCCTGGCGTACCCGCCCTTCCACCAGCAATGCCGCGCACACATGGCAGTTGCCGTTGCGGCAACTGCTCGGGCACTCGTAACCCAAGCGCCGCGCTGCTTCCAGAATCCTTTCGCCCGGCTGCACGGACAGTACCGCGCCGGACGGCTGCAAGGTCACCTGCATCACTCTATATTCCCAACTGGTCCCACAGCTCATCGATGCGGCGGGTGACGGCCTCGTCCTTGACGATGACCCGGCCCCATTCGCGTGTCGTCTCGCCCGGCCACTTGTGGGTGGCATCCAGGCCCATCTTCGACCCCAGGCCCGATACCGGCGACGCGAAGTCGAGGTAGTCGATCGGCGTGTTGTCGATCATCACCGTATCACGCTTGGGATCCATGCGCGTGGTGATGGCCCAGATCACGTCGTTCCAGTCGCGGGCGTTGATGTCGTCGTCGGTGACGATAACGAACTTGGTGTACATGAACTGTCGCAGGAACGACCACACGCCCAGCATGACGCGCTTGGCGTGCCCCGGATACTGCTTCTTCATGGTCACGACGGCCATGCGGTACGAGCAGCCTTCGGGCGGCAGGTAGAAGTCGACGATCTCGGGGAACTGCTTCTGCAGGATCGGTACGAACACCTCGTTCAGCGCCACGCCGAGAATCGCCGGTTCATCCGGCGGACGGCCGGTGTAGGTGCTGTGGTAGATCGGCTTGTGCCGATGAGTGATGCGCTCGACGGTGAACACCGGGAAGCTGTCCACTTCGTTGTAGTAGCCGGTGTGGTCGCCATAGGGGCCTTCGGGGGCCATCTCGCCCGGATGGATCACGCCCTCGAGAATGATCTCGGCGGTGGCCGGCACCTGCAAGTCGTTGCCACGGCACTTGACCAGTTCGGTACGGTTGCCGCGCAGCAGGCCGGCAAAGGCGTATTCCGACAAGGTATCGGGCACCGGTGTCACCGCGCCGAGGATGGTCGCCGGGTCCGCACCCAGCGCCACGGCGACCGGGAACGGCTGGCCCGGATGCTTTTCGCACCATTCGCGGTAGTCCAGCGCACCGCCACGGTGGCTCAGCCAGCGCATGATGACCTTGTTGCGACCGATCACCTGCTGGCGGTAGATACCCAGGTTCTGCCGGTCCTTGTTCGGACCACGGGTGACGGTCAGCCCCCAGGTGATCAGCGGCGCGACGTCACCCGGCCAGCAGTGCTGGATCGGCAGTTGCGACAGGTCGACGTCTTCACCCTCGACCACCACCTCCTGGCACACCGCGTCCTTGATCACCTTCGGCGCCATGGACACGACCTTCTTGAAGATCGGCAGCTTCGACCAGGCATCCTTCAGGCCTTTCGGCGGCTCGGGCTCCTTGAGGAAGGCCAGCAACTTGCCGATCTCACGCAGCTCGCTCACCGACTCGGCGCCCATGCCCATGGCCACACGCTCGGGCGTGCCGAACAGGTTGCCGAGCACCGGCATGTCGAAGCCGGTGGGCTTTTCGAACAGCAGCGCCGGGCCCTTGGCCCGCAGCGTGCGGTCGCAGACTTCGGTCATTTCCAGAATGGGCGAGATCGGAACCTGGATGCGCTTGAGTTCGCCGCGCTGCTCCAGGCCGCGAATGAAGTCGCGTAGATCGCGATACTGCATGCGTGAGCCTCATGTTGGCCGTATCGGTCGGGGTGCAGAGTGTAACGTGTTTGGCTGAAATGAGTGGGGGCCGCTACCTGCTTCGTCGCCGGTGAACCGTCCCGTCAGGAGCAGGTTCACCGGCGAAGAAACACGTAGCGGCCCCCACTTTTGCCGCGGTGAAACGCTTACTTGCGCTTCATCGACAGGAAGAACTCATCGTTGGTCTTGGTCTGCTTGAGCTTGTCGATGAGGAACTCGATGGCCGCCACTTCGTCCATCGGGTGCAGCAACTTGCGCAGGATCCACATGCGCTGCAGCTCGTCGTCGGCAGTCAGCAGTTCTTCGCGGCGGGTACCGGACTTGTTGATGTTGATGGCCGGGAACACACGCTTCTCGGCGATGCGACGGTCCAGCGGCAGTTCCATGTTGCCGGTACCCTTGAACTCTTCGTAGATGACCTCGTCCATCTTCGAGCCGGTCTCGACCAGCGCGGTGGCGATGATGGTCAGCGAGCCGCCTTCCTCGATGTTACGGGCCGCGCCGAAGAAGCGCTTGGGCTTTTCCAGGGCATGGGCGTCGACACCACCGGTGAGCACCTTGCCGGAGCTCGGAATCACGGTGTTGTAGGCACGGGCCAGACGGGTGATGGAGTCCAGCAGGATGACCACGTCCTTCTTGTGCTCGACCAGGCGCTTGGCCTTCTCGATGACCATTTCGGCGACCTGCACGTGGCGGGTCGGCGGCTCGTCGAAGGTCGAGGCGACCACTTCGCCGCGCACGGTGCGCTGCATCTCGGTCACTTCTTCCGGGCGCTCGTCGATCAGCAGGACGATCAGGTGGCACTCGGGATTGTTGCGGGTGATGTTGGCCGCGATGTTCTGCAACATGATGGTCTTGCCCGCTTTTGGCGGGGCGACGATCAGGCCGCGCTGACCTTTGCCGATGGGCGCGCACAGGTCGATGACTCGACCGGTGAGGTCTTCGGTGGAGCCGTTACCGGCTTCCATCTTCAGGCGATGGTTGGGGAACAGCGGGGTCAGGTTTTCGAAGAGGATCTTGTTCTTCGCGTTTTCCGGACGGTCGAAGTTGATGGTATCGACCTTCAGCAGCGCGAAGTAACGCTCCCCTTCCTTCGGCGGACGGATCTTGCCGACGATGGTATCGCCGGTGCGCAGGTTGAAGCGGCGGATCTGGCTGGGCGAGACGTAGATATCGTCAGGGCCGGCCAGGTACGAGGCATCTGCCGAACGCAGGAAACCGAATCCATCCTGGAGAATCTCCAGCACGCCGTCACCCGAGATTTCTTCGCCGCTCTTGGCGTGTTTTTTCAACAGGGCGAAAATCACGTCCTGCTTGCGCGAACGGGCCATGTTTTCGATGCCCATCTGTTCGGCCATTTCCAGCAGATCGGTAATCGGCTTTTGCTTGAGTTCTGTCAGGTTCATAAGGGGAGTGACGTAATCATGTAAGAAGGGGGGGAATTAAGCTTCTGGCTTAATGAAGCCGCGCCGCTAGATTGGCGACAGGATCGCGTACTGATTCGAATTGGGAGTGCGTCGGCGACGGCATGTAGAGGGCACTGGAGAAACAGTGCGAGGCCGAATGTAACACTTGCTTTTTTGGGCGTCTAGTGGTTTTGACGGTGGAAACCGGACCCAGGGGACGGGAGACGCGGTTCACCCAAGACTGCCACGAAGCAGCCCCGACACGCTCATGCGCACAGCATCAAGCGTCGGCGGGGCGCCTCACATCACAGGTGGGCGTCGATGAACGCAGTCAGTTGCGACTTGGACAGCGCGCCTACCTTGGTCGCTTCGACGTTGCCGTTCTTGAACAGCATCAGCGTCGGGATACCACGCACGCCGTGCTTGGCGGGTGTTTCCTGGTTATCGTCGATATTCAGCTTGGCGACGGTCAGCTTGCCATCGTAGCTCGAAGCGATGTCGTCCAGCACCGGGGCGATCATCTTGCAGGGGCCGCACCATTCAGCCCAGTAATCCACCAGTACAGGGCCTTCGGCCTTGAGCACTTCGGCCTCGAAAGTGGCGTCGGTGACGTGTTTGATCAGATCGCTGCTCATGGCGTTCTCCAGGTCGAAAGCGAAAAAAGTGGCCCATCATAGCCGTACCCACGGCCTATCGGAAGTCGCGAGCGATTGAGTGTCACTATAGTTGAGCAAGACGCTGTGAATGAAACTGTCATACAAGCGTCATAGGATCCGTTCCAGGCCTTCATCGAGCAGTCATGCAGGCCATCCGCACATTGCCTTGCGTCAACCCTTGCCATGCCGCGCGTTGGCGTCAGCCTGCGATCATGTCAGGATTGCCGGGTTATCGACCGAGAACAACCAGATATGCCGCATACCACCGCGAAGAACCTGTCCCTGATCGCCGCCATCGACCTTGGCTCCAACAGCTTCCACATGGTCGTGGCCAAGGCCCACCATACCGAGATCCGCATTCTGGAACGGTTGGGGGAGAAGGTTCAGTTGGCCGCCGGCATCGGCGAAGACCGCCTGCTCAGCGAAGAAGCCATGCAGCGCGGCCTCGAGTGCCTCAAGCGCTTTGCCCAGTTGATCAACGGCATGCCCGCCGGTGCCGTGCGCATCGTCGGCACCAACGCCCTGCGTGAAGCGCGCAACCGCAACGCGTTCATCCAGCGCGCCGAGGCCATCCTTGGCCATCCGGTGGAAGTCATCTCCGGTCGTGAAGAGGCCCGCCTGATCTACCTGGGTGTGTCGCACACCCTGGCCGACACGCCGGGCAAACGCCTGGTGGCCGACATCGGCGGCGGCAGCACCGAGTTCATCATCGGCCAGCGCTTCGAACCCTTGCTGCGCGAGAGCCTGCAGATGGGCTGCGTGAGCTTCACCCAGCGCTATTTCCGCGACGGCAAGGTCACTCCGGCACGCTATGCCCAGGCCTACACCGCTGCGCGCCTGGAACTGATGAGCATTGAAAACGCCTTGCACCGCCTGACCTGGGACGAGGCCATCGGCTCATCCGGCACCATTCGGGCCATCGGTGCGGCGATCAAGGCGAACGGCCAGGGCAGCGGCGAAGTCAACGCCGAAGGACTGGCCTCGCTCAAGCGCAAGCTGTTCAAGCTCGGCGAGGTCGACAAGATCGACTTCGAAGGGGTCAAGCCTGACCGCCGCGCGATCTTCCCGGCGGGCCTGGCGATTCTCGAAGCGATCTTCGACGCCCTGGAACTGCAGCGCATGGACCACTGCGACGGCGCCCTGCGCGAAGGCGTGCTGTTCGACCTGTTGGGGCGCCATCACCACGAGGACGTGCGCGAGCGCACCCTGAACTCGCTGATGGAGCGCTACCACGTCGATCAGGGTCAGGCCGCGCGCGTGGAGCGCAAAGCTGTGCACGCCTTCGACCAAGTGGCCAAGGCCTGGGACCTGGAAGACGGCAACTGGCGCGACTTGCTAGGCTGGGCGGCGAAGGTGCATGAAATCGGTCTGGACATCGCCCATTACCACTACCACAAGCACGGCGCCTACCTGATCGAGCACTCCGATCTGTCAGGCTTCTCCCGCGAAGACCAGCAGATGCTGGCGCTGTTGGTGCGTGGCCACCGCCGCAACATTCCCAAGGACAAGTTCGCCGAATTCGGTGACGACGGCGTGAAGCTGATCCGCCTGTGCGTGCTGCTGCGCTTCGCCATTCTCTTCCACCATATTCGCGGCACCCAGCAGATGCCCAAGGTGGAACTCAAGGCTGACGACGACAGCCTGGAAGTGGTCTTCCCCGAAGGCTGGCTGGAACAGAACCAACTGACCCAGGCCGACTTCGCCAACGAAGCCGAGTGGCTGGCGCGGGTGGGGTTCATTCTCAGCGTTCGCTGAACCTGTGCAAGCGGCCGGGTGCCGCGAACACCGGCCTGGCCGGTGTCAGGCCCCGCGACGCGCTTTGCTGGACATCAGTCGCAGCGGCGAAGCGCCGCTGCCACCGCCCTACCGCTGCGCGGCTAGCGTACGTTCAACACCGGATTGCTCAGGCGCTCCAGCAATGTCGCCTGGGCGCTGCGCGGGTTCTGGTTGCCGGTCGGCGTGCTACGGACATAGCGCCCGTCGGACTGCAGGGTCCAGGCCTGGGTGTTGTCGGTCAGGTAGCTTTCCAACTCCTTCTTCACCCGCAGCAGCAGCTTCTTGCCCTCGACCGGGAAGCAGGTCTCGACGCGCTTGTCGAGGTTGCGCTCCATCCAGTCGGCGCTGGACAGGTAGATCTGCTCGTCGCCGCCATTGAGGAAGTAGAACACCCGGGTGTGCTCCAGGAAGCGACCGATGATCGAGCGCACCGTGATGTTGTGCGACACCCCGGCGATGCCTGGCCGCAGGCAGCACATGCCGCGCACCACCAGGTCGATCTTCACACCCGACTGGCTGGCCTTGTACAAGGCCTTGATCACCTTGGCATCGGTCAGCGAGTTGAACTTGGCGATGATGTGCGCCGGCTTGCCGTCGAGGGCGAACTGCGTTTCGCGGGCGATCATGTCGAGCATGCCCTTCTTCAGGGTGAACGGCGCATGCAACAGCTTCTTCATGCGCAACGTCTTGCCCATACCGATCAACTGACTGAACAACTTGCCGACGTCCTCGGTGAGGGCGTCGTCGGAGGTCAGCAGGCTGTAGTCGGTGTACAGACGCGCGTTGCCGGCGTGGTAGTTACCCGTACCCAAGTGCGCATAGCGAACGATCTCGCCCTGCTCGCGGCGCAGGATCAGCATCATCTTGGCGTGGGTCTTGAACCCGACCACGCCGTAGATCACCACGGCACCCGCAGCCTGCAAGCGGCTGGCCATCTGCAGGTTGGACTCTTCGTCGAAGCGCGCACGCAGCTCGATCACCGCCGTGACCTCCTTACCGTTACGCGCTGCGTCGACCAGTGCATCGACGATCTCGGAGTTGGCGCCAGAGCGATACAGCGTCTGGCGCACGGCGAGCACGTGCGGATCCTTGGCGGCCTGGCGTAGCAGGTCGACCACCGGGGTAAAGGACTCGAACGGGTGCATCAGCAGCATGTCCTGCTTGCTGATCACGCTGAACAGGTTGTCGGCGTTCTGCAGGGTCTTGGGAATGGCCGGGGTGAACGGCGCGTACTGCAGCTCCGGGTGGCTGTCCAGGCCGGTGATGCTGAACAGGCGGGTCAGGTTGACCGGTCCATTGACCTGATACAGCTCGCTCTCGCTCAGACTGAACTGCTTGAGCAGGTAGTCCGACAGGTGTTTTGGGCAGGTGTCGGCGACTTCCAGGCGTACCGCGTCACCGTAGCGACGCGAGAATAGCTCGCCACGCAGCGCGCGGGCCAGGTCGTCGACCTCTTCGGAATCCAGTGCCAGGTCGGCGTTGCGGGTCAGGCGGAACTGGTAGCAGCCCTTGACCTTCATGCCCTGGAACAGGTCGTCGGCGTGGGCGTGGATCATCGACGACAGGAATACATAGTTGGCGCCCGCGCCACCCACTTCTTCCGGCACACGGATCACCCGCGGCAGCAGACGCGGCGCCGGGATGATGGCCAGGCCCGAGTCGCGACCGAAGGCATCGACGCCTTCGAGCTCGACGATGAAGTTCAGGCTCTTGTTCACCAGCAGCGGGAACGGGTGGGTCGGGTCGAGACCGATGGGCGTGATGATCGGCGCGATCTCGTCGCGGAAGTAGCGGCGCACCCAGGTCTTGAGCTTGGGCGTCCAGTAGCGGCGACGAATGAAACGAATCTGGTGTTTCTCCAGCTCCGGCAGCAGCACATCGTTGAGGATCGCGTACTGACGGTCGACCTCGATGTGCACCAGCTCGCTGATCCGCGCCAGCGCCTGGTGCGGCTGCAAGCCGTCGGCGCCGGCCTGTTCGCGGGCGAAATTGATCTGCTTCTTCAAGCCCGCCACGCGGATCTCGAAGAATTCGTCGAGGTTGCTGGAGAAGATCAGCAGGAACTTCAGGCGCTCCAGCAGCGGGTAGGACTCGTCCAGCGCCTGTTCCAGCACGCGGATGTTGAACTGCAGCTGCGAGAGCTCACGATGAATGTACAGGCTGCTGTCGTCCAGGCTCGGCACCGCAATGGCTGGAGCCGGGGCCGGCGCCGGCGCGGCGGCCTCGACAGCCGGTTCCGGCTCCGGTTCAGGCGCCGCCGGCAGGTCCGGCGGGGTCTGCACCAGCTCCTCCGGCAAGGCCTTGGCGTGTTTGATCTCGACAGCGGTGAGCACTTCGTTATTCATCTGAGTTCCTGTGAGGGCGTTACTGCCCTCTCAACAATTGAGCGGCACGCACGGCGAAGTAGGTGAGGATGCCATCGGCGCCGGCCCGTTTGAAAGCGGTGAGGGATTCGAGAATGACCGCTTCGCTGAGCCAGCCGTTCTGGATGGCGGCCATGTGCATGGCGTATTCGCCGCTGACCTGATACACGAAGGTCGGCACGCGGAATTCGGTCTTCACCCGGTGAACGATGTCCAGATAAGGCATGCCTGGCTTGACCATGACCATGTCGGCGCCTTCGGCGAGGTCGGTGGCCACTTCGTGCAGGGCCTCGTCGCTGTTGGCCGGGTCCATCTGGTAGGAGGCCTTGTTGGCCTTGCCCAGGTTCAGCGCCGAGCCGACCGCGTCACGGAACGGGCCATAGTAGGCACTGGCGTACTTGGCCGAGTAGGCCATGATGCGCACGTTGACGTGCCCGGCCAGCTCCAGGGCTTCACGGATGGCCTGCAGGCGGCCGTCCATCATGTCCGACGGTGCCACCACCTGGGCGCCCGCATCGGCGTGCGACAGCGCCTGACGTACCAGGGCATCGACGGTGATGTCGTTCTGTACGTAGCCTTCCTCGTCGAGGATGCCGTCCTGGCCGTGGGTGGTGAACGGGTCGAGGGCGACGTCAGTGATCACCCCCAGTTCCGGGAAGCGCGCGCGCAGGGCACGGGTGGCACGCTGGGCGATACCTTCCGGGTTCCATGCCTCGGCACCGTCGAGGGTCTTCTTCTCCACCGGCGTGACCGGGAACAGCGCCAGCGCCGGAATGCCCAGCTCCACCCAGCCTTGCGCCGCTTCGAGCAGCAGGTCGATCGACAGACGCTCGACGCCGGGCATCGACGGCACGTCCTCGCGACGGTTCTCGCCGTCCAGGACGAACACCGGCAGGATCAGGTCATCGACGGTCAGGGTGCTCTCGCGAACCAGCCGACGGGAGAAATCGTCCCGGCGGTTGCGACGCAGGCGGGTGGCAGGAAACAGACGGTTAGCGGGGGTAAAGCTCACGGCAGACTCCTGAAGCCCGCGCAGGCGGGCTAGCGCGACAGTTATAAGCGTCCATTATGACGCCTAGGTTACAGGGAAGGGCAACCCTGCGACCTGTAGCCGCAGGGCACTTGCGTGTAGGAAATGTTCACTTCGAGACACATTTGGACACTTTCCCCCGGACGCGTGAAGGGGTAGGCTGCGCGTTCATTTCGCCAGCATCTCAGAACATGCTTCAACAATTCCTGCATGATTTCGGCTATTTCGCCCTCTTTCTAGGCACCTTCTTTGAAGGCGAGACCATCCTGGTGCTTGCAGGATTTCTCGCGTTCCGTGGGTACATGGACATTTCCCTGGTGGTGCTGGTGGCGTTCTGCGGCAGTTATGCCGGGGATCAGTTGTGGTACTTCATGGGCCGTCGTCACGGGCGCAAGATCCTCGCCCGCAAGCCGCGCTGGCAGGCCATGGGCGACCGCGCCCTGGAGCATATCCGACGTCATCCGGACATCTGGGTGCTGAGTTTCCGTTTCGTCTATGGCCTGCGTACGGTGATGCCGGTGGCCATCGGCCTGTCCGGCTACCCACCCCGGCGTTACCTGCTGCTCAACGGCATCGGCGCGGCCATCTGGGCCCTGGCCCTGGGCGCGGCCGCCTACCATTTCGGCGCCATCCTCGAAGGCATGCTGGGCAACATCAAGCGCTACGAACTGTGGGTGCTGGGCGCCCTGCTGGTGCTCGGTGCGCTGCTCTGGCTGCGCCGTTATGTGCGCAATCGCCGCGCCGAGCGCAAGGCCGCCGCGCTGGCCAGCCAGGCGGAGCCGGCAACCGAGCCGCGCAACGAACAGCACTGAAGCCTTTGCCTCTGACGTCGTAACGATCGCCCGCGACCTCCCGCGCCGAATGAACACCGGGCGGCGCGTGCGATCCAATGCGTCACACGACAGGATTTCGAGCGTCTCGACACGGGAGTAACGAACATGACAAAAAAAGTCGCGGTGATTCTATCGGGCTGCGGCGTCTACGACGGCGCCGAGATCCATGAAAGCGTGATCACCCTGCTGCGCCTCGACCAGCGCGGCGCCCAAGTGCAATGCTTTGCCCCGGACGTGACACAACTGCACGTCATCAATCACCTGACCGGCGAAGCCATGCCCGAGTCGCGCAACGTACTGGTGGAGTCGGCACGCATCGCCCGCGGCGAGGTCAAGGACGTGCGCGAAGCCAAGGCCGAGGAGTTCGACGCGCTGATCGTGCCGGGCGGCTTCGGCGCCGCGAAGAACTTGTCCAATTTCGCCGTCGAAGGCGCCAACTGCACGGTGCATCCCGATGTGCTGGCGCTGGCTGAAGCCTTCGCCTCGGCCTGCAAGCCGGTCGGTCTGATCTGCATCTCGCCGGCGCTGGCCGCGAAAATCTATGGTCCAGGCGTGGTCTGCACCATCGGCAACGATGCCGACACCAGCGCAGCGGTAGTGCAAATGGGCGGCACCCATGAAGACTGCGATGTGCACGACATCGTCGAAGACACCCAGCGCAAGCTGGTGAGCACCCCGGCCTACATGCTGGCCACCTCGATCAGCGAAGCGGCGAGCGGTATCTACAAGCTGGTCGACCGTGTGCTCGAACTGACCCACGAAGACGATCAGTAAATGCCCGGGGGGCGCCAGACGCCCCCTGTCTGTTCAGCCCTTGGACAGCCGCGTCAGGATGCGATCCAGGGCGTTGGCGAAGGCCTGCTTCTCGCGCTCGCCATAAGGCGCTTGCCCGCCCCCCACCTGCCCCTGCTCGCGCAATTCGGTGAACAGATTGCGCACGGCCAGACGCTCGCCCATGTTGCGCTCGTCGAACTCACGGCCCCGTGGATCGAGCACCGCGACGCCCTTCTTGATCAGCCGATCGGCCAGAGGCACGTCGCTGCAGATCGCCAGCTCACCGGGCACGGCATGCTCGACCAGATAATCGTCGGCGGCATCCATGCCGCTGGGCACCACGATCAGGCGCACGATGGCGAACGCCGGCTTGGCCACCGCCTGGCCGGCCACCATCACCACGTCCAGCTTGCGCTTGAGGGCGAATTTGACGATCAGGTCCTTGGCCGCCTTGGGGCAGGCGTCGGCGTCGATCCATATGCGCATGGGGGAAGTTCCGTGGTTCAAAAGGACACTAGTGTCGGACCCAACTGGACACAGGGCAAGCGCCACCTCAATTCGCCGCCGCCCGACGCTTCTCGGCCATCCACGAGCGTCCGTACAGCAGCACGACCGCCAGCAAGGCCACGGCCTGCGCACCCAACGAATAGGCATCGGCATGAATGCCCAGCCAGTCGAATTCGAAGAACGGCACTGGCCGCGTGCCCAGCACGCCGGCTTCCTGCAACGCCTTCACGCCATGTCCGGCGAACACCACCGACAGCGCGCAGAGCAACGCGGCGTTGATGCTGAAGAACAGCGACAGCGGCAAGCGCGCCGAACCACGCAGGATCACCCAGGCCAGCCCCACCAGCAGTACCAGCGCCGTGGCGCCACCGGCGAGCACCGCCTGATGCCCTGCAGGACCGGCCTGCAACCACAAGGTCTCGTAGAACAGGATCACCTCGAACAGCTCGCGGTACACCGAGAAGAACGCCAGCAGGGCGAAGCCGAAGCGCCCACCACCGCTGAGCAGGCTGCGCTTGATGTAGTCCTGCCAGGCGTCGGCGTGGCGCCGGTCATGCATCCACACCCCCAGCCACAGCACCATGACAGCGGCGAACAGCGCCGTACAGCCCTCGAGCAGCTCGCGCTGGGCGCCGCCGACGTCGATTACGTAAGCCGCCAGCGCCCAGGTGGCAAAGCCGGCGAGCAACGCCAGGCCCCAGCCGATGTTCACGCTGCGCACCGCCGATTGCTGGCCGGTGTTGCGCAGGAAGGCCAGGATCGCCGCCAGCACCAGGATCGCTTCCAGGCCTTCGCGCAGCAGGATCAGCAGTCCCGAGACGTAGCTCAGCGACCAACTCAGGCCATCGCTGCCTAGCAGCTTGGCGGCCTGCGCCAGTTTCACCTTGGCTTCGTCCAGGCGCTGCACCGCCTGCTCCACCGGCAAGCCGTCCTGCAGCGCCTGACGGTAAGCCATCAGCGACTTCTCGGTGTCCTTGCGCACCTGCGCGTCGATGTTGTCGAGCGAGCTTTCCACCAACTCGAAGCCTTCCAGGTAGGCCGCCACCGACAGGTCGTAGGCCTGGTCGTGATCGCCCTCGCGATAGGCCGCCAGGCTCTTGTCCAGGGTGCTGGAGGTGTAGTCGAGCAACTGCGCCGGCCCGCGCTTGACCTGCGGCGGCTGGGCACGCTGGGCGCGGAATGCCGCCACGGCCTCGGCGCCTTGGTTGGCGGCGACTTCGGCCGGGGTCTGACGCGCCAGATCGGCGATGTTCCAGGTGAAGTCGCCTTTGCCAGCCTGAGGGTCGGCGCTGAAGCTGGCGATGTAGGCGGCCACGTCCCAACGCTGACGCTCGTCGAGCTGATCGGCGAACGATGGCATTTCAGTGCCTTCGATGCCCAGCCCCAGGGTGTTGTACAGGTCGAACAGGCTCAACTGGTCGAGCCGCTCGACATTGCGCAGGTTGGCCGGCGCAGGCTCCAGGCCGACGCCCGCAGGACCGTCGCCGGCGCCCGTGTCGCCATGGCAGATCGCGCAGTTCTGCGCATACAGCGATGCGCCGCGCGCCGGGTCCGGGGTGATCACCGGGGCCTGGCTGACCTCGTAGGCCACCGCCAGGCGCGCGCCCAACTGTCGCGCCTGCTGGGCCACCGCTGCGCCCGCTTGACGCTGGTCGATGGCCTGGCGCAGCGCCTGCACACCCTGCACCAGCGCATCGCGCTCGGGATGGGCCGGCAAGCCTGCGAGCAGCTCCGCCAGCACGGCGCCGAACTCCTGCTGCTCGCGGTACTCCGGGTCGTCCAGCACCTGGCCATCGCGCACCGTCGACGGGTAGTCGGCGCCGATGTAGTCCAGCAGATGCAGGGCCTTGGTGGCTTCTGCGGAGGACTCGGCCACAGCCAGGCAACTGCACAGCGCCAGCACCGGCAACAACAGCCAGGCAAGCAGAGAAGAGCGGGAATTCATGGCGAATCTCGGCGGGAATACGAAAGCGAACATTGTTCACTTCCACTTCGCACCACTCAAGCGGTGCGCAGGGATTTCATGAAAAATCTTGCGACAAATCAGTGTGGCATCGCGTGCTTAACGCCATCAGCGCGCGTCAAGGATTTCCACGTCCGGCAGATCCATCGACGCGGCTTCCTCCTGCAGGAACGCACTCAAGCGCCGCAGACGCTCACCACCGGGCCGCGTGCGTGGCCATACCAGGTAGTAGTCCAGCCCGCTGGGCACAGCGGTGGGCCAGGGCAGGCTCAGGCGGCCGGCGGCAACGTCCTCGGCCACCATCAGCAGGTCGCCCATCGACACGCCGTAGCCACGGGCGGCGGCGATCATGCCCAACTCCAGGGTGTCGAACACCTGCCCACCTGTGATCGGCACCGTTTCGCTCAGGCCCATGCGCGCCAACCAACTGCGCCAGTCGCGGCGGTCGGGGGTGGGGTGCAGCAGCTCGGTCCCGGCCAGCCGCTGCGCATCCCAAGGAGCCTCGGCCTGCAATTGCGGTGCACCGACCGGAATCAACAGCTCGGCGAACAGTCGACGCACTTCCCAGTCGGCGGAGAAGTTGCCGTCGCTGAGCAGCACGGCGCAATCGAAAGGCTCTTGGTTGAAGTCCACATGGTCCACGTCCATCCAGGCGCTGGTCAGTTGCACCTCGTTGCCCGGCTGCAAATGACGAAAACGACTCAGGCGCGCCAGCAGCCAGCGCATGGTCAAGGTCGAGGGCGCCTTCATGCGCAGCATGTCGTCCTCGCCACGCAGGGTGTTGCAGGCGCGCTCCAGGGCTGCGAAGCCGTCGCGTACGCCGGGCAGCAGCAGGCGCGCGGCTTCGGTGAGCTGCAAGCTGCGACCGTGGCGGATGAACAGGCGGCAGCCGAAGTGCGCTTCCAGGGTGCGGATATGCCGGCTGACCGCGCTCTGGGTGATGGACAGCTCTTCGCCCGCGCGGGTGAACGAGCACAACCGCGCCGCGGCTTCGAATGCGCGCAACGCATAAAGGGCAGGCAACTGACGAGACATGCGGCTCCCGTAAAAAGGACATGACGTGAACGAAGTGGATCTTAGCTGCATGAGTTCAACTCATGCTACGCATCGCATTTATCCTTTTGTGCAAACCTGACCGAGGCCGCAGAATCGTCCACTTTCATCGCCGCGCCCACACCGAAGGACTCCGCCCCATGCACGTCGCGCCCACCACCGAACTCAAGGCCTTGTTGCGCCTGGCTGGCCCTCTGGTCGCCTCGCAACTGGCGCACATGCTGATGGTGCTCACCGACACCCTGATGATGGCCCGCATCAGCCCGCAGGCCCTGGCCGGCGGCGGGCTGGGCGCGGCCAGTTATTCGTTCGTGTCGATCTTCTGCCTGGGCGTGATCGCCGCCGTCGGCACCCTGGTGGCCTTCCGCAAGGGCGCAGGCGACATCGCCGGTGCCACGCGCCTGGCGCAGAACGGGCTGTGGCTGGCCTGGGGCCTGGCCTTGGCTGCCGGGCTGGCGCTGTGGAACCTCAAGCCGCTGTTGCTGCTGTTCGGCCAGCGCCCGGACAACGTCGAGATGGCCATGCAGTTCCTCACGCTGCTACCCCTGGCGCTGCCCGGCTACCTCACCTTCATGGCCCTGCGCGGCTTCACCAGTGCTTTGGGCCATTCCACCCCGGTGATGGTCATCAGCCTGGTGGGCACGGTGCTCAACTACCTGATCAACCATGCACTGATCGAGGGACTGTACGGCTTGCCGAAACTCGGCCTGATGGGCATCGGCCTGGTCACCGCCGTGGTGTCGCTGGGCATGGCGGTCGCCCTGGCGCTGTACATCCGCTGGCACCGCGCCTACGACGCCTATCCCCTGCGCCAGGGCCTGTCGCGGCCGTCGCTGGAGGCGCTGCGCGAACTGTGGCGACTGGGCCTGCCGATCGGCGGCACGTACATCGTCGAAGTGGGCCTGTTCGCCTTCGCCGCCCTGTGCATGGGCGTGCTGGGCAACACGGAGCTGGCCGCTCACCAGATTGCCCTGCCGATCATTTCGGCAGCGTTCATGGTGCCGACCGGCTTGTCGTACGCGGTGACCATGCGGGTCGGGCTGTACTACGGCGCCGGCAACCTGCTGGCGGCCCGCAGCGCCGGGCGGGTGGGCATCGGCATGGGCGCGGTGATCATGTTCGCCTTCGCCGTGCTGTTCTGGTTGTTCCCGGACACCCTGGTCGGCTGGCTGGTGGACCGCCATGATCCGGCCTTCGCCGACATTTTCGCGCTGGCCGTGCAACTGGTGATGGTGGCGGCGTGGTTCGAACTGTTCGACGGCACCCAGACCATCGCCATGGGCTCGATCCGTGGCTTGAAGGATGCCAAGACCACCTTCGTCATCGGCTTGCTGTGCTACTGGCTGGTCGGTGCCCCCGCCGCCTGGCTGTTCGCGTTCACCCTCGGTGGCGGCGCCGTGGGCATCTGGTGGGGACTGGCGCTGGGTCTTGCGTGCGCCGCGGTGGCACTGACCCTGGCGTTCGAGTGGCGGATGCGGCGTTTGCTGGACAGGGCCGGTGGTGGCCAGCCGCTAGCCTCGCGGATCTGGCGGCGTTGATCCATGGGCGCGGGTTCACGCGCGCCCCGTTCATGGCGGCGCCTGACCCGCACGCTCCCCGCCGCACGCCTCCAGCAGGTACTCCATCAGTTCGTCCACCGGTAGAGGCCGACTCACCAGGAAGCCCTGCACCTGATCGCAGCCAAACTCGCGCAGCAAGGCCATCTGCTCCTCGCTTTCCACGCCTTCGGCCACCACCTCCAGGTTGAGGTTGTGCGCCAGGTTTATCATCGCGTGGACCAACTTGCGGTTCTCTTCGCGCTGCTCCATGCCGGCGACGAAGCTGCGGTCGATCTTGAGCAGCGCGATGGGCAGGCTGTTCAGGTGCACGAACGACGAGAAGCCCGTGCCGAAATCGTCCAGCGAGAAGCGCACGCCCAGCCGCCCGAGGGCATCCATGGTCTGGCGCACCACCTCGTTGCGGCGCATCACCGCCGTTTCGGTCAGTTCGAACTCCAGCCAGCGCGCATCGACGCCATGCTCGACGATCAGTCGACTCAGGGTGGCCAGCAGTTGGCTGTCCTGGAACTGGCGGAAGCTCAGGTTCACCGCCATGTGCAAGGGATCGAGGCCGCGCAGTTGCAAGGTCTGCATGTCGCGCAGGGCGCGGCAGATCACCCAGTAGCCCAGCGGCACGATCAGCCCGCTCTGCTCGGCCAGCGGTACGAACTCGCTCGGCGCCAACAGGCCACGCTGCGGATGGCGCCAGCGCACCAGCGCTTCCAGGCCGACGATACGTCCCGTGCCCAGGTCCAGGCGCGGCTGGTAGTGCAGCTCCAGCTCATCGCGGCGTAGCGCCCGCCGCAGCTCGCTTTCCAGGTCGGCCAGGCTGCGGGCATGACGATTGATCCGCTCGTTGAACACATGGTACGTGCAGCCTTGGACGCCCTTGGCCTGGCGCATGGCAATGTGCGCATGCCACATCAGCGGGTCGGCACCCGCCTGGGCGCGGGCGTGGGCCAGGCCCAGGCTGCACCCCAGCAACAGGCTTTCACCATCGACCCAGTAGGGCTCGGCCAGGGCTTCGACGATGGCCTCGGCGATGCGCTCGGCGCGGCCGGTGTCGTGGCGGGTGTCGATCAGCAGGGCGAACTCGTCGCTACCCAGGCGCGCCAACTGATCGTCGGCCCCCAGCAACTGCTTGAGCCGGTGCACCACCTGCAATATCACCCGGTCGCCGCCCTGATGGCCGAGCGCGTCGTTGACGTGGCGGAAGGTGTCCAGGTCCAGGTGACCGAGGGCCAGGCCGCGACCGCCATGCTGGGTCAAGCGTGCGGCCAGCAGCGCCTGGAAGCCCTGGCGGTTGGCGATGCCGGTGAGCGGGTCCTGCTCGGCCAAGCGCTGCAACGAGGCCACCAGCGCGCCGCGCTCGCGCACATGGCGCAGTGAGCGACGCAGCGTATCGCTGCTCAACTGGCCACGCACCAGCCAATCGCTGACGCCTTCCGGCGCGTTATCCGGCTCGGCGTCGAGCAGCAGGATGACCGGCAACGCGCAGCGGCCCACCGCTGGCTGCAACTCGGGCGTGGCCAGCACCACCGCCTGGCGGTCATGGGCGAAGAGGCTGTCCACCGCCTCCCAGCTCGGCGCGGTCAGCAACACGGCGCTGTCGGCCAACGGTCGCGCACAGTCGCGCAACAGGGCAGCCCAAAGCGGCTCCTCGGCCAACAGCAGCAGACGCAAGGGTTCGGTGGGCGTGGACAAGCGGGCTCCTTAGGCCGTGGACCGATGATGTCGAGTAGCCATATGCTAACCGACAATTAGCAATGATTCTCACTTTTAAACGTAGCGGTCCCTGCCCGGCTTTACGACGGATTTCGGGGTGCATCCTGCGCCAAACGCGCCGCCTGGGCAATTGTGTCGAAACCCGACAGTGCCCGGTCGGACGGTCGCGCCACATCCGCCCATGCCTGCTAGAATGCGCGGCTATTTTTCTGGTCACCCCCGGTTTCTAGCATGTCCCGACTCAATCCCCGGCAACAGGAAGCCCGAGACTACGTCGGCGGCCCTCTCTTGGTGCTCGCCGGTGCAGGCTCCGGCAAGACCAGCGTGATCACGCGCAAGATCGCCCACCTCATCCAGAACTGCGGCATCCGTGCCCAGTACATCGTCGCCATGACCTTCACCAACAAGGCCGCGCGCGAGATGAAGGAGCGGGTTGCCACCCTGCTGCGCCCGGGCGAGGGCCGGGGCCTGACGGTGTGCACCTTCCACAACCTGGGCCTGAACATCATCCGCCGGGAACACCAGCGCCTGGGCTACAAGCCAGGTTTCTCGATCTTCGACGAGTCCGACATCAAGGCGCTGCTGTCGGACATCATGCAGAAGGAATATTCCGGCGACGACGGCCTGGATGAGATCAAGAACATGATCGGGTCGTGGAAGAACGACCTGATCCTGCCCGCCGAAGCCCTGGAAAAGGCGCGCAACCCGCGCGAGCAGACCGCCGCCATCGTCTACACCCACTACCAGCGCACGCTCAAGGCGTACAACGCGGTGGACTTCGACGACCTGATCCTGCTGCCGGTCAAGTTGTTCCAGGAGCACCCGGACGTGCTCGATCGCTGGCAGAACCGTGTGCGCTACCTGCTGGTCGACGAATACCAGGACACCAACGCCAGCCAGTACCTGCTGGTGAAAATGCTCATCGGTCTGCGCAACCAGTTCACCGTGGTCGGCGACGATGACCAGTCGATCTACGCCTGGCGCGGCGCGCGCCCGGAAAACCTGATGCTGCTCAAGGAGGACTACCCGTCCCTGAAGGTGGTGATGCTCGAGCAGAACTACCGCTCCACCAGCCGCATCCTGCGCTGCGCCAACGTGCTGATCGCCAACAACCCCCACGACTTCGAGAAGCAGTTGTGGAGCGAGATGGGCGTGGGCGACGAAATCCGCGTGATTCGCTGCAAGAACGAGGAAGCCGAGGCCGAACGCGTGGCCATGGAAATCCTGACCCTGCACCTGCGCACCGACCGTCCCTACAGCGATTTCGCCATCCTCTACCGCGGCAACTACCAGGCCAAGCTGATCGAGCTGAAGCTGCAGCACCACCAGGTGCCCTATCGCCTCTCCGGTGGCAACAGCTTCTTCGGACGCCAGGAGGTCAAGGACCTCATGGCCTACCTGCGCCTGCTGGTCAATCCGGACGACGACAACGCCTACCTGCGGGTGATCAACGTGCCACGCCGCGAGATCGGCTCGACCACCCTGGAGAAGCTCGGCAACTACGCCACCGAGCGCGGTGTGTCGATGTACGCCGCCAGCGAGGAGATGGGCCTGGGCGAGCACCTGGACGCGCGCTACACCGAGCGCCTGCAGCGCTTCAAGCACTGGCTCGACGGCGTGCGCCACAAGGTCGCCCTGGACGACCCGATCGCCGCGCTGCACGAGATGGTCAAGGACATCGACTACGAGAACTGGATTCGCCAGAACACCGCCAGCGACAAGGCCGCGGATTTTCGCATCGGCAACGTCTGGTTCCTCATCGACGCCCTGAAGAACACCCTGGAGAAAGACGAAGAGGGTGACATGACCATCGAGGACGCCATCGGCAAGCTGGTGCTGCGCGACATGCTCGAACGCCAGCAGGAAGAGGAAGAAAACGCCGAGGGCGTGCAGATGATGACCCTGCATGCCTCCAAGGGCCTGGAATTCCCCTACGTGTTCATCATGGGCATGGAAGAAGAAATCCTGCCCCACCGCTCCAGCATCGAAGCCGACACCATCGAGGAAGAACGCCGTCTGGCCTACGTGGGCATTACCCGCGCGCGCCAGACCCTGGCATTCACCTTCGCCGCCAAGCGCAAGCAGTACGGCGAGATCATCGATTGCACCCCCAGCCGCTTCCTCGACGAGTTGCCACCGGACGACCTGGCCTGGGAAGGCCTGGACGACGCCCCGGTGGAGGTCAAGGCCGCGCGAGGCAACAACGCACTGGCCGACATTCGGGCCATGCTCAAACGCTGAATCACCCCTACTCTTTCAACCTGTGCCGCGACCCTTGGATGCGGCGACTTTTGCTACATCGAGGAATACACAGTGCAAGCACTGCATCAGAAGATTCGCGAAGAAGGCATCGTGCTTTCCGATCAGGTTCTCAAAGTCGACGCGTTTCTCAATCACCAGATCGATCCTGCCCTGATGCAGCTGATCGGTGACGAGTTCGCCCGCCTGTTCGCCGATGCCGGCGTGACCAAGATCGTCACCATCGAAGCCTCCGGCATCGCGCCGGCCGTGATGACCGGCCTGAAACTGGGCGTGCCGGTGATCTTCGCCCGCAAGCACCAGTCGCTGACCCTGACCGAGAACCTGCTGACTGCGTCGGTGTACTCGTTCACCAAGCAGACCGAGAACACCGTGGCCATTTCGCCGCGCCACCTGAACAGCAGCGACCGCGTGCTGGTGATCGACGACTTCCTGGCCAACGGCAAGGCCTCGCAGGCGCTGATCTCGATCATCAAGCAGGCCGGTGCCACCGTGGCAGGCCTGGGCATCGTCATCGAGAAGTCGTTCCAGGGCGGCCGCGCCGAGCTGGACAGCCAGGGCTACCGTGTCGAGTCGCTGGCGCGGGTGCAGTCGCTGGCAGGCGGTGTGGTCACCTTCATCGAGTGACCCCCGCTACAAGCGGCGGGTCGCGTGCAGGCCCGCCAGCAGCAAGCGCTGGTATAGCTCCTCCTTCAGGCCTTCGGGCTGCGCCAGGTTCATTCGCGCCAAGTGCGCCGGATACGCCTCGGGCTCGGGCGCATCCAGCGCTGCCTTGCCCAGCGCCAGCGCTTCGCTCAGCTTGAACTTGCTCTTGAGCCAATTCAGGGCACGCAGCACGTCCTGCTCTTGAGCCGTGAAGTCGCTGCCCAGCGGGTACTCGGCGAACATCGACGCATGCCGCGCCCTGATCGCCTCCAGGCGTTCGGGCGTGTTGTCGGTGAAGCGGGCATCCAAGGCGAAATCCTGCGCCAGCTTGCCGGCCTTCTTGGCCTGGGCCATCAGCGTTTGCTGGAAACGTGAGTCGCTGATCGCCAACAGCCGTGCGATCACCTCGCTGTCGGTCTGCCCGCGCAGGTCGGCGATGCCGTATTCGGTGATGACGATGTCGCGCAGATGGCGCGGGATGGTGCAATGCCCGTACTGCCAATACAGGTTCGAGCTCACTTCGCCACCGGCTTCACGCCAACTGCGCAGCAGCAGGATCGAGCGCGCGCCTTGCAATGCGTGGCCCTGGGCGACGAAGTTGTATTGCCCACCGACGCCGCTGAGCACCCTGCCGTCTTCCAACTGGTCGGCCACCCCAGCACCCAGCAAGGTCATGCCGAACACCGTGTTGACGAACCGCGCGTCGCGCCGCTGTCGGCGCTTGAGCGCTTCGTCGCCGTACAATTCGTTGATGAAGCTGATGGCCGTCATGGAAAAACGCGCGCGCTGCTCCAGCGACATGTGCCGCAGGCGCTGGTAGAAATCGGCTGGGCCGAGGAAGAAGCCGCCGTGCACCAGCACGCCGCGCTCGTCTGCCGGACGTCGCACCACGCCCGCCTCGGCCAGCGTCAGCAGGCCGTTGACGAACATCTCGCTGCAGCCATACAGGCCCTGGGCGAAGTCGTCCTGCCCGCCTTCACGGTCGATCAGGCTCCGCCAGGGGCTGAGGTCGAAGTCGTCCAGCAGCGCCCGGTAGGCGGCGTTGTCGGCCTGGCGCGCCAGAAGAGCCGCCGCCACCGCATCGCCCATGGCACCAATGCCGATCTGCAACGTACCGCCATCGCGCACCAGCGTGCTGGCGTACACGCCAATGCAGTGGTCCTGGACGGTGACCGGCATGTTCGGCGTGCTGAACAGGCGCCGCTGCTCGACTTCGTCGATCAGCAGGTCGAAGGCCTGGATGTGCAACTCGGCATCGCCCGGCATGTAGGGCAGTTCGGCATGCACCTGGCCGAGCATGAGCACGGTCTCGCCAGCGGCGCGGCGTGCGGCGACCATCGGCAGCAGGTCCAGGGTGATGTCGGGGTTGCAGGCCAGGCTGAGGTGCTCCGGGCGCTCCGGCGTGGCGGCGACCAATTGGGCGATCAGGTTCAGGCCCTTGGCATTGATGTCGCGGGCGGCGTGGCTGTAGTTGCTGCTGACGTAGTCCTGCTGGGCAGACGCGCTGTGCAGCAGGGAGCCGGGCTGCATGAAGAACTGCTCGACGCGGATGTTGGCCGGCAGTGTGTCGTCGCGCAGGTCCTTGAGGTAGTCGAGCTCTTCGTAATCGGCGAACACCCGTTCCAGGAAGGGTTCGAGAAAGCGCTGCTGCAGGCCCTCGCCGAGCGACGGTCGGCCCAGGCTGAGGGCGGTATAGATCGTCAGGCGGCGCTCGGGCAGCGCGCGGATGCGGGCGTAGAGCGCATTGACGAAGGCATTGGGCTTGCCCAGCCCCAGCGGCAAGCCCATGTGGATATGGGCCGGAAGACGGGCCAGGGCCTGGTCGACGGCGTGGTCGATCGAGCAACGGTGGGGCATTGGAAGCTCCTGCGGCGTGTGAGGCGTACAGGATGTGACCATTGCCGGGAGCGTGTGGCTCCCGACCTGTCGTGCAAAGGCTACGACGACCCGCGGTCGTTGCGACCGGTTCGCGGCACGAGGCCGCGTCTACACCACCGTCTTCTGGCGTGGGATCAGAGCCCGGACATCTTCTTGATAGCGCCCTTGAGCTCGTCGTCCGAGCAGTCGCCGCAGGTGCCCTTGGGCGGCATGGCGTTCAGGCCGGTGATGGCCTTGGCCAGAATGCCGTCCAGACCACCCTGGTGATCGGCGCGCTCTTTCCAGGCCGCCGTGTCGCCGATCTTCGGCGCGTTCAGCAGGCCAGTGGCATGGCAGGCGTTGCAGTGCTTGGCGACGATGTCGTCGGCGCTTCTGGCGCCAGCGCCGGCGGCCGCAGCGGTGACGGCCATGCCTTGGCATTCCTGGCCCTGAATGCACACCTTGCCGACCGGCTCCAGGCGCTTGGCGATGTCGTCGTTGGTCGCTGCGGTCGCACTCAGCGCCCACACAGCGAACAGGGCTGCTGGTACGGCCAGCATCTTCTTGATTGGGTTCACGCGTACACCCTCATGGTGGCTGATCAGGCTCGCGGCCACGGTTGGCGAGCGCGGCCGAGTATAGCGACAAGCCCTGAGGGCGTGAACGACCCTACTGCGTAAAGGGGTATTGGCGACGCAATAGCCTGAGCTGGATCAAAAATTCGAGGGGGTGGCGGCGCTGATGAGCCGGGCGGGCTCGTCGAACGGATTGCGGAAACGGTGCGGGCGGGTGCTTTCGAAGTAGTAGCTGTCGCCGGCTTCGAGCAGGAAGGTTTCGGTGCCCACCACCAGCTCCAGGCGACCTTCGAGCAGGATGCCGGTCTCCTCGCCGTCGTGGGTGAGCATTTCTTCACCCGTGTCGGCGCCGGGCGGGTACACCTCGTTGAGAAAGGCGATGGCGCGGTTGGGGTGCGACTTGCCGACCAGCTTCATGGTCACCGCGCCGTCGGAAATGTCGATCAGCTCATGGGCCTTGTAGACGATCTGCGTCGGACTTTCCGGCGCCAGTTCGACGGAGAAGAACTCCACCATCGACATGGGAATGCCGCTGAGCACCTTGCGCAGCGAGCTGATCGAGGGGCTCACGCTGTTTTTCTCGATCATCGAGATGGTGCTGTTGGTCACCCCCGCCCGTTTGGCGAGTTCGCGCTGGGACAGGCCCTTGAGCTTGCGGATGGCTTGCAGTCGTTCGCCAACGTCCAAAGCGTGGGTCTCCAGAAACGGTCGTGGGGAGGCAAAGTGTGAACGATATCATGGCAATGCCGTTCAGTATTTACAACACGACCGCCTCTCACCGCCGCGGACGACCTTATTGGCCCTGGTACTCCAGCGGCACCCGGCGCAGGTTGCAGAAGATCTGATAGGGGATGGTGCCCGCCTGCTGCGCCACATCGCTGGCCAACACCTGCTTGCCCCACAACTCCACCGGGCTGCCGACGGTCGCCTCGGGCACCTCGGTGAGGTCGACGCAGAGCATGTCCATCGACACCCGGCCGATCAGTTGCGTGCGCTTGCCCGCGACCACCACCGGCGTGCCGCTGGGGGCATGTCGCGGATAGCCATCGGCGTAGCCCATGGCGACCACGCCGACGCGGGTCGGGCGCGTGCTGGTGAACCGCGCGCCATAGCCCACCGGCTCACCGATGGGCAGCTCACGCACACTGATGATGCGCGATTGCAGGGTCATCACCGGTTGCAGGCGCGCCGCCTGGGCCTGCTCGACCTCGAAGGGCGAGGCGCCGTACAGCATGATGCCCGGTCGTACCCAGTCGCTCGGCGTGTTCGGCCACGCCAGCACGCCCGGGGAATTGCGCAGGCTGCACTCGGCGGTCAGGCCCTGGCGCGCGGCTTCGAAGGCGGCAACCTGCTGTTCGGTGGTCGCCGCGTCCAGTTCGTCGGCCCGGGAGAAATGGCTCATCAGCACGATGCGCGCGACCTTGCCGCTGGCCAGCAGACGCTGATAGGCCTCGTGGTAGTCCTTCGGGTGCAGGCCGACACGGTGCATGCCGCTGTCGAGCTTGAGCCAGATGTTCAATGGCTTGTGCACCGGATGCTGTTCGATGGCCTCGAGCTGCCACAGCGAATGGACCACGCACCACAGGTCATGCTCGGCGATCAGCGCCAGCTCGCTGGCCTCGAAGAACCCTTCGAGCAGCAGCACCGGCGCCTTGATGCCCGCGGCGCGCAGCTCCAGCGCCTCCTCGATGCAGGCCACGGCAAAGCCGTCGGCATCGGCCTCAAGGGCCAGGGCACAGCGCACCGCACCATGGCCGTAAGCATCGGCCTTGACCACGGCCAGGGCCTTGGCACCGGCCAGTTCACGGGCCAGACGGTAGTTGTGACGCAGCGCTTGGAGGTCGATCAGGGCACGGGCGGGGCGCATGGGGCAGCCTTCTGGTGGATCTGGTTATGGGCAGATGGGGCATTCATCGCGGTTGAGCCCGCGCCTACCGGGGGCGGGCTCAACCGGTCATCGTCGTTACTGATGGGCCGACAGCGGACGGCCCTGCCGAGCGACCTCACCGGCATGGCCATAGCGCGAGATGTCCAGACCTTCGGCACTGATCTGCGGCTTCTTGCGCGCGATCAGGTCGGCCAACAGGCGGCCGGAGCCACAGGCCATGGTCCAGCCCAAGGTGCCGTGACCGGTGTTCAGGTACAGGTTGCTCAGCGCGGTGGCGCCGACGATCGGCGTGCCATCCGGGGTAGCCGGGCGCAGGCCGGTCCAGAAACTGGCCTGGCTCAGGTCGCCGCCGCGAGGATAAAGGTCGTTGACGATCATCTCCAGCGTTTCGCGCCGACGCGGGTTCAGAGAGAGGTCGAAGCCGGCGATTTCAGCCATGCCGCCGACCCGGATACGGTTGTCGAAACGGGTGATGGCGACCTTGTAGGTTTCGTCGAGGATGGTCGAAGTCGGCGCCATGGCCGCGTCGGTGATCGGCACGGTCAGCGAATAGCCCTTGAGCGGGTACACCGGGGCCTTGATGCCCAGCGGCTTGAGCAACTGCGGCGAATAGCTGCCCAGCGCCAGGACATAGCGGTCAGCCGTTTCCAGCTTGCCGTCGATCCACACGCCGTTGAGGCGGTCGCCGGCCTGATCCAGGCGCTGGATGTTCTGCCCGAAGCGGAACTCGACACCCAGTTTCACGGCCATTTCCGCGAGTTGGGTGGTGAACAGCTGGCAGTCGCCGGTCTGGTCGTTGGGCAGGCGCAGGGCACCGGCCAGCAGGTGCTTGGCCCCTGCCAGGGCGGGTTCGACACGGGCGATGGCGTCGCGGTCGAGCAATTCGTAGGGCACGCCGGACTGTTCGAGCACGGCGATGTCCTTGGCCGCGGCATCCACCTGGGCCTGGGTGCGGAACAACTGGGTGGTGCCCAGGGTGCGGCTTTCGTAGGCGATGCCGGTTTCGGCGCGCAGTTCGTCGAGGCAGTCGCGACTGTATTCGGACAGCCGCACCATGCGCTCCTTGTTCACCGCATAACGGCTGGCGGTGCAGTTGCGCAGCATCTGCGCCATCCACAGGTACTGATCGACATCGCCGGTGAGCTTGATGGCCAGCGGGGCGTGCCGCTCGAGCAGCCATTTGATGGCCTTGAGCGGAACGCCCGGTGCAGCCCAGGGCGAAGCGTAGCCGGGCGAGATCTGGCCTGCGTTGGCGAAGCTGGTTTCCATGGCCACCGCCGGCTGGCGATCGACCACCGTGACCTCGAAACCTTGCCGGGCCAGGTAGTAGGCACTGGCGGTACCGATCACACCGCTACCAAGTACCAGAACTCGCATCGTCTATCCCTCATGCGCGGCGCACCGCTGTGTTGTTCGAAATGGCATGGATGCGCGCAGTATAAGAATCTCAGGCCAGTGCATTTCACTATATAAGCGCCTATATTTGGCGAGAATTCTCGGCACGAACGCCTTAGACGGAGGGGCATCCCCTATGAGAACCCAGCACCAGAGCAAGCGGGAACTGGACAAGATCGACCGCAACATCTTGCGCATCCTGCAAAGCGACGGGCGCATCTCGTTCACCGAACTGGGCGAGAAAGTCGGGCTGTCCACCACGCCCTGCACCGAGCGCGTGCGCCGTCTGGAACGCGAGGGGATCATCATGGGCTACAACGCCCGGCTCAACCCGCAGCACCTGAAGGGCAGCCTGCTGGTGTTCGTCGAGATCAGCCTGGACTACAAGTCGGGCGATACCTTCGAGGAGTTCCGCCGCGCCGTGCTCAAGCTGCCCCATGTGCTGGAATGCCACCTGGTTTCCGGCGACTTCGATTACCTGGTCAAGGCACGCATCTCGGAGATGGCGTCGTACCGCAAGCTGCTCGGCGACATCCTGCTCAAGCTGCCCCATGTGCGGGAATCGAAAAGCTACATCGTGATGGAGGAGGTGAAGGAGAGCCTCTGCCTGCCGATTCCGGACTGAACCTCAGACCAGCACCTGGCGGGTACTGGCGATGTAACCATGAATCAGTTGCTCGGCCTGCGGCTCGATCGGCGTCTGCGGCCCGCGACCGCGTGGACAGGCCAGGCGCGGGGTGGTGCCGAACAAGCGGCAGATCAGCGGGCGCTCTGTATAGACGGTGCAACCTTGAGGACCGAGGTGCACGCAATCCAGGCGCTGCAAGGCAGCCTCCTGCTCGGCCGCGGTCTTGCGCGGCAGACGCGCCATCTCCGCGCTGGAGGTGGTGACCGGACCGCAGCAGTCGTGGCAGCCGGGCTCGCATTCGAACGAGGGGATGAGTTCGCGCAGGAACTGGATCTTGTGGGTGCAGGTCATGGTCGGCGTGTCATTGAGAGGCCGGGCATTATAGGGCCATTGCCGCCCCCGCGCGCCCCGCTTATCCTCGCAGCTTTTCGCCCAGCCCCAGGAACCCGGCCATGATCCACAGCGCCCAGCACGCTGCCTCCTACTATGCCGCCAGCCGCCTGCCGCAACCGGACTACCCGTGCCTGGAAGGCGAGCACAGCGCCGACGTGTGCATCGTCGGCGGCGGCTACTCAGGGCTCAATACCGCCATCGAACTGGCCGAACGCGGCTTCTCGGTAATCCTGCTCGAGGCCCGGCGCATCGGCTGGGGCGCCAGCGGGCGCAATGGCGGGCAGTTGATTCGCGGCGTGGGCCACGACGTCGAGCAGTTCCTGCCGGTCATCGGCGCAGACGGCGTACGCAGCCTCAAGCTGATGGGCCTGGAAGCCGTGCAGATTGCCCGCGAACGTATCGAGCAGCATGCCATCGCCTGCGACCTGACCTGGGGCTACAGCGACCTCGCCTACAAGCCGGCCGAGCTCGACGGTTTCGCCGCCGACGCCGACGAGTTGCGCAGCCTGGGCTACCGCCACGAGGTGCGCGTGGTGCCCGCATCGCAGATCCGCAGCGTGGTCAATTCGGCCTGCTTCGTCGGCGGCCTGGTGGACATGGGCTCAGGCCACGTGCACCCGCTGAACCTGGCCATCGGCGAGGCGGCCGTCGCGGCGCGCCTGGGCGTGAAGCTGCATGAAGGCTCCGAGGTGACCCGCATCGACTACGGCCCGCAGGTGCAGGTGCACACGGCGCGCGGCCGGGTGCGCGCCAACACCCTGGTGCTGTGCACCAACGCCTATCACAACGACCTGAACCGCGAACTGGGCGGCAAGGTGCTGCCCGCCGGCAGCTACATCATCGCCACCGAGCCGCTGGGCGAGGCCCGCGCTCGCGATTTGCTGCCACAGAACATGGCGGTGTGCGACCAACGCGTGGCGCTGGACTACTTCCGTCTGTCCGCCGACCACCGCTTGCTGTTCGGCGGCGCCTGCCACTATTCCGGGCGTGACCCCAAGGACATCGCCGCCTACATGGGCCCGAAGATGCTCAAGGTGTTCCCGCAACTGGCCGGGGTACGCATCGACTACCAATGGGGCGGCATGATCGGCATCGGCGCCAATCGCCTGCCGCAGATCGGTCGCCTGCCCGAGCAGCCCAATGTGTACTACGCCCAGGCCTACTCGGGTCACGGCCTCAACGCCACGCACCTGGCCGGACGGTTGCTCGGCGAAGCCATCGGCGGTCAGCACGGCGGCCGCTTCGACCTGTTCGCCCAGGTGCCCCATGCCACCTTCCCGGGCGGCAAGTTGCTGCGCTCGCCGCTGCTGGCCTTGGGCATGCTCTGGTACCGGCTCAAGGAACTGCTCTGATCAACCGCGCCAGAATGGCTTGCAGCCTTCTTCCCAGGCCTGCTCGCGGCTCAGACCGATGTCCAGCAACTGCTGGTCGCTGAGCTCGCGCAACTGCTTGCGCGACTGCCAGCGGTGCAGCATCAATCTCCATGAGCCAAGGTCTACCGGAGCGCATGACAGCCTTGAGGGCTGTCCTGCTGCACATTCGTCGGCCTGCAGCATCAATCGCACATCGCTCATTCCGGTCATCGCCGCTTCTCCTTGTGATCGAAACCTGGTGCTAGCATGCACTGGCGGGTTAGCGACGATACAGATCCAAACAAATCTTATTATTCCAATACAGAACTGGCGCAGCCGCAGCTGAATGGCGTATTTTCAGCCGATCTGTATGGTCGCGCCGATCAACCTGCGCAGGAGTATGCCTGTGAACCTGTACATGAACCTGGCCGAGCTGCTCGGCGCGCGCATCGAACAGGGCCTGTACCGCCCAGGCGAGCGCTTGCCCTCGGTGCGGGCGTTGAGCCTGGAGCACGGGGTCAGCCTGAGCACGGTGCAGCAGGCCTATCGGCAGTTGGAAGAGGCGGGCCTGGTATCGCCACGGCCCAAATCGGGTTATTTCGTGGCCGAGCACCTGAGCGTGCCGGCGCTCCCGGCGATCAGCCGTCCGGCGCAGCGGCCGGTGGATATCTCGCAATGGGAGCAGGTGCTGGAACTGGTTCGCGCCAACCCTCGGCCCGACGTGATCCAGCTCGGACGCGGCATGCCGGACATCGAAAGCCCCACCCTCAAACCGCTGCTGCGCAGCCTCGCCCAGCTCAGCCGGCGCCTGGACATGCCGGGGCTGTACTACGACAACATCCACGGCAACCTGGGCCTGCGCGAACAGATCGCGCGCCTGGCGCTGGACTCCGGTTGCACCCTGTCAGCGGGCGACCTGGTGGTCACCACGGGCTGCCATGAGGCGCTGTCGACCAGCATCCGCGCGGTGTGCGAGCCCGGCGACATCGTCGCGGTGGATTCGCCAAGCTTCCACGGCGCCATGCAGACCCTCAAAGGGTTCGGCATGAAGGCGCTGGAGATCCCCACCGACCCGGTCACCGGCATCAGCCTGGAGGCCCTGGAACTGGCACTGGAACAATGGCCGATCAAGCTCATCCAGATCACGCCCAACTGCAACAACCCGCTGGGCTACATCATGCCCGAGGCGCGCAAGAAGGCGCTGCTCACCCTGGCCCAGCGCTATGACGTGGCGATCATCGAGGACGATGTGTACGGCGACCTGGCCTACACCTACCCGCGTCCGCGCACGCTCAAGTCATTCGACGAGGACGGGCGCGTGCTGCTGTGCAGCTCGTTCTCCAAGACCCTCGCCCCGGGCCTGCGGGTCGGCTGGGTGGCGCCGGGGCGCTACCTGGAGCGGGTGCTGCACATGAAGTACATCAGCACCGGCAGCACGGCCTGCCAGCCGCAACTGGCAATCGCCGACTTCATCGCCGAGGGCCATTACCAGCCGCATTTGCGGCGGGTGCGTGCGCAGTATCAGCGTGCCCGCGACCAGATGAGCGACTGGGTCACCCGCTATTTCCCACCCGGCACCCGCGCCAGTCGGCCCCAAGGGGGATTCATGCTGTGGGTCGAGCTGCCGGAGCGTTTCGATACCTTGCGTCTGAACCGCGCCTTGCTCGATCAAGGCGTGCAGATCGCCGTGGGCAGCATCTTCTCGGCCTCGGGCAAGTACCGGCATTGCCTGCGCATGAATTTTGCCGCACGGGCCACGCCGCAGATCGAGGCGGCCGTGCGCAAGGTCGGTGAAACCGCGTGCCGGCTACTGGCGCAGGACGACAACGGCGGGTAACTTTGCACGACCTTGCATGGTCCAAGGTTTCCACGTGACCCGTCGCACAGGACGATCCCCCTTGAGTCTCCAGCGAGCCTTGCCCCTGCTGCTGGCGCTGCTGCTCGGCCTGCAGGGCTGCGCCAGCGTCGATACCCCGCGCGATGTCAGCCAGGCGCTGCCTGCCGCCGACTCCGCCTTCGGCCGCTCGGTGCAGCGCCAGGCCGCGCCCTACGAGGGGCGCTCCGGCTTTCGCCTGCTGCCCAACAGCAGCGAGGCGTTTCGGGCCCGCGCCGAGCTGATCCGCCATGCCCAGACCAGCATCGACCTGCAGTACTACATCGTCCACGACGGGCTCAGCACCCGCGCCCTGGTCCACGAACTGCTGCGTGCCGCCGACCGCGGCGTGCGCGTGCGCATCCTGCTCGACGACACCACCAGCGATGGCCTGGACAGCCTGATCGCCACCCTGGACGCCCACCCGCGCATCCAGATCCGCCTGTTCAATCCGCTGCACCTTGGCCGCAGTACGGGCCTGACCCGCACCCTCGGACGGCTGTTCAACCTGTCGCTGCAACACCGGCGCATGCACAACAAACTGTTCCTGGTCGACAACAGCATGGCCATCGTCGGCGGCCGCAACCTGGGCGATGAGTACTTCGATGCCGAGCCCAACCTCAACTTCACCGACATCGACCTGCTCGGCGTCGGTCCGGTGGCCGAACAGCTCGGGCACAGCTTCGACCAGTACTGGAACAGCGCCTTGAGCCGGCCGATCGGTGATTTTCTCTGGCGCACCCCGGACGCCGACGACCTGCACAGCAGCCGGCAACGGCTGGAGGTCTGGCTGGCACAGGCGCGGGAGAAGCACCCGGCACTGTACGACCGCCTGATGGCCTACCAGACCGAACCGCGCCTGGACACCTGGCGCAACGAGCTGATCTGGGCCCACAGCCAAGCGCTATGGGATGCGCCGAGCAAGGTGCTGTCCAGCGGCGACCCCGATCCGCACCTGCTGATGAGCCAGCAGTTGGCGCCGGACCTGGAGCGCGTGCACCGTGAACTGATCCTGGTGTCGGCCTACTTCGTGCCCGGCGAGCCGGGCCTGCTGTACCTCACCGGCCGTGCCGACGCCGGCGCCTCGGTGAAGCTGCTGACCAACTCGCTGGAGGCCACCGACGTGCCGGCCGTGCATGGCGGCTATGCGCCCTACCGGCGCGCGCTGCTGGAGCATGGGGTGGAGCTGTTCGAACTGCGCCGCCAACCCGGCGATCCGAGTGCCGTACGCGGCGCACTGAGCTTCAAGGGCCAGTCGGATTCGAGCCTGCACAGCAAGGCCATGGTCTTCGACCGGCAGAAGACCTTCATCGGCTCGTTCAACTTCGACCCGCGCTCGGTGCTGTGGAATACCGAAGTGGGAGTGTTGGTCGACAGCCCGGAGCTGGCCGAGTACACCCGCGAGCTGGCCGAACAGGGCATGGCCCCGGCGCTGAGCTACCAGCCCAAGCTGGTTGACGGAAAGATGGTCTGGGTGACCGAGGACAACGGCCAGGTGCACACCCTGACCGAAGAGCCGGGCGACCTGTGGCGACGCTTCAACGCGTGGGTAGCCCAGGCGGTGGGACTGGAGCGAATGCTCTAGTCCCTCACAGCGCGGCCGGCTCGAACGCCCCCGCTCGCCGGGTCAACAACACCAGCCCCGCCGCACCGGCCGCCATCAGCCACAACAGCGCATGGCCGCTGACCCACTGGCTGCCCGCCCCGGCCAGCAGCGGCCCGAGCAGGCAACCGATGCCCCACAACTGCGCCACGTGGGCATTGGCGCGCACCAGCGCGTCGTCACGATAGCGCTCGCCGATGAGGATCAGCGACAGGGTGAACAGCCCTCCGGCGCTGGCGCCGAACAGCACCCAAAGCGGCCAGATCGCGGGGCTATGCAGCAGCAGCGGAATCGCCAGGCTAGACCCCATCAGGCTCACGGCGCAGCCGCTGAACAGAGCCTGCCGGGACATGCGGTCGGCCAACGCGCCAATCGGCAGTTGCAGCACCGCGTCGCCGACCACCACGGTACTGACCATGAACAGCGCCACTTCGGCGGTGAAGCCCTGCTGCAGCACGTAGACCGGCAGCAGCGTGAGAATCATCGCCTCGAAGGCGGCGAACAGGGCGATGGCCCAGGCGATCACTGGCAGGCGCCGACAGAAAGCCAACAGATCGCGAAGGGTCACGCTGCACGCTTCGGTAGTCGGCGCGCCCGTGCGGCCAAACAGCAGCAATGGCGACAGCAGCAGCAGGCCGGTGGCCGCCCAGAAGCCGAAGTCGTCATCCGAACCAAGCACGCCCAACACCAGCGGCCCGGCCAGTTGGCTCAGGGCATAGCTGCTGCCGTAGAGCGCGACCAGACGACCGCGCCACTGCTCGACCACCAACTGGTTGATCCAGCTCTCGCCGAGGATGAACACCACCGTCAGCGAGGTGCCGATCAGCAAGCGCAGCGCCAACCACAACGGATAGCTGGGCAGCAGCGCCAGCAGGCCGATCGACAGCGCCCCGCCCCACAGGCACAGACGCATCGCCGCCGGAACACCGAGCCAGCCAGCCAGACGACTGGCCAGGCTGGCGCCGAGCAGCACGCCGATGGCCGGCATCGCCGCCATCACACCAATAGCGAAACTGCCGTAGCCCCAGCCTTCCAGGCGCAGGGACACCAGCGGCATGCTCACGCCGAGGGCGAGGCCGACACTGAGCACCGAGGCCAGCACGGCAAAGTAGGTGGCCCAACGCATCGGCCTTCTCCTGAACGAAATGCACAAGGCCCACTCGCGGGCCAATCACCGAAGCGATTGACCCGCGAGTGGGCCATTGGGGAGGTTACAGCTTGATCCAGGTCGCTTTCAGTTCGGTGTACTTTTCCAGCGCATGCAGCGACTTGTCGCGGCCGTTGCCAGACTGCTTGAAACCACCGAACGGCGCGGTCATGTCGCCGCCGTCGTACTGATTCACCCAGACGCTGCCAGCGCGCACGGCGCGAGCGGTCTTGTGTGCCTTGGACAGGTCGGCGGTCCAGATGCCAGCGGCCAGGCCGTAAGGCGTGTCGTTGGCGATGGCCACGGCCTCTTCGGCGCTGTCGAAGGCGATCACCGACAGTACCGGACCGAAGATCTCTTCCTGGGCGATCTTCATGGCATTGGTCACGCCGTCGAAGATGGTCGGCTCGACATAGGTACCACCGGTTTCCTCAAGGATGCGCTTGCCGCCGGCCAGCAGCGTGGCGCCGTCCTGATGACCGGCGTCGATGTACGACAGCACGGTGTTCATCTGCTGGGTATCGACCAGCGCGCCTACCGTGGTGGCCGGATCCAGCGGGTTGCCGGGCTTCCAGGCCTTGAGCGCCTCGACCACCATCGGCAGGAAGGTGTCCTTGATCGAGCGCTCGACCAGCAGGCGCGAACCGGCGGTGCAGACCTCGCCCTGGTTGAAGGCGATGGCGCTGGCGGCAGCCTGGGCGGCGGCGTGCAGATCAGGCGCGTCGGCGAAGACGATGTTCGGGCTCTTGCCACCGGCTTCGAGCCAGATGCGCTTCATGTTCGACTCGCCGGCATACACCATCAGTTGCTTGGCGATGCGCGTGGAGCCGGTGAACACCAGGGTGTCCACGTCCATGTGCAGGGCCAGGGCCTTGCCGACCGTGTGGCCATAGCCTGGCAGCACGTTCAGCACACCCGCCGGGATACCGGCCTCGATGGCCAACTGGGCGATGCGGATGGCAGTCAGCGGCGATTTCTCGGAAGGCTTGAGCACCACCGAGTTGCCGGTGGCCAGCGCCGGGCCGAGTTTCCAGCAGGCCATCATCAGGGGGAAGTTCCACGGCACGATGGCACCGACCACACCCACCGGCTCGCGGGTGACCAGGCCGAGCTGGTCATGGGGCGTTGGGGCCACTTCGTCGTAGACCTTGTCGATGGCCTCGGCGGTCCAGTGGATGGCGTTGGCTGCGCCGGGGATGTCGATGCTGGAGGAGTCGCTGATCGGCTTGCCCATGTCCAGGGTTTCCAGCAGCGCCAGTTCCTCGACATGCTGGCGCAGCAGGCCGGCGAAACGGATGAGCGTGGCCTTGCGCTTGGCTGGCGGCAGTTGCGACCAGACACCCGAAGCGAAGGTGGCGCGAGCATTTTCTACCGCGCGGTTGGCATCGGCCTGGTCGCAACTGGCAACCTTGGCCAGGAAGCGCCCGTCGACCGGGCTCAGGCACTCGAAAGTATCGCCGGAGGCGGCGTCGGTATAGTGGCCGTCGATGAAGGCGCGGCCTTCGATCTTCAGTTGCTGGGCACGTTGTTCCCAATCCGCACGCGTCAAGGTGGTCATACGAAACTCCTCCTCTTGTTGAAGTGCAGCCCCGTACCGAGGACTCACGGGCACTGTCGGATATGCTGGCCGGGCGACGAGCGCACACGGGCATCCGACACCCTAAACCAGGCCTGACAAACTATCAATATATTTGACACTAAAGGCCAAAATGCCTACTGATGTGCATTTTATTAAACAATCAACGTCTTGAACCAAAAGGGTATCCAGCATGAGCATCGACCGCATCATCGATTTCGCCCAAGCCCTGACCGAGGCCGAGCGCTACCGCCCAGCGGCGGAAAAGATCCTCAAGGGTGATCCCGACCAGGCCGTGTACAACCACTATTCCAGTCCTTGTGGGCAGTTCGCGGCAGGGGTCTGGGAAGGTGAGCTGGGGCAGTGGACGGTGAACTACACCGAGCACGAATACTGCGAGATCGTCCAGGGCGTATCGGTGCTGCGCGATGAAGACGGCAACACCAAGACCCTGCGCGCGGGTGATCGCTTCGTCATTCCGGCCGGTTTCAAGGGCACCTGGGAGGTGCTGGAGCCGTGCCGCAAGATTTATGTGATGTTCGAGCAACGCTGATCGCTTGGGCAGGATTATCTACCGCCGCTGTACAACCGCCGAGGGTGAACATGGGCGTGTCCAATTCGGACCATTCAGGAGAGCCACCCATGTTCATCGAAAAGACCACCGGCCAAGCCATCGAAACCTGCGGTACCGCCATGACTGACACCCAAGTCAACGAAGCCATGCAGAGTTTGATCGGCAAGACCTATACCGACGCGATCCGTGACGAGCTGAAACAGACCACTGGCCGTCCGGTCACCGGGCCAGCCGACATCGTCACCCGTGAGCTGAATCCTCAGCGCATCAACCTGCGTACCGACGCGCAGGGTGTGATCAGCGGTGTCGACTTCGGTTGATCCCACTGGCCGAACGTTTAGGACCGCTTCCATCGGAAGCGGTTTTTTTCGCCTGACAGGTAGTTGGCGGCTACTTTGCGCGTTGCAATCCTCAATTACCGCTCGGCCAAGATGCCGCCACCTGAACATAGCGGTGTCCAATGTCGGACAGCAGATCAGGAGTACGCAGCATGACCACCGACATTCTCGGCCCGGTTCGCCATATCATCGGCTCGCGATACGTGGAAACCGTGCAGGCCTATGCGCTCGAACTGACCGGCTTGAAGGCTGTGAGGATCGTAAAAGGCGATGCAGACCTGCGCGATTACCGCCCAGATCAACTGCGCATCTACGTGGATGACAGTGGCTTCATCACGAACCTGGCCAATGCCTGAAGTCTGGCGCTGTCGAAAACCGCTTCCCTACCGAAGCGTTTTTTTCTGCACCTAGATATCTACCGCGTCTCGGCCCACAGGATGATCGACCATCGTTCGGTCTCGACTGGAGGCTTATCGAAAAGGACGCGATCATGGACAGCCAACAAGCGACACACGCTCTGCAGCACCTGCTGGGCACCCGTTTCGTACCCAGCGCAGTGAGCTACATGAAGGAACTGGCCGGCGTGAGCAATGCTGAGCAGGTCGGTGAAGTCATCACGCTGCAAGCGCGCCATGACGTCGTGCTGTACAGCGTCGAAGACGGTAACATCACCTTCGTTGCAGCCCACGTCTAAGCCTGCCGAGCATCGCCTGGCATAAAAAAACCCGCCTTCTTGCGAAGGCGGGTTTTTTTCAGGTCGCCGATCAATTACTTGATCTTGGCTTCCTTGTACACCACGTGCTTGCGAACGACCGGATCGTATTTCTTGATCTCGATCTTGTCCGGGGTGGTGCGCTTGTTCTTGTCGGTGGTGTAGAAGTGGCCAGTGCCAGCACTCGAAACCAGACGGATCAATTCACGCATGACGTTCTCCTTAGAACTTTTCGCCGCGAGCGCGCAGCTCGGCCAGCACTACGTCGATACCACGCTTGTCAATGACGCGCATGCCTTTGGCGGAAACGCGCAGACGCACGAAACGCTTCTCGGACTCGACCCAGAAACGGTGATGCTGCAGGTTCGGCAGGAAACGACGACGGGTTTTGTTGTTTGCGTGGGAAATGTTATTCCCGGTTACCGGACCCTTACCGGTAACTTGACAGACTCTCGACATGCCTCAGCCCTCTAAAACCACATGCCCAACCCGGCATGGGTTGGCCGCTTAATCTCTCAGTCTATGGCGCCAAGGCGCCGTGTTTCTGGGGGTCTTATCGAACCGGCTCGAATGAGCGACAGACCGAGCCCCTAGAAAAGAGCGCTGCTTTATACCAGAAAGGGTCGACCACAACAACAGAAGATGCACATTCCAGGCGGGTCGATTGCGCCGGGCCAGCATAGCGACAAGGCTTGCGCACTGTCGACCGCTCGTCGCCGCGCGGCGCAAAAATCCGGTAGCCATTTGCCAAGCGGCACTCTAGGGTTAGAGCTTTCCGCTTCCAGACTGCACTGGCAGATGGGCCACTGACCAGCCGAGGATCCCGCATGCGCGTCGCCGCCCTTTCCGTTCTGTTCTCTTCCCTGTTCGTCGCGGGTCTGGCCCAGGCAGCGCCGCTGTCGGTGTGCACCGAGGCCAGCCCCGAAGGTTTCGATGTGGTCCAGTACAACTCGCTGACCACCACCAATGCCTCGGCCGATGTGCTGATGAATCGCCTGGTCGAGTTCGACGCTGGCCAGGGCAAGGTGGTGCCGAGCCTGGCGCAAGCCTGGACCGTGTCCGACGATGGCCTGACCTACGACTTCACCCTACGCGATGGCGTGAAATTCCACAGTACCGACTACTTCAAGCCTACCCGCACGCTGAACGCCGACGACGTGCTGTTCAGCTTCCAGCGCATGCTGTATCCGGCCCACGCCTGGCACAAGACCGCGCCGGGCGGCTATCCGCATGCCCAGTCGCTGCAACTGGGCAGCCTGATCAAGTCGATCGAGGCGCCTGACCCGCAGCACGTGCGCTTCGTCCTGAGCCACCCCGACGCCACGTTCCTGGCCACGCTGAGCATGGGCTTCGCTTCGATCTACTCCGCCGAGTACGCCGACAAGCTGCTCAAGGCCGGCACCCCGGAGAAACTCAACAGCCAGCCGATCGGCACCGGCCCGTTCGTTTTCCAGCGCTTCCAGAAGGACGCGGTGGTGCGCTATCGCGCCAATCCCGACTATTTCGACGGCAAGCCTGCGGTCGATCCGCTAATCTTCGCCATCGCTACCGACCCCAACGTGCGCCTGCAGAAGCTCAAGCGCAACGAGTGCCAGGTGGCGCTCTCGCCCAAGCCACTGGACATCACCGAAGCCACCCAGGACGGCAACCTCAAGGTCGCCTCCACCCCGGCCTTCATGACCGCTTTCGTCGCCCTGAACAGCGAGCACCCGCCGCTGGACAAGCCTGAGGTGCGCCAGGCCATCAACCTGGCCTTCGACAAGTCGGCCTACGTCAAAGCCGTGTTCGACGACACCGCCACCGCCGCCAACGGCCCCTACCCGCCCAACACCTGGAGCTACGCCAAGGACTTGCCCGGCTACAGCCTGAACCTGAAAAAGGCCAAGGCGCTGCTGACCAAAGCGGGCCTGGGCGAGGGCTTCAGCACCACGATCTGGACCCGACCTTCGGGCAGCCTGCTCAATCCCAACCCCAGCCTCGGCGCTCAGATGCTCCAGGCCGACCTGGCCAAGGTCGGCATCAAGGCCGAAATCCGCACCATCGAATGGGGCGAGCTGATCCGCCGCGCCAAGGCCGGCGAGCATGACTTGCTGTTCATGGGCTGGGCGGGCGACAACGGTGACCCGGACAACTTCCTCACGCCACAGTTTTCCTGCGCGGCGGTGAAGTCCGGGACCAACTTCGCACGCTTCTGCGACAGCCGCCTGGATCAGTTGATCAACGCTGGGCGTACCACCAACGACCAGAGCGTGCGCAGCCGCCTGTACCAGCAGGCGCAGACCTTGATCCAGCAGCAGGCGCTGTGGCTGCCCCTGGCTCACCCCACTGCCGCGACCTTGCTCAGCAAGCGCGTGGAGGGGTATCAGGTGAGTCCGTTCGGGCGCGTGGACTTCAGCAAGGTGTCGGTGGAGCGTTGATCGGCCGCCGATCACCGCCGACTTCATCGCGGATTCACCCGCGATGAAGCGACCCAAGCCGTCCACTACCCCCCATCCAGCCCTGCTCCACCATGGATAACGGCTCGCCGTCACCGACGATCACATGGTCGAGCACGCGGACGTCGATCAACGCCAGCGCTTGCTTCAAGGTGCAGGTCAGGCGCACGTCATCCTCGCTCGGATCGCAGCTCCCGGATGGATGGTTGTGACAGATGATCAACGCCGCTGCGTTGTGCAGCAGCGAGCGGCGCACCACTTCTCGCGGGTAGATGCTCGCCCGGTCGATGGTGCCGCGAAACAGGATCTCGAACGCGACCGGCCGGTGCTTGGTGTCCAGGAACAGGCAAGCGAATACCTCGCTGTTCTCGTGGCGCAGCATGGCCTTGAGGTAACGGCGCACGGCGGCGGGGTTCTCCAGCGCTGAGGTGCGTTCGATGGCCTGGTCCAGGTAGCGTCTGCCCACTTCCAGCAGCGCCTGCAATTGCGTGTACTTCACCGGCCCCATGCCCGGCTCGCGCAACAACACCGCGCGGTCGGCCTCCAGAAACGGGCGCAGACCACCGAAGCGCGCGAGCAGGCTTCGCGCCAGGTCGACGACATTGCGCCCGGCCACGCCCGAACCGAGCAACACGGCCAGCAGCTCGGCGTCGGACAGCACTGCTGCGCCGCGTGCCAGCAACTTTTCCCTCGGCCGCTCATCCTGCGGCCATTCCCTGATGTTCATACCCCTCCTTGCGTGCTACTGCGGCGGCTTCGAGCCCTGTGTTAATCTAGTTCGCCTCGTTGAATGCGACGTTCTGCCGCAGGCATGTTCAAACGTCGTCGCCCGCTTTTACTGGAAAAAGGCAAGCCTATGCAGCGGCTGTATCGCAAGCGCATCGTTCTCGGCGTGGGTGGCGGCATTGCCGCCTACAAGAGCGCCGAGCTGATTCGCCGACTTCTGGAACACGGCGCGCAGGTGCGCGTCGTCATGACCCGCGGCGGGGCCGAGTTCATCACCCCGCTGACCCTGCAGGCGCTCTCCGGTCATCCGGTGCACATGGATCTGCTCGACCCTGCCGCCGAGGCGGCCATGGGGCATATCGAACTGGCCAAGTGGGCCGACCTGGTGCTCATCGCCCCGGCCACCGCCGACCTCATGGCGCGCCTGGCCCAAGGCATGGCCGACGACCTGCTGACCACCCTGGTGCTGGCCACCGACGCCACCGTCGCCGTGGCACCGGCCATGAACCAGGCCATGTGGCGCGACCCGGCCACCCAGGACAACCTGGCACTGCTCGAGCGCCGGGGCATCCAGGTGTTCGGTCCAGCCTCCGGCAGCCAGGCCTGCGGCGACGTGGGCCTGGGCCGCATGCTCGAAGCCACCGACCTGGCCTGGTGCGCCGCCGAAACCTTCAAGCGCCAGTCGCTGACCGGCAAGCACGTGTTGATCACCGCCGGCCCCACCCAGGAAAACATCGATCCGGTGCGCTACATCACCAATCATAGTTCCGGAAAGATGGGCTTCGCCCTGGCCGAGGCGGCCGTCGAAGCGGGGGCTCGGGTGACCCTCGTCACCGGCCCCGTGCACCTGCCGACCCCCGACCGAGTCACCCGTATCGACGTGGTGAGCGCGCGGGACATGCTCGCCGCCTGCGAAGCGGCCATGCCCTGCGACCTGTTCATCGCCTCGGCGGCGGTCGCGGACTACCGCCCGGAAGTGGTTGCCCCGCAGAAGCTCAAGAAAGACCCTACGAGCGGCGACGGCATGCTGCTGCAGATGGTGCGTAATCCGGATATCCTTGCCACCCTCGCCGGCCGCGCCGACCGTCCGTTCAGCGTCGGCTTCGCCGCCGAGACCGAACACCTGCTCGATTACGCCACGCGCAAGCTCAAGGACAAGAATCTCGACCTGATCGTCGCCAACGATGTGGCCAACCCCAGCATCGGCTTCAACAGCGAAGAGAACGCCTTGACCGTGATCGACCGCCAGCAGCACCAGACCCTCTTTGCGCAGACCAGCAAGGGCAAGATCGCCCGGCAACTGGTCGCCTTCATCGCCGAACGGCTCAATCAGGTTCAATGAGTTACATGCACGCTCTTCAAGCCAAGATCCTCGACCCACGTCTGGGTACCGAATTTCCCCTGCCGCAGTACGCCACGCCCGGTTCCGCCGGTCTGGACCTGCGCGCCCTGCTCACCGAGGACACCGTCCTCGAACCGGGTCAGACCCTGTTGATTCCCACCGGCCTGTCGATCTACATCGGCGATCCGGGCCTGGCAGCGATGATCCTGCCGCGCTCCGGCCTGGGCCACAAACACGGCGTGGTACTGGGCAACCTGGTGGGCCTGATCGACTCGGACTACCAAGGCGAACTGATGGTCTCGTGCTGGAACCGGGGCAACACCGCCTTCACCATCAGCGTCGGCGAGCGCATTGCCCAACTGATCCTGGTACCGGTGGTGCAGGCGCATTTCGACATCGTCGAGGCCTTCGACGAAACCCAGCGTGGCAGCGGCGGTTTCGGTCACTCCGGTACCCGCTGAAGCGACCGCCGGGGCCATGGATGGCGAACTCTCGGGTCCAACGACCGTCCAAGCGTTCTGTTTGCGCCTACCCAGAAGCCTCAGACCCTTGGAGTCCCCCTGAGATGAACGATATGGCCCAGCTGGTTCCCGCACTGCCGGACAGCATTTTCCGCGCCTATGACATCCGCGGCATCGTCGGCAAGACGCTGCACGCCGAGACCGCCTACTGGATCGGCCGCGCCATCGGCGCCCAGACCCTCGCCCAGGGCGAGCCGAAGATTTCCGTAGGTCGCGACGGCCGCTTGTCCGGCCCGATGCTGGTCGAGCAACTCATCCAGGGCCTGGCCGATGCCGGCTGTCAGGTCAGCGACGTGGGCCTGGTGCCCACCCCCGCGCTGTACTTCGCCGCCAACGTGCTGGCCGGCACCTCCGGCGTGATGCTCACCGGCAGCCACAATCCCTCGGACTACAACGGCTTCAAGATCGTCATCGCCGGCGACACCTTGGCCAATGAACAGATCCAGGCCCTGCTGACCCGCCTGAAAACCAACGACCTGACCCGCGCAGAGGGCAGCGTCGAACGCGTCGAGATCCTCGAGCGCTATTTCCAGCAGATCGTCGAGGACGTGAAGCTGGCCAAGCCGCTCAAGGTGGTGGTCGACTGCGGCAACGGCGCGGCGGGCGTGATCGCCCCGCGCCTGATCGAGGCCCTGGGCTGCGACGTGATCCCGCTGTTCTGTGAGGTCGACGGCCACTTCCCCAACCATCACCCGGACCCGGGCAAGCCCGAAAACCTCGAAGACCTGATCGCCAAGGTGCGCGAAACCGGTGCCGACCTGGGCCTGGCGTTCGACGGTGACGGTGACCGCGTCGGCGTGGTGACCAACACCGGCAGCATCGTCTACCCCGACCGCCTGCTGATGCTGTTCGCCCAGGACGTGCTGTCGCGCAACCCCGGCGCCGAGATCATCTTCGACGTCAAATGCACCCGCCGCCTCACCCCGCTGATCGAGCAGCACGGCGGTCGCGCCCTGATGTGGAAGACCGGTCATTCGTTGATCAAGAAGAAGATGAAACTGACCGGCTCGCTGCTGGCCGGCGAGATGAGCGGGCACATCTTCATCAAGGAACGCTGGTACGGTTTCGACGACGGTATCTACAGCGCCGCACGCCTGCTGGAAATCCTCAGCAAGTCCGAGCAGTCTGCCGAAGACCTGTTCGCCGCGTTCCCGAACGATATTTCCACGCCGGAAATCAACATCGATGTGACCGACGAGGGTAAATTCAGCATCATTGATGCACTGCAACGCGACGCCGACTGGGGCGCGGCCGAACTCACCACCATCGACGGTGTGCGAGTCGACTATCCCCACGGCTGGGGCCTGGTTCGCGCCTCCAACACCACGCCGGTGCTGGTGCTGCGCTTCGAGGCCGACAGCGAGACAGAACTGAACCGAATCAAGGCTGTATTCCGTGAGCAGTTGCACAAGGTCGAGCCTGGCCTGCACCTGCCGTTCTGACGTTCACATACTGGAGCCCTGCATGACCCTCGATCGCGACGCCGCTTCCCATGTAGCCGAGGTTTTGTCCGAAGCGCTGCCCTACATCCGCCGCTTCGTCGGCAAGACCCTGGTGATCAAGTACGGCGGCAACGCGATGGAGAGCGAAGAGCTCAAGACCGGCTTCGCCCGGGACATCGTGCTGATGAAGGCGGTGGGCATCAACCCGGTGGTGGTGCATGGTGGCGGCCCGCAGATCGGCGATCTGCTCAAGCGCCTGTCGATCGAGAGCCACTTCATCGACGGCATGCGCGTCACCGACTCGGCGACCATGGATGTGGTGGAGATGGTGCTGGGCGGTCAGGTGAACAAGGACATCGTCAACCTGATCAACCGTCACGGCGGCAGCGCCATCGGCCTGACGGGCAAGGACGCCGAGCTGATCCGCGCGAAGAAGCTCACCGTCAGCCGCCAGACCCCGGAAATGACCACGCCCGAGATCATCGACATCGGTCATGTCGGCGAAGTGGTCGGGGTCAACACCGAGTTGCTGAACATGCTGGTACGCGGCGACTTCATCCCGGTCATCGCGCCGATCGGCGTGGGCGCCAACGGTGAGTCGTACAACATCAACGCCGACCTGGTGGCGGGCAAGGTGGCCGAGGCGCTGAAAGCCGAGAAGCTGATGCTGCTGACCAACATTGCCGGCCTGATGGACAAGCAGGGCCAGGTGCTCACCGGCCTGACCACCGAGCAAGTCAACGAACTGATCGCCGACGGCACCATCTACGGCGGCATGCTGCCGAAGATCAAGTGCGCACTCGAGGCGGTGCAGGGCGGCGTCAACAGCTCGCACATCATCGACGGTCGCGTACCGAACGCGGTGCTGCTGGAGATCTTCACCGACAGCGGCGTCGGCACCCTCATCACCAACCGCAAACGCGCCTGACGGCGTCGTAGCAGCACTTCGCGGGACCGTCCGTGCCCTCGGCAACGGACAGTCCCGCGATGCACTTCACGTTTCTCAACTTTCCCTCCAGACGGCCGAAACAACGTGGCAGAATGCACGCCCGTTGCAAAAAGTTACCGTTCATCTGGAGAAACTCGCGTGAAATACGCATCACAAGGACTCGTGCTGGCCGCCGCCATCGCCCTCGGGTCCATCGCCGGCTGCGCTACCGAAACCTCTACTGCCGTGGCCGTTCAACAGGTCGAAAGCGTCAACCGCCCCTACAGCGGCGTGCGCACCCCGATCGCCGTCGGCAAGTTCGACAACCGTTCGAGCTACATGCGCGGCATCTTCTCCGATGGCGTCGACCGCCTCGGCGGCCAGGCCAAGACCATCCTCATCACCCACCTCCAGCAAACCCACCGGTTCAACGTACTGGACCGCGACAACATGGGTGAGATCCAGCAGGAAGCGCAGATCAAGGGCCAGAGCCAGCGTCTGAAGGGCGCCGATTTCGTGGTCACCGGCGATGTCACCGAGTTCGGCCGCAAGGAAGTGGGCGATCACCAGCTGTTCGGCATTCTCGGCCGCGGCAAGACCCAGATCGCCTACGCCAAGGTGGCGCTGAACATCGTCAACATCAGCACCTCCGAAGTGGTGTATTCCAGCCAGGGCGCCGGCGAATACGCGCTGTCGAACCGCGAAGTCATCGGCTTCGGCGGCACCGCCAGCTACGACTCCACCCTCAACGGCAAGGTCCTGGACCTGGCCATGCGCGAGGCGGTGAACAAGCTGGTCAACGCCGTGGACAGTGGCCAGTGGAAGCCACAGGCCCAGTAATCGACGCCCGACGTTTCGACATCCGCAACACGACAAGGAAAGCACGCACATGAGCATCACCCGCTCGGCCTGGCGCACTGGCGCCGGCCTTCTGCTGGCCAGCGCCCTGCTGGCCGGCTGCAATACGCCAAAACCGCTGTACCAATGGGAAAGCTACCAGCCCCAGGTGCGCGAATACTTCAACGACCAGTCCAAGGAAGAACAGGTCATCGCCCTGGAGCGCGATCTGGAGAAGATCAAGGCCAAGAACGGCGCGGTGCCGCCGGGCTATCACGCGCAGTTGGGCCTGCTCTACTCGAGCCTGGGCAAGGATGACCAGATGATCCAGGAATTCCGTACCGAGAAAGCGCTGTTCCCTGAGTCGGCGACCTACATGGACTTCCTGATGAAGAACGCCACGCAAGGAGCCAAGCCGTGATCAAGCGCCTTACCCAATGCCTGGTCGGCGCCTGCGTGCTGGCCCTGTTCGCCGGCTGCGCCGAGCGCAAGACCACCGACTACGCCGCCTTCAAGCAGAGCCGGCCGAAGTCGATCCTGATCGTGCCGCCACTGAACAACTCGCCGGACGTCAAGGCCAGCTACAGCATGCTGGCGCAGGTCACCTATCCGCTGGCCGAAGCGGGCTACTATGTGATGCCGGTGGCGCTGGTGGCCGAGACGTTCCGCCAGAACGGCATGACCACCCCGGCGGACATCCATGAGTTGCCGGCCGCCAAGCTGCGCGAGATCTTCGGTGCCGATGCCGGGCTGTACGTGACCGTCAACGACTACGGCACCCGCTACATGGTGCTGAGCAGCGCAACCATCGTCACCGCCAGCGCCAAGCTGGTCGACCTGAAAACCGGCGCCACCCTGTGGACCGGCGCGGCGTCGGCCTCCAGCGAAGAAGGCCGGCAGAACCAGGGCGGGCTGATCGGCATGCTGATCACCGCAGCGGTGAACCAGATCATCTCCAGCGTGCAGGACGACGCGGGCTATCCGATCGCCGGTATCACCAGCGCCCGGCTGCTGTCGCCGAACCCCAACGGCGGCATCCTGTACGGGCCGCGCTCGCCGAAGTACGGCACCGATTGAGCGACGAGCACTGCGTCGAAGCCATGAAAAAGGCGACCTACAAAGGTCGCCTTTTTCATGGACGATCTGCGCTCAGATCCCGTATTGCGCTCGATAGGCCTCGACCGCCGGCAGGTGCTGCTTGAGCTGCGGATCATCGGCCAGGAATTCCAGTACCTGGGTCAGGGATACGATGCTGACCACTGGCATGCCGAAGTCACGCTCCACTTCCTGAATGGCCGAGAGTTCGCCGTTACCACGCTCCTCGCGGTTCAGCGCGATGAGCACACCGGCGGCGCGCGCCCGCTGGGCCTGGATGATCTGCATGACTTCACGGATCGCGGTGCCTGCGGTGATCACGTCGTCGATGATCAGCACCTCGCCCGCGAGGGGAGCGCCGACCAGGCTGCCGCCCTCGCCGTGGTCCTTGGCTTCCTTGCGGTTGAAGCACCAGGGCACGTCGATCTGGTGATGCTCGGCCAGCGCCACCGCCGTGGCGGCGGCCAGCGGAATGCCTTTGTAGGCCGGACCGAACAGCACGTCGAAGGGGATCTTGCTGTCGACGATGGCCGCCGCATAGCAACGCCCCAGCTGGGCCAGGGCCGAGCCGCTGTTGAACAGACCGGCGTTGAAGAAGTACGGGCTGGTACGCCCCGATTTCAGGGTGAATTCACCGAAGCGCAGCACGCCGCGATCGATGGCAAAACGGATGAAGTCGCGCTGATACGGCTGCATGAAAAGTCCCGGACACCACGGATTTAGCTAAATGAGTTGAGCTCGGGTATCATACACGCACGAGATTTTTGGGGCCATTTATGCGGATCATCAGTGTGAACGTGAATGGCATTCAGGCTGCGGCCGAGCGTGGTTTGCTCAGCTGGTTGCAAGCCCAGAATGCCGACGTCATCTGCCTTCAGGATACCCGCGCCTCGGCCTTTGAACTCGACGACCCAGCTTTCCAGCTCGATGGCTATTTCCTTTATGCCTGCGACGCGGAGGTGCCCGCCCACGGTGGCGTGGCGCTCTACTCGCGGATGCAGCCCAAGGCAGTCATCACCGGCCTGGGCTTCGAGACAGCCGACCGCTACGGACGTTACCTGCAGGCCGATTTCGACAAGGTCAGCATCGCCAGCCTGCTGATGCCTTCGGGCATGAACGGCGACGAAGACTTGAATCAGAAATTCAAGTTGATGGACGACTTCGCCAAGTACCTGGACAAGCAGCGCCGCAAGCGCCGCGAGTACATCTATTGCGGCTCGCTGTACGTGGCGCAGCAGAAGCTCGACATCAAGAACTGGCGCGACAGCCAGCAGTCGCCCGGCTTCCTGCCGCCCGAGCGCGCCTGGATGGACGCCATCATCGGCGAAATGGGCTACGTCGATGCCCTGCGCGAAGTCAGCCGCGAAGGTGATCAGTACAGCTGGTGGCCCGATAACGAACAGGCCGAGATGCTCAACCTGGGCTATCGCTTCGACTACCAGATCCTCACCCAGGGCCTGCGCCGCTGCGTACGTAACGCGCGCCTGCCACGCCAGCCGCGCTTCTCCCAGCATGCGCCGCTGATCGTCGACTACGACTGGACGCTGACCATCTGAACCCTGACGGGGCCTCTTACCAGGCCCCGTTTTGTTTTACAGGTGCTCCTGCGCCTCGCTGGGCAGATGCTCGTCCAGGTGCAGCCACGACAGGCGGCTTTCGGTCCAGATATGCCGGTTGGCCCTGACCTGCTCCGGTCGATCCAGCGTCGCCACCGTTACATCCAGGCTTGATGGGCTGTGCGTCGTTTCCAGCGCCACATGTGCGCCACATCGGTCACAGAACATCCGCGTGCAACTGGCCGGCGCCAGATAATGCTTCGGCTGGCCCGCCAGCCAGGTGAATGCGGTACGAGGGACGGTGACCCAGGTCACCACCAGAGCGCCGCTGACCCGCCGACAGATCGAGCAATGGCAATGGGCGACATCCTCAAGGGTCCCCACCAATCGATAGCGCAGGGCGCCGCAATGGCACCCACCTTCATGGACTTCGTTCATCACCGCGACCTCTCGTCAGCTGATTCAACGCGAAAGCTGGCTGAAAGCTTTCGCCCCTAGGATAGCGCCACCACCGGCACAAAGACCGGTCAGCCAGGGTGCGCATCCACAGCACACCCGGCTCAATCAACAACAACAATGGTGATTCCGATGCTGTCCTGTGCCCGCCTCCCCGCAGTACCCCTCCCCGTATTCCACGCACAGCGCCCCACGCGCTGATCCGCCCGACACCTTTCGCCGCGCCACGCCTGGAGTACCGTCATGCTGACCTTCCTCGGCTTTGCCATGGTCATCACCTTCATGTACCTGATCATGACCAAGCGCCTGTCGGCCTTGATCGCGCTGATCCTGGTACCGATCCTGTTCGCCCTGTTCGGCGGCTTTTCCGCCAAGATCGGCCCCATGATGCTCGAGGGCATCAGCAAGCTCGCGCCCACCGGCGTGATGCTGATGTTCGCCATCCTCTACTTCGCTCTGATGATCGACTCCGGCCTGTTCGACCCGGCCGTGCGCAAGATCCTCAAGCTGGTCAAGGGCGACCCGCTGAAAGTCTCGGTCGGCACCGCCGTGCTGGCCCTGGTGGTCTCGCTCGACGGTGACGGCGCCACCACCTACATGATCTGCTGCGCCGCCATGTTGCCGCTGTACAGCCGCCTGGGCATGAGCCCGCGCATCATGGCCGGACTGATCATTCTTGCGGGCGGGGTGATGAACATGACCCCTTGGGGCGGACCGACCGCCCGTGCCGCCAGCGCCCTGCACGTGGACCCTTCGGACATCTTCGTGCCGATGATCCCGGCCATGGCCTTCGGCGTACTGGCGATCCTCGCCATCGCCTACCTGTACGGCAAGCGCGAACGTGCGCGCCTGGGCGAGCTGCACCTGCCGACCGACGACATCGACCACAGCGAAATCAGCGTGTCGCAATTCCCCGAGGCGCGTCGGCCGAAGCTGATCTGGTTCAACGGCGCCCTCACCGTCGCGCTGATGGCCGCCCTGATCGCCGGCCTGCTGCCGCTGCCGGTGCTGTTCATGATCGCCTTCAGCATCGCCATGATCGTCAACTACCCGTGCCTGCAACAGCAGAAAGACCGCATCGCGGCCCACGCCGGCAGCGTGCTGGCGGTGACCGGATTGATCTTCGCTGCGGGCATCTTCACCGGCATCCTGTCCGGCACCGGCATGGTCGAGGCCATGTCCAAGAGCCTGCTGGCGGTGATCCCGGAGGCGCTCGGGCCCTACCTGGCGACGATCACCGCGATCGTCAGCATGCCGTTCACATTCTTCATGTCCAATGACGCCTTCTACTACGGTGTCCTGCCGGTGCTCGCCGAGGCCGCCAGCCACTACGGCATCAGCCCGGTGGAAATGGCCCGCGCCTCGATCGTCGGTCAGCCGGTGCACCTGCTCAGCCCGCTGGTGCCGTCCACCTATCTACTGGTGGCCCTGGCCGGCATCGAATTCGGCGATCACCAGCGCTTTACCCTCAAGTGGGCAGTGTTGGTGTGCCTGTGCATAATGCTCGCCGCCCTGCTCATGGGAGTTTTCCCGCTGTTCAGTAGTCTTTAATACAACTGCAGCACCCTACCGCGGCGGCCCTTTTGGGGTCGTCGCCTTCACCGCTCGAAGGAATACACATGGAATGGCTGACCAGCCCGGAAATCTGGGTTGCCTTTTTCACCCTCACCGCACTCGAGATCGTGCTCGGGATCGACAACATCATCATGATCTCGATCCTGGTCAGCCGCATGCCCAAGCACATGCAGCCGCGCACGCGCATCTTCGGCCTGGCGCTGGCGATGGTCACGCGGATCATGCTGCTGCTGTCGATCACCTGGGTCATGCGCCTGACCGACGACCTGTTCGTGGTGCTCGGCGAAGGCATCTCCGGACGTGATTTGATTCTGTTCTTCGGCGGCCTGTTCCTGCTGTGGAAAAGCTCGCAGGAGATCTACCACGGCCTGGAAGGCGAAGACGAAAGCGGCGAGGCGCCCAAGGGCGGCGGCGGCAAGTTCTTCTACACCATCATCCAGATCGCGATCATCGACATCGTGTTCTCCCTGGACTCGGTGATCACGGCGGTGGGCATGGTGTCCCACGTCCCGGTGATGATCGCGGCGATCGTCGTCGCCGTGCTGGTGATGATGCTCTGCGCCGGCACCATCAGCGACTTCATCGACAAGCACCCCTCGCTGAAGATGCTCGCGCTGTCGTTCCTGATCGTGGTCGGCACCGTGCTCATCGCCGAATCGTTCGATGTGCATGTGCCCAAGGGCTACGTGTACTTCGCCATGGCCTTCTCGCTGGCGGTGGAGGCGATCAACATCCGCATGCGCACGGCGCTGGCGCGCAAGGATGGCAAGGAGCAGGACCCGGTCAAGCTGCGCAAGGACGTGCCCGGCCAGTGACCGCCCGGCGGTGCGTCGCCACCCTTGGGGCCGCTTTGCGGCCCCAATGCTTTCCATGACACAAATGTTTCAAATAAATGTCTGCCATGCGAAGCTGGCGTCTCCTGCGCAAACCCGCTAAAGCTTCAGTGAGCACTGACAGAACCGCCCAGCCCCGGGCCAGGCTCACCGCTTCACCCATTGGCCCCGCACTGGGGCGTCGGTAACAAGGGGGCCCCGACCATGCTGACCCTGCTCAACCTGCTGTCTGCCGTGACGTTGCTCGTCTGGGGTACGCATATCGTGCGCACCGGCATCCTGCGCGTGTACGGCTCGCACCTGCGCCGGGTACTCGGCCAGAACATGGATCGTCGCCCCCTGGCGTTCATCGCCGGCATCGTGGTCACCGCCGTGGTACAGAGCAGTAACGCCACCGCCATGCTGGTCACCTCCTTCGTCGGCCAGGGCCTGATGGCCATGACCCCGGCGCTGGCGATCATGCTCGGCGCCGACGTCGGCACCGCGCTCATGGCCCGGGTGCTGACCTTCGACCTGTCCTGGCTGTCACCGCTGCTGATTTTCATCGGGGTGATCTTCTTCCTCTCGCGCAAGCAGACCCGGATCGGCCAACTGGGCCGAGTGGCCATCGGCCTGGGCCTGATCATCCTGGCCCTGCAATTGATCGTGCAGGCGGCAGCGCCCATCACCCAGGCCCAAGGCGTGAAGGTTCTGTTCGCCTCGCTCACGGGCGATATTCTGCTCGACGCGCTGGTCGGCGCGCTGTTCGCGATGATCTCCTACTCGAGCCTGGCCGCCGTGCTGCTCACCGCGACCCTGGCCGGCGCCGAGGTGATCAGCCTGCCGGTGGCCATCGGCCTGGTGGTCGGGGCCAACATCGGCAGCGGGCTGCTAGCGTTTCTCAGCACCAGCATGCAGAACGCCGCCGGTCGTCGGGTCGCGCTGGGCAGCCTGCTGTACAAGCTGATCGGCCTGCTACTGATCATTCCGGTTCTGCACCCGCTGGTGGACTGGATGGACTCGCTGAGCTTCAGCCCGCAAGAGCTGGTGATCGGTTTCCACCTGCTCTACAACACCGCCCGCTGCGTGATCATGCTGCCGACGGTCAAACCCATGGGCCGCTTGTGCAACACCCTGCTGCCCGAACGCGAACTGGCCAACGGCCAGGTCAAACCGCGTCACCTCGACCCCACGGCCTTGCAGACCCCCAGCCTGGCACTGGCCAATGCTGCTCGCGAGACCCTGCGCCTGGGCGATATCGTCGAAAGCCTGCTCGATGCCATGCTCGGTGCCCTGCGCGGCACTCAGACTGCGCTCGCGCAACAGACCCGCGCCCTGGGCGAAGATGCCGAAGCGCTGTACAGCGCAATCAAGCTGTACCTGGCGCAGATGCCGCGCGAAGACCTGGGCGAACATGACAGCCAGCGCTGGGCAGAGATCATCGAGCTGTCGATCAACCTCAAGCTGGCCAGCGACCTGATCGAGCGCATGCTGCGCAAAGTCCAGCAGCAGAAGACCTCCCAGCGCCGGGAGTTCTCCGAGGTCGGGCTGGAAGAGCTGGCTGGCCTGCAACAGCAACTGCTGGCCAACCTGCGCCTGGGGCTGTCGGTGTTCCTCAGCGCCGATCCGCAAAGCGCGCGTCTGCTGCTGCGCGAAAAGCGCAGGTTCCGCGCTCAGGAGCGGCGCCTGGCCCACGCCCATGTCAGCCGTTTGCAACGCAAGGTGGTGCAGAGCATCGAGACCAGCTCACTGCACCTGGAACTGATCGCCGACATGAAACGGTTGAACTCTTTGTTCTGCAGCAGTGCCTATGTGGTACTGGGCGGCGCGGACACCGGCGGGCTTTTGCTCGACGATCAGCCGGAAGACGCCAGTCCCACTTGACCCCCGCACACCTGGAGACCGGCCCGGAAGCCTGCCCATGCGTTGCCTGATGTTCGCCTGCTGCATCCTGTTCAGTCTGCCCTCGCTCGCCCTCGACCGCTCGCGGGTCGAGGGCTATCTGTTGCCCAACGGCCTGCAGGTGATCCTCAAGTCCGGCTACGAGCGCGACCACGTCGCGATCCGTCTGGTGGTCGGCGTAGGCCTGGACGACTTCCCCTGCGACCAGCGCGAGCTGCCGCACCTGCTCGAGCACCTGCTGTTCAGCGGCCTGGACGACAGTGGCGAAGGCGGCCTTGAAGAACGTCTGCAAGCACTGGGCGGCGAATGGAATGCCTTCACCAGTGCGGCCGACACCACCTTCGTGGTCGAGGCCCCGGCGCGCAACCAGCGCAAGGTACTCGACCTGCTGCTGGCGGCGGTGCGCGACACCCGCATCGACGCCAAGGCCCTGGCCACGGCGAAGCGGATCGTCGAGCGCGAGGACGGCGGCCACTATGGTCACCTGCAACGCTGGCTGGACCGCCAGGACATCGGCCACCCGGCCAGCGATCAACTGGCGGTCGAGCTCGGGCTGAAATGCGCCGAGCGCTCCGACATCGCCAGCATGAGCCTCAAGCAGGTCCAGGCCATGCGCGAACATTGGTATGCCGCCAACAACATGAGCCTGATCGTGGTCGGTGGCCTCGATCGTTTGCTGCCCGCCTACCTGGAGCGCACCTACGGCGAATTGCCTGCCACCGAACCCGGCGAGCGGCGCGACCTGGACAGCATCACCCAGCAGGCAGAACAGCGCCGCGACCTCACCCGCGGCTGGCTCGGCGACAGTGCCAAGCTGCACTGGCTGTTCATCGAGCCGGTGCTCGATAGCGACCACGAGCAGACCCTCGACCTGCTCTCGCGCTACCTCGACTGGACGCTCTACGATCAACTGCGCCTGCGCCACGGCCTGTCCTACGGTCCCTCGGTGCGCCGGGAAAGCTTCGGCGACAGTGGCATGCTCAGCTTCAACGCCGACCTGGAACGCGGCGACATCGACCAGGCCGTCACCGTGCTGCAAGCCACGTTCGATGACCTGCGCAAGCATGGCCTGGACCCCGACACCTTCGCCCGCCTCAAGGAAGCCGCCATCGCCCGGGAAAGCTGGACCAGCCAAGGCAACAGCGCGTTGGCCGACTATTACTGGGGCGCACTGAACGACTACGAGGACGGCCGCTTCGGCGATCCGATCGGCAAGCTGCGCAAGGTCAGCCTGGCGCAGGCCAACGATGCTCTGCGCCAGTTGCTGGCCACGCCCGGTTATGTACGCATCGAGAAACCGCTGCTGGGCTACGACGAGTTGTACGGGCTGGTGGCGCTGGTGCTCGGGCTGATCCTGGCCATCGGGCTGCTGCGACGCCGCCGCCAGCCGGCGGATCGTCCCAGCGGTGCTACGCGTGAACGTTGAATTGGCGTTATTCTGAGCCGGCCGTGTCGCGGGTGAATCCGTGACACCGCCAGAACCGTCACCTCACCTTGCTGCCAGCCTCCATGCCCCCCATACCCCAGATCGTCCAGCGCATCATCGAACTGCTCAAACGCTACCCGGGAGTCATCGCCTTGGGCGGTTTCCTGTCGGGCATCGGCAGTTTCATCCTGGTCGACCGCCAGGCCGGGCTGGCCAGCTGGATCGCCATCCTGCTGTTGGTCAGTTGGATATGGCTGATGCTCGAGAACACCCTCACCGGCCTGTTCGCCCGCACCTTCAAGCGCGAAATCCCGCAGCCGCTGCTGCGCTATGCGACGCAGATGATCCACCAGGAGAGCCTGTTCTTCGTCCTGCCGTTCTTTTTCATCACCACCACCTGGAACAGCGGGCAACTGGTGTTCACCGGTCTGCTCGGCGCAGCGGGGCTGATTTCCATCGTCGACCCACTGTACTACCGCTGGCTCGCCCCGCGCCGCTGGCTGTTCCTGGCCCTGCACACGCTCACCCTGTTCGCCGCGTTGCTCACCGCACTGCCGATCATCCTGCACCTGACCACCGCGCAGAGCTTCAAGCTGGCGCTGATCGCCGCCATGGTGCTGTCGTTCCCGAGCCTGGCCAGCAGCTTCCCGATCAACACCTGGCGACGCGGCGTGATGCTGGTGGTGCTGACCCTGGCGATCGGCGGCGGCGGCTGGTTGCTGCGTTCCTGGGTGCCGCCGGCGACCCTGTGGATGACCGAAGTGGCGGTGACCACGCAGATGCAGGACCGAGAGCCGGGCGAGTCGCTGGAGCAGATCGACGCCAGCCGCATCCGCAGCGCCGGCCTGTACGCCTACACCTCGATCAACGCTCCACGTGGCCTGAACGAGCGGATCTTCCACGTGTGGCAGCAGGACGGCAAGGAAGTGGACCGCATTGCCCTGGACATCCATGGCGGGCGCAAAGAGGGCTATCGGGCCTGGACCCACAAGCAGAACTTCCCGCACAACCCGGTGGGCAAGTGGCAAGTGCGGGTGCTGACCGAGGACGGTCAGGTCATCGGCGTGCTGCGCTTCAAGGTGGTCGAGGATGGGACGGCGGGGTGAGGTTCGATCACTGCGTCGCCTTCATCGCGGGACGAGCCCGCTCCCACAGGAAGTTGTGGAAGTGGGCTTGCCCGGCGATGCAGCCACCACCGCTGCAACAGGCTATGATCTGCCCCACCGCCGTCGTGCAGAGCCAAAGACATGGAGCCCAGCGTCACCCTCGACACGCGCCAGCACCCTACGCGACTCGCCATCACCGGTGACTGGACCCTGGAGCATTACGCTCGCCTGCGGCGCGACAGCGAGCGCCTGCGCGACCAGTACGGCGCCGAGGCTCAGGTCGATCTCACCCAGCTTGGCCGCCTCGACACGGCGGGCGCCTCGCTGCTGGCCGAGCTGCTGGGCGCCGAACGCCTGGCGCACTGCACCCACGAACTGCCCGCCGCCAGCCGCGCCTTGCTGCAGACGGTCTATCGCTCGCTGCAGGACTACTGCATCCCGCTCAAGGAACCCGAGCAGCCCGTGCTGCTGCAACTGCTCGCGCGCATTGGCTGCGCCGTCGACACACTGTGGCAGGACACGCGGCAACTGCTGGGCTTCGTCGGCCTGATCCTGGCCACGCTCGCCACCCGCCTGTTCCAGCCGCACCGCTGGCGCCTCACCCCGGTGGTGGCACATATCGAGCAGACCGGCCTGGACGCTGCCCCCATCGTCGCCCTGCTGACCTTCCTGGTCGGCGCCGTGGTCGCCTTCCTCGGGGCCACCGTGCTGGCCGACTTCGGCGCCACGGTGTTCACCGTCGACCTGGTGGCGTTCTCCTTCCTGCGCGAATTCGCCGTGCTGCTCACCGCCATCCTCATGGCCGGGCGCACCGCCAGCGCCTTCACCGCGCAGATCGGCTCGATGAAAGCCAACGAGGAAATCGACGCCATCCGCACCCTGGGCCTGAACCCGATCGAGCTGCTGGTGGTGCCTCGGGTGCTGGCGTTGCTGATCGCCCTGCCGCTGCTGACCTTCGTCGCCATGCTCTGCGGCATGGTCGGCGGTGCGGTGGTCTGCGCGCTGTCGCTGGACATCCCGCCGGCGATGTTCCTGTCCCTGCTGCAGAGCGATATCGGTGTGCAGCATTTCCTGGTCGGCCTGCTCAAGGCGCCGTTCTTCGCCTTCCTGATCGCCGCCATCGGCTGCCTGGAAGGGTTCAAGGTCAGTGGCAGCGCCGAGTCGGTCGGCGCCCACACCACCTCGGCGGTGGTGCAGTCGATCTTCGTGGTGATCGTACTGGACGCCGTCGCGGCGTTGTTCTTCATGGAGATGGGCTGGTGATCGGCAAGGGCGAACCGGTGATCCAGGCGCGCGACCTGTGCAACCGCTTTGGCAGTCAGGTGGTGCACCAAGGGCTGGACCTGGACCTGTATCGCGGCGAAATCCTCGCCGTGGTCGGCGGGTCGGGTAGCGGCAAATCGGTGCTGCTGCGCAGCCTCGTCGGCCTTCGTCGACCCAACGAGGGCCAGGTGACGGTATTCGGCCAGGACCTCATCGCACTGAATGACGACCAGCGCTCGAGCCTGGAACGGCGTTTTGGCGTGCTGTTCCAGAAGGGCGCGCTGTTCTCCTCGCTGACCATTACCGAAAACGTCGCACTGCCCTTGATCGAGCACGCCGGCCTGTCGCGCGCCGACGCCGAGCACCTGGCCGGGGTCAAGCTGGCGCTGGCCGGGCTGCCCATCAGCGCGGCGGACAAATACCCGGCTGCGCTGTCCGGCGGCATGATCAAGCGCGCCGCCCTGGCCCGCGCCCTGGCGCTGGACCCCGACATCCTGTTTCTCGACGAACCCACGGCCGGGCTGGACCCGATCGGTGCGGCGGCCTTCGATCAGCTGATTTTGACGCTGCGTGACGCCCTGGGCCTGTCGGTGTTGCTCATCACCCACGACCTCGACACCCTGTACACCATCACTGACCGCGTCGCCGTGCTGGCGCAGAAGAAGGTGCTGGTGGCCGGCCCCCTGGCCGAAGTCGAACAGGCGGACGATCCCTGGATTCACCATTACTTTCACGGCCCGCGCGGGCGGGCGGCGGCACAGGCCGCTGCCGGCGCGGCACAGGAGCACTGAAGCATGGAAACCCGCGCCCATCACGTTCTCATCGGGCTGGTCGCCGTGCTGGTGGTGGCCGGGGCCATGCTGTTCGGCCTGTGGCTGGCCAAGTCCAGCGTCGACGACGCGTTCAAGGACTACGAAGTGGTCTTCAGCGAGGCGGTGTCGGGCCTGTCGCGTGGCAGCCCGGTGCAGTACAACGGCATCAAGGTCGGCGACGTCAGCAGCTTGCGCCTGGACCCGCAGGATCCGCGCCGCGTACTGGCCCGGATCCGCCTGAGCGCCGACACGCCGGTCAAGCAGGACACCCAGGCCAAGCTGACCCTGGCAGGCGTGACCGGCAACACCTTCATCCAGCTCAGCGGCGGCACGCCACAGAGTCCGGCGCTCAAAGGCAAGGACGGCCAGCTGCCCGTGATCGTCGCCTCGCCCTCGCCGATTTCGCGCTTGCTCGACGACAGCAGCGACCTGGTGACCAACGTCAACCTGCTGCTGCACAACGCCAACCAGATGTTCTCCGACACCAACATCGAGCGCCTGAGCAACACCCTGGCCAACCTCGAGCAGACCACCGGGGCCTTCGCCAGCCAGAAGGGCGGCATCGCCCAGGCCATCGAGCAATTGGGCCAGGTGGGCAAGCAGGCCAATGCCACCCTGGCCGAGACCCAAGCCTTGATGCGCAGCGCCAACGGCCTGCTGGGCAGCGAGGGCAAGCAGGCCATCGGCAGCGCAGAGCAGGCCATGCAGTCGTTGGCGCAGAGCACCGCGACCATCAACGAACTGCTTTCGCACAACCGCGAAGCCTTGGACGACGGAGCCCAAGGCTTGAACCAACTGGCGCCCGCCATCCGCGAGCTGCGTGAGACGCTCAACGCCCTCAAGGGCATTTCGCGGCGCCTGGAAGCCGACCCCAGCGGCTACCTGCTGGGCCGCGAGCCGAACAAGGAGTTCCAGCCGTGAAATCGCCTCTACGCCTGCTCGTCGTGGCCGGCCTGCTGAACCTGGCCGCCTGCTCGATCCTGCCGCAAGGCGAGCCGAGCGATGTCTATCGCCTGCCGGTGCATCAGGCCAGCCACACCGCCATGCCCGTGAACTGGTCGCTGCGTTTGAACAAGCCATTGGCCAGTGAAGCGCTGTCGGGGTCGCGCATCGCGGTGATTCCCGCAGGCGACGTGATCAGCAGCTACAAGGGCGCGCGCTGGAGCGATCCGGTGCCATTGCTGGTGCGCAACCGGCTGCTCGATGCCTTCCAGCGCGATGGCCGGGTGCAGCGCCTGAGCGCCGATGACAGCAACCTGCAGGCCGACTACGAACTGGTCGGCGAACTGCAGGCATTTCAGAGCGAGTACGGCTCGGCCGGTGTAGACGTGGTGATGCGCTATGACGCCCGACTGGTGCAGGGACGTAGCCAGCGCATTCTCGCCAGCCAGCGCTTCGAAGTGCGCCAGCCGCTGAGCGACAAGCAGGTGCCGGCGGTGGTCAGTGGCTTCGGCGCCGCGGGCGACACCCTGGCGCGCCAGGTGGTGGACTGGACCGTGACCCAGGCTTCAGGGTTCCAGGCTCAGGCGAAGAACCAGTAGCACACGCAGATCGCCGCGATCACCCCGGACAGCTCGGCCAGCAGCGCGCAGCCCACGGCGTGGCGCACACGCTGGATGCCGACCGCGCCGAAATACACCGCCAGCACGTAGAAGGTGGTTTCGGTACTGCCCTGGATCGTGGCTGCCACCAGCGCCGGGAAGCTGTCGACGCCTTGGGTCTGCATGGTCTCGATCAGCATCGCCCGCGCGGCGCTGCCGGAGAACGGCTTGACCAGCGCCGTGGGCAAGCCTTCGACGAAACGACTGTCCATCCCCAGCCATTCGACGCCGTGGCGAATGCCATCGAGCGCCAGCTCCAGCGCCCCGGAGGCGCGCAGTACACCCACCGCCACCAGCATCGCCACCAGGTACGGCAGCAGGCTCTTGGCGACGTCGAAGCCCTCTTTGGCGCCCTCGACGAACGCCTCGTAGACCTTCACCCGGCGTAGCGCGCCGATCACCACGAACAGCATGATCACGCCGAACAGCGTGAGGTTGCCGAGGATCGACGACAGGCTGGCCAGCGCCGCCGCCGACAGCGTGCCGAGAAACGCCATGAAACCGCCCAGCAGCAGCGCGCCGGGAATGAAGTAGGCAAGCACCACCGGATCCCACAGGCGCAGGCGCTGCATCACCGCCACCGACAGCAGACCGACCAGCGTCGAGACGCTGGTGGCCAGCAGGATCGGCAGGAACACCAGGGTCGGGTCGGTGGCGCCCTGCTGGGCGCGGTACATGAAGATGGTCACCGGCAGCAGGGTCAGGGACGAGGCATTGAGCACCAGGAACAGGATCTGCGCGTTGCTCGCCGTGGTGCTGCTGGGATTGAGCTCCTGCAAGGCACGCATGGCCTTCAGGCCGATGGGTGTGGCGGCGTTGTCCAGGCCCAGGCCGTTGGCGGCGAAGTTCATGGTGATCAGGCCCAGGGCAGGGTGGCCAGGCGGCACCTCGGGCATCAGGCGGGCGAACAGCGGGCCGAGTACCTTGGCCAGCCATTCGACGATGCCGGCCTTCTCGGCGATCTTGAGAAAACCCAGCCACAGGGTGAGGGTGCCGAACAGCAGCACCATGACCTCGACCGACAGCTTGGCCATGGCAAAGATGCTCTCGACCATGGCAGCGAAGATCCCGGCGTTGCCGCCCACCAGCCACTGGGCCAGGGCGGAGATGGCCGCTACCACGAAGAAGCCGAGCCAAAGGCCGTTGAGCATGCGCCTGTTCCCCTGTGAAAAATGCCGGAATGATAGCGCAAACGGGGGCGACCCGACCCCTGCGCACCATGCAAAAAGCCCCGACAGGTCGGGGCTCTTGGGTGCAACGCCAGGTTTACTGGTTGACGGTCTTGCCCGTCGCCACGGCGTGTGGCTTGGCGCCGGCCTGGAACAGCGAGTTGTAGTACGCCTCGCCCTTGGCGCTGTCGTACATCCCCTGCCACTTGGCGATCACCACCGCGGCCAGGGCGTTGCCCACCACGTTCAGGGCGGTACGGGCCATGTCCATGATGCGGTCGACACCGGCGATGAACGCCAGGCCTTCCAGCGGAATACCCACGCTGCCCAAGGTCGCCAGCAGCACCACGAAGGACACGCCCGGCACACCGGCGATGCCTTTGGAGGTGACCATCAGGGTCAGCACCAGCATCAGTTGCTGGCCGATGGACAGGTCGATGCCATACAGCTGGGCGATGAAGATTGCCGCGATGCTCTGGTACAGGGTCGAGCCGTCGAGGTTGAACGAGTAGCCGGTGGGCACCACGAACGAGCAGATCGACTTCGGCGCGCCGTACTTCTCCATCTTCTCGATCACCCGTGGCAGCACGGTCTCGGAGCTGGACGTGGAGTAGGCGAGGATCAGCTCGTCTTTCATGATGCGCATGATCTTGATGATCGAGAAGCCGAACACCCGCGCCACCAGACCCAGCACCATGAAGGCGAAGAAGGCGATGGCGAAGTACACCAGCAGCACCAGCTTGGCCAGCGGCAGCAGCGAGGCGAAGCCGAAGTTGGCGACCGTGGCGGCGATCAGGGCGAACACACCGATCGGCGCGTAGTTCATGATCATGTGGGTGACCTTGAACATGGTCTCCGACACGCCCTGGAAGGTCCGCACCAGCGGCTCGCGCAGCTCGGCATTGAGCGACGACAGCCCCATGCCGAACATCACCGAGAAGAAGATGATCGGCAGCATTTCACCACGCATCAGCGCGGCGAAGATGTTCGACGGGATCAGGTTGAGCAGGGTTTCGATGAACGCATGCTCATGCTGCACCTCGGCCGCCGTGGCCTGGTATTTGGAAATATCGACGGTACCGAGGGTGCTCATGTCGATGCCGGCACCCGGATGGAACACGTTGGCCATGACCAGGCCCACCACGATGGCGATCGTGGTCACCACTTCGAAGTAGAGAATGGTCTTCAGGCCGATGCTGCCCAGTTTCTTCGCATCGCCAACCCCGGCGATACCCACGATCAGCGACGAGATCACGATCGGGACTACGATCATCTTGATCAGGCGAATGAAGATGTCGCCGGCGGGCTGAAGGACATTGCTGATCCACCATGCCTTTTCTGCACTGAAATGATTCAGTAGCGCGCCGACTGCAACGCCCAGTACCAGACCGATCACGATCTGCCAGGCGAGGCTCAGTTTTGCCTTCTTCATGTCATTACCTTTGTTGTAGTGGTCTTGGGTTACCCGACTATAAAGCGCGTCCCAGAGCCTTCGGCAATGAAACGGCCAGCGATGGGCTTCCGTCCGGCGACCCGCTTGGAAGGCCGCCGCCCGCGAGCGAAAGAACGCTCGGGCTTGCGAAAAAGGCGCAACTATTGCGACGAGGGCCGGGCCAGTCTAATGCCGTAAACGACTACCCCATGCCGAATCGGCATAACAGAAGCGGCTATTTCGGCCAATACAGCCGCTGAAAAATCCCCGTATTCGGTTTTCCGAACACGACCGACGTGCCATTTCACGGCCGAAATGACCAGATGCGCAGAGCGCTAAAAGGAGGGTGTTCGACAATCCGAATGGGCACTTCCACGGCCCACTGGCAGAACCAAAGCGCAGGATTTTTTTCGACATACGGTTGAGACAAAATGTGTCTCGGCGGGAAAATGCTCAAAGCAGCGTTTCAAACGATCAATGGACGCTCCGGAAGCCAGGTCAGCGTTACGGGTCTGCATGTGCCCGCACTGACCTGGATCTTCCGATGCTGTCGCTCCTGACCCGGCCCTCATCGGGGGTACTCCCTGTACCCCTAGGCCACTCCGACCCTGAATCGATCAAAGCGGCCCGACCCCCTGGTCATGTGCAGCCCCTCATCGGCGCCGCGCATCATGGAAGCCGCAAGCTTGAAGGCTGCAGGCTTCCATCTGATTACAAACGACGACCGCTGGTCAGTACCAGTTCGGGTCACGCTTGAGCTGCTCCTTGAGCAACTGCTGCATGCCTTCGTCCGGTTTACCCAGCCAGCGGTAATCCGCATGCCGCGTTGGCGACTTGTCCGAAGGCAGGCCTTCGGGCACTTCGACCAACATTGCGTAGGCATCGTCCTTGTCCCAGCTGAACGCTACGATCAAACGCTTGTACTTGCAGTTGGTCTCGGACTCGCAGAGCGGCCCGACCATGTACTTGTCACCGTCCTCGGTGACGGCGGACATCTGCTCATTCGAGCTGCCGCTGAGGTTGATCACCCATTCGGGCAACCGCTCCTCTCCTTTGATCGCCTTCTGCCAAGCCTGCCGATACTGCTCGTCGGACCCTAGCAGCTGGCCCACTCGCATCTGACCGTCATTACCTGCCAGCGCCCCGGTCGCACCGCCCAGCAGCAGGGCGGTGGCCAGAGCATTGCGGAGCATCTGTTTCATCGACGTCCGCGTCCGAAGAAGAAGGAAGCGACGAACAGCACCAGGAACACGATGAACAGGATCTTGGCGATACCGGTCGCGGCGCCGGCGATACCACCGAAGCCCAGCACTGCGGCGACGATAGCGATGATCAGGAATGTGATAGCCCAGCTCAGCATGGTGTTTCTCCTTTCTTTTCGGGATTCTTTCCAGGGTTGAATCGGTGTGCCGTCAGAACACCCAGCGCTCTTGTGGAACGATGCGCTCGACCGTGGCCGGCGAGGCATTGGTCGCCGGCAGCGGTTGAGCGGCTCGAACCAAGGTGTTGGCGTGGGTGGTGCGAAGTTGCGCCAGCAGCGCAGTTTGCGCAGCCACCTGATCGGCCAGACGTGCGGTCTGCACGCTGTGGTAGAACAGGCCGGCAGCCAGGGTCAGTACCAGAGCCACAACCAGATACACCATCGGGTGTACGGACAACGCGGCGACCTGCGAACGATTGACGGATTGGCGATTCATGCCGGCGACTCCTGCAAATGTTGTTATCCAACTCTTGCAGTAGGTATTGCAGCCTGCATGCCAGGTTTTTAATCAAATAAAAAACCTTATAAATCAATGATTTAACAAATAAATCAAAACCACTGGGGAACGTATCCTGCACGATGACGTCGTGCAGCCCGTGCGTTTTGCACGATCACCCCTCGACCTTGCTGGCGACCTTCAAGAGGTCGGCGTCGACCCCACGAACGCCCAGGATCTGCCCGGCGATCTGCACCGCGATGGACTTCTGTTCATTACTCACCACTTCACCGGACAAGCGCACCATGCCGTCCTGGCTCGCCACCTTTATATTCGGGCCGTCCAGGTTGCGACTGAAGCGCAAGCTGCTTTGTACCTTGTCGATGATCCAGGCATCGCTGGGCTGCGGCCCGCTCGGCGCGGTCACTGGCTTGTCGCGGGCCAGCGCCATGGCGGCCGAGTCCAGGCTGATCAGGTTATTGACCAGATACACACCCTCGGTCGTTCGGGCGATCACCCCGGCCTGTTCCTTGGCCTCGACGTTGTCCACTCGCCCACGCATGGTCACCACGCCCTCGCGACTCTCGACCTCGATCGGCGCCTTCTCGGTGACCCGGCTCCACAACAGCCGAGCGCGAATGACGAAGGTGAGGGTGGCGTCTTCCAGGCGCTGGGCATAGGCCCGCAATTCCAGCGGTCGCTCGGCCAGTTGCGGATTGACCTGTAGCTGGTTGTCCACCCGCTCGATACCCCGGGTGGCCAGGGCCACGCGCTCTGCCAGATCACGCTCGACCGGGTTTTCCACCTCGCCACTGAGGCGGGCCTGGGCGCCCTCGACCTGGACTTCGATGCGGAACGGGTTAAGGAGTTTGTTCAGGGACACCGCCGTCTGCACCGCGCCCTCCAGGCGAGCGTCCTGTACGGAATCGGCAAAGGCGGGGACCGCCGCCAACAACAGGCTGGCGGCCAGGACGGTATGACGCGAGAACAAAGACATTGGGCTTCTCCTTTATTCGTGACAAATCCCACGCTCATCGCAACCTGCATGCCAGGCTGAAAAAGCGTAAAAAACCTAACTATTTCAATTGGTTAACCAATAACCTAGGCAACAGCTAGCCTGCATAGGGCGTAATCCTTCAGAATCGACCATGCAACTTGCCCGATTTTTCCGACACTAACCCAGATCATTCCCACAGGAGCGCAGGAAAAATGGAATCAGCCCAGGATAACCAAGGCCGCATTCTGCTGGTGGACGACGAGTCCGCGATCCTGCGTACCTTCCGTTACTGCCTCGAAGACGAGGGCTACAACGTCGCCACGGCCAACAGTGCTGCCCAGGCAGAGACACTGCTGCAGCGCCAGGTGTTCGATCTGTGCTTCCTCGACCTGCGCCTGGGTGAAGACAATGGCCTGGATGTGCTGGCGCAAATGCGTATCCAGGCGCCGTGGATGCGGGTCGTCATCGTCACCGCACACTCGGCGATCGACACCGCGGTGGACGCCATCCAGGCTGGCGCCGCCGATTACCTGGTCAAGCCCTGCAGCCCCGATCAACTGCGCTTGGCCACCGCCAAGCAGTTGGAGGTGCGGCAGTTGTCGGCTCGACTGGAAGCGCTCGAAGGCGAAGTGCGCAAACCCAAGGACGGCCTGGATTCGCACAGTCCACAAATGATGGCGGTGCTGGAAACCGCACGGCAGGTGGCCACCACTGATGCCAACATTCTTATCCTCGGCGAGTCGGGTACCGGCAAGGGCGAGTTGGCCCGCGCCATCCACGGCTGGAGCAAACGCGCACGCAAGGCCTGCGTCACCATCAACTGCCCGTCGCTCAACGCCGAGCTGATGGAGAGCGAACTGTTCGGTCACACCCGCGGGGCCTTTACCGGCGCCAGCGAAAGCACCCTTGGACGGGTCAACCAGGCCGATGGCGGCACCTTGTTCCTGGACGAGATCGGCGACTTCCCGCTGACCCTGCAACCCAAGCTGCTGCGCTTCATTCAGGACAAGGAATACGAGCGGGTGGGCGATCCGGTCACCCGTCGCGCCGATGTGCGCATCCTGGCGGCAACCAACCTCAACCTCGAGGAAATGGTGCGCGAGAGTCGCTTCCGCGAAGACCTGCTGTACCGCCTCAACGTCATCACGTTGCATCTGCCGCCCCTGCGCGAGCGCAGCGAAGACATCCTCACCCTGGCCGATCGTTTCCTGGCGCGCTTCGTCAAGGAATACTCGCGTCCGGCCCGCGGCTTCAGCGACGAAGCCCGCTCGGCACTGCTCAATTACCGCTGGCCCGGCAACATCCGCGAACTGCGCAACGTGATCGAACGCGCCAGCATCATCTGCCCGCAGGAGCGCGTGGAAATCACCCACCTGGGCATGGGCGAGCAACCCACCGGCAACGCCCCACGGGTCGGCGCAGCCCTGAGCCTGGACGAACTGGAACGCGCGCACATCGGTGCAGTGCTGGCCGCCAGCGACACCCTCGACCAAGCCGCCAAGACGCTCGGCATCGACGCCTCGACGCTGTACCGCAAACGCAAGCAGTACAACCTGTGAAGTGGCACATGAAGCTGCGCACGCGGCTGTTCCTCAGCCTTTCGGCGCTGGTGACCGTCGCGCTGCTGGGCCTGGCACTGGGGCTGATCAGCGTGCTGCAGATGGCCTCGGTGCAGCAGCAGATGGTGCGCGAGACCAATCACACCCTGGACATCGGCCTGAAGCTGCGGCAGAACCTGGGTGAGCAGTTGACGCTGATCCTCGACCCGCAGACCGATCCGAAAAGCCTGACCCACCTGCAGGACAGCTTCAGCACGCTGTTGGCGACCGGTCTGGAGCAGGGCGGCGAGCGCACGGGCTTTGGCAAGGCGCAGAGCCATTACCCAGCCTTTCTCCGGGCCTACCGCGACAGCCCCGAGCCGTGGCGCAGCATGGGCCTGGATAACCCACTGGGCGCTGCCTTCAACCAGGTGCGCAACGACCTGATCGACTCGCATCGCCAGGCCCTGGAGCAGATCGCCCGCAGTGAAGAACACACCCGCGAGCGCGCATTGCTGGTCAGCGGAGTGCTCGGCCTGATGGGGCTGACGGTGGTGGCGCTGGGCTTCGTCACCGCGCACAACCTGGCGCGTCGCTTCGGCCAGCCGATCGAGGCGCTGGCCAAGGCCGCCGACCAGGTCGGCCAGGGCAACTTCGAGGTGACCCTGCCGATCACTCAAGCCAATGAGCTCAGCCTGCTGACACGCCGCTTCGGCCTGATGGCCGACGCCCTGCGCAAGCACCAGGCCACTAATGTCGACGAACTGCTGGCCGGGCAGCAGCGCTTGCAGGCAGTGCTCGACAGCATCGACGACGGCCTGCTGATCATCGATCGCCAGGGCCGTCTGGAGCACCTCAACCCGGTTGCCCAGCGCCAGTTGGGCTGGGACGCGTCGCGGGTCGGCAGCAGCCTGGCCGAAGCACTCAATCGACCTGAGCTGGAGCAGCAGATGCGCCAGGTCCTGCGCGGCGGCAGCCTGGACCGTGCGCCGGAAGACCTGAGCATCGAGATCGACGAAGAAACCCGGCTGCTGACCTTCAGCCTGACCCCGGTCAGCCACCCTCAAGGACCGATCCTTGGCGCAGTGATGGTGCTGCACGACGTCACCGAGCAGCGCGCCTTCGAGCGCGTGCGCAGCGAGTTCGTCCTGCGCGCCTCACATGAGTTGCGCACACCGGTTACCGGCATGCACATGGCCTTTGGCCTGCTGCGCGAGCGGGTCAAGTTCCCACCCGAGGCCCGCGAGCACGATCTGCTCGACACCATCGGCGAAGAAATGCAGCGCCTGACCCAACTGATCAACGACCTGCTCAACTTCTCCCGCTACCAGAACGGCTTGCAGAAGCTGGAGCTGGCGCCCTGCGCCATCGACGAACTGCTCGAGCGGGCGCAGGCGCGCTTCGCCGAATCGGCCGCGGACAAACAGATCGAGCTGGTCAGCGAGCTCGAGCAACCCTTGCCGCGCATCCAGGCCGACGCCGCGCAACTGGACCGGGTGCTGGACAACCTGTTGCACAACGCCATCCGCCACACCGCCAGCGGCGGTCACATCCGCCTGCATGCACGGCGACATGCCGAGCGCGTCATCGTCAGTGTCGAGGACGATGGCGAGGGCATCGCCTACGGCCAACAGGGACGGATTTTCGAACCGTTCGTGCAGGTCGGGCGCAAGAAAGGTGGCGCCGGCCTGGGCCTGGCGCTGTGCAAAGAGATCGTGCAACTGCATGGCGGGCGCATGGGCGTGTTCTCCCGGCCAGGGCAGGGCACGCAGTTCTACATGGCGCTGCCGGTCTGAGGACGAGCGTAGGCTGGCCGTTCAGGGCTTGGCCTTGCTGCGCCAGCGCGGCTGCACCGGACGCCCGAGGCCGATCGAGTCGATCAGCTCCCGGGCGCTCAGCGGATGGGCGAACAACCATCCTTGTCCATGCTTGACCCCCTCCAGGGCCAGCAACGCCGCCTGCGCTTCCGACTCGATCCCTTCGGCGATCACCCGCAAGTGCAGGTCATGGGCCATGCGGATGATGTGCGGGGCGATGGCACTGTTAGTCGTGTCCTGGCCGAGCCCCTCGATGAAAGCCTTGTCGATCTTCAGGCCATCCACCGGCAGGGTCTGCAAGTACGACAGGCTGCAATAGCCGGTGCCGAAGTCGTCGATCAGGATCTGGTGACCCGCTGCGCGCAGGGCCTGCAAGGTATCGCGCGCAGCGACCACATCGACCAGGCTGCGCTCAGTGACTTCGAACGCAAGTTGCTGCGCGGGCACACGGTGCTGGGCCAGTAGCCGCGCGGCGACATGACCGATGCGCGGCAGCATGACGTCGCAGGCGGCGAGGTTGATCGAAATGTACAAATGACGATGAGCCCGCAACAGCGGGCTCAGTTGCTCCAGCACACGCTGCAGCACGAAGTCGGTGATCTGCTGGATCTGCCCGGTGTCCTCAGCCAGCGGAATGAACAGCTCCGGGCTGGTCAGGCTGCCGTCCGCACGCCGCCAGCGCACCAGCGCTTCGGCGCCCACACAGCGGCGGCTGTCGAGCTCGAAGATCGGCTGGTACAGCACTTGTAGCTCACCGCGCCGCAAGGCCTTGCGCAGCTTCGCGCCCAATGAGCGGCGGCGACGAATCAGGCGCAGCGTCAGCCATCCCAGCAGGCTGGCCAACAGCAGGCTGGCGCCGATCATCAGCCACAGCAACGTGTCGCCCGGCAGGGGCAGGCTCTGCCGGGGCACGATGAGCACGAGTTGATAGTCGGGAAACTGGGTGGGCATGCGGTAAATCAGGCGATCGCTCAGTTCGAGCAGGGCCTTGGGCGAGGGCGGTGGCCAGTCGGGCGTCGGAGGCCAGGGCTGCGGCGGGCCCAGGACCGGGATGGCGCGCCGGCCGCCATCGAGCACCACCAGCAGGCTGCCGCCCTGCGGCAGGTCCACTGCGTCAGCCAGGTGTCCGCGCGAGGTCGAGACCAGAAACGAACCTCGCCCCAGTACCAGCGCAGCGAGGTTGTCGTTGGGTTCGGCTGAGGTATTGAGCCAATAGCTGTAGGTGGGACCATGGATATCGGGGGCGCGATCAGGCCGGATGACCTGGTCGCCACCTCGGCTGGAACACGCGACGGCTCCGTCGAGATAGACCGCCTCGTAGACGAAGCGATAGTTCAACCCCACCTCACGCAGGGCCTGGCGCATGGGCGCGTCGCATTGGCGGCTGGCAACCGCCTGCAAATGATCGACGCCCTCGCGCAACTGCCCGAAGATTTGCTCCAGGCGCTCCAGGAAGCGCTCGCCGCGCGCGTTCATCTGCGCGCTTTCATGCTGCCTGGCTTGTTGCACCGACACGCCGACGCTGGCCGCCAGCAGCACGCTGGCGCTGGCCAGCGCCACCAGTACTGCCTGCAACCAGGGACTGCTGATAATTTGACGCACGGTGGCGATGAACAAGGGCATGCGCGGCATCCAGTTGAATAACCAAGGTATAGCAACTGGATGATGAATTGGCTCGTGACGATTTAGCCTGCCGGCTCAACGCTGGGTATTGAGCACCTGCAGCATCGCGGCTGTCTGCGCATCGGGCGTGCCGTCGAACAACTGAGGGCGGAAACGCATCTGGAAGGCGGCGATCACGTGGCGGGTGGCGACATCCAGCTCGCCGGTCTGCTCGATGGCGTAGCCAAACCGTGCCAACTGCTGCTGATACCACAGCGCACTGGGCGGGTTGGCTTCGAAATACACCTGCTGACGTGCCACCGCATTGGCATTCGGCCAGATGCCCAGCCCGGCATCGGCCAGGCGCTTCCAAGGGAACATCGGCCCTGGATCGAGCTTGCGCAGCGGCGCGATGTCGCTGTGACCGATGATGTTGCGCGGTGCGATGCCATTGCGCTGAACGATGTCCTTGACCAGGGCGATCACGGCCTGGATCTGCGCTTCGCTGTACGGATGCCAGACACGCCCGGTCGGCGTGTCGGTGTAGCCAGGGTTGACGATCTCGATGCCGATGGAGCTGGAGTTGAGCCAAGTGCGGCTCTGCCACTGGCTTTCGCCGGCATGCCAGGCGCGGCGGTTTTCATCCACCAACTGATAGACCGTGGCATTGCCATCGCCAACCAGGTAATGACTGCTGACCTCACCGTGGGTGAGCAGCGCCAGAGAGCGCTCCAGCGAAGCATTGGTGTAATGCAGGACGACGAACTGGATGCGGCTGTCCTGGTTGGCCGAGGGGTGGCTGCGGTCGATGCGCAGGCCACTGGAGCAGCCGGTGAGGAGCACGAGGAACAGGGTGGTGATCAGGGTTTTCATTGGCGGGGCACGTCATGAGGGCAGTCAGCGATACAGTATAACGAGCTGCTGGCGATTACCCAGTCAGGAAAACCTTCGATCTGACGGTCAGCCCCGCTCGATCCGATTACGGCCCTGGCTCTTGGCCCGGTACAGCGCCTCGTCCGCACGCTTGAGTGCCTGCTCGCCGCGTTCGCCCGAGCGCAGCGCAGTAAGGCCGATGGAAGTGGTGACCACAACGCGCTCGCCCTTGAAATGGAACGGGCAGGCCGCGACCGCCGCACGCAAGCCCTCGACCACCTGCAACGCTGCCGCCGGTGCGCTCTGCGGCAGCAGCAGAACGAACTCCTCGCCGCCGAAGCGGGCGATGAAGTCACGCCCGCGCAGGCGTTTGCGCAGTTGATCGGCGACGATCTTCAGTACCTTGTCGCCTGCCAAGTGGCCGTAGCCATCGTTGATGCGCTTGAAGTGGTCGAGATCGAGGATGGCCATGGCCAGGTGTCCACCCTCGGCCTGCCAGTGGCCGACTTCGCGCTCGACCTGCTCGGCCCAGGCGGCGCGGTTGGGCAATCCGGTGAGCGGATCGAGCAGGGCCTTCTGCCGCTGCTCTTCGAGGTGCTCGCGATAGCCGAGCGCCTCCTGCTCCATGCTGCTGACGCGCTCGGCCAAGCCCTGCAACCGCACGGCCAGGGCCTGCTCGCGGCGGTCGCGTTCGTGCTGGTGCTGATCGAGGGTGACCAGCAGGCCCTCCAGGCGGCTGTCCAGCAACTGTTTGAGGCTGTCCATGTCGACTGCACCCTGCACGCTGCTTTGCAGGCCGTCGACCTGCTCGCGCAGTTGGTCGTCCAGTTGGCGCGCGGCGCTGCTGTTGTCGGCGTGCCCTGCGCTAGCCTCCTGCAAATGGCTCTGGAAGCTTTCCAGGCGCTCGTTGATCTGTTGCAGATAGCGCTCGAACTCGTGCTGGCCGCTGTCGTTGATCGCCAGCATCAGCACCGCCAGATCGTCCAGCACGGGAATCAGCTCGTACCAGTTCAGCCCGCGGGCAACCCGCTCGCGCATCTCCAGGGCTTGGGCCTGGTGCCGCTCCGGCAGGCTGAGGTCGTCGAGCAGGCCGAGCAGGGTGTGCTCGATATGCTCGGCAACCTGGCTGTAGGGCGGCTCCACGGCATCGGGCAGGGCGTAGGTGCCGTCTTCATCGAGCGCACCTTCGGCCAGCGGGGTGGTGGCGGACGCATCCTCCTCAATCGGCGCCTCAGGGGTCGCCAGTGTCTCAACAGACGCGCAGGGCGCAGCGACCTCGACGGATTCGGGTTCGCCCTGAGGCTCGGCACTGACAACAGGCTCAGCCGCTGCGACCGACGGCGGCAAAGGCTGATCGGGGTGGAGCACGGCAGGCGCTTGCGCAGGCGATTCAACACGCGCCTCGGCCAAGGGCTCAGGCTCGGCACGGGCGGGCTTGGCCTCGACAACAGGCGGCATCGGCTGCGGCGGGACGGGCGCCTCAGGCTCAAGGATGGGTTCGGCGACGGGCTGGCTGGCGGGCTCGGGCTCAGGGTCCGAGCGGGACGCGGTCACCGCTTCGGCAGGCGGTCGCAGCGTTTGCGCCTGCGGCTCTACGGGCTCGGCTGCAGCGCTCTCGTCCCGGCCACCGAACAGGCGTTGGAACAGGCCGGGGCGGCTGTCCTCGCCGGCCTTGCGCAGTGACGACAGCGCCTGGGCCTGCAAGCCGCTGAGTTCACCGAGCAGCGGCGGCAATTCACGCGACTGGCTGACGCCGCCATCGAGCTTCTTGGCCAGTTTTTTCAGCGGCCGGGACACATCGCCGGGGAGTTCCAAGCCCTGCAACTGGGTGACCAGCGAGGTCAGCGCATCGCTGACCTGGTTCATGCGGGTTTCGCGCCGCTGTTCGGACTCCAGTACCGCCGTTTCCAGGCGCGGGATCAGGCCGGCCAGCCCGGCGTCCATGCTGTCGCCGCGGATCACCTCGCGCATTTCCTTCATGCACTGGTCGACCACCTTGTCGCTGCCCTCGGCAGCCAGGGTGCTGCGTACCAGGCCACGGCGCAGCAGGTCGAGGCGGGCTTCCCAGCGCCGCTCCAGCTTCTCCTGCTGCTCGAGGCTCTTGAGGTACTTTTCTTTCCAGCGCTCGGCTTCGTCGGTCATGCCTGGGTCCGCAACGGTGATGGCATCGGGGAAGGGTAACTACTGGATGTCGGCGAGAAGCGCCAAGTCTTGAGCGCTTCAGCGCACCGCCGGCAGGGTATCGGGCGTCAGGGCAGCGGGCAAACGGATCTCCACGGCCACGGGCAGGTGATCGGAGATGGGCTGGGACAGCACCTCGACCCGTTCCAGGGTCAGGCTCGGACTGAGCAGGATGTGGTCCAGGCAGCGTTGCGGGCGCCAGCTGGGGAAGGTGGCTTCGACCTGCGGCGCGATCAGGCCGAGGTCGCGCAGTGGCGAGCGCTCGAGCAGGTCGTTGGCATGGGTGTTCATGTCGCCCATGAGAATCTGGTGGCGATAGCCGCCGATCAGCTCGCGGATGTAGGCCAGTTGCAACGCACGGGTCTTGGCACCCAGCGCCAGGTGCATCATCACCACGATCAGCGCGTCCTCACCCTCGCCGAAGCGCACCAGAATGGCGCCACGACCGGCTGGGCCGGGCAGGGGATGGTCTTCCAGATGCTGGGGGCGCAGGCGACTGAGTACGCCGTTGCTGTGCTGGGCGAAACGCCCGAGGTTGCGGTTGAGCTGCTGATACCAATAGGGGAATGCCCCGAGCTGGGCCAGGTGCTCGACCTGGTTGATGTAGCCCGAGCGCAGGCTGCCACCGTCCGCTTCCTGCAGGGCCACCAGGTCGAAATCGCCGAGCAGCTCGCCGATTTTCTGCAGGTTGCCGGCCCGACCGTTGTGCGGCAGCAGGTGCTGCCAACTGCGGGTCAGGTAATGACGATAGCGCTCGGTGCTGATGCCGACCTGGATGTTGAAGCTCAGCAGCCGCAGGCGACCATCTTCCGGCAGGCCGGGGGCCTGCAGGTGATGCTCGTTGACCCGCGGCTGGTGCAGGCCGACGCTTCGCGTTTGACGCAAACGGGCCATGGTGACGCCGCCTACTTGGCGGCGCGCTCCTTGGCGATCAGCTGGTCAGCAACGTTCAGCACGCCTTCCGGCCCGCCGGCGGTGCCCAGGTCGAAGCGGTACTTGCCATCGACGACCATGCTCGGTACGCCGGTGATTTCGTACTTCTTCGCCAGTTCCTTGGCCTGGTTGACCTGGCCCTTGATGGCGAAGGAGTTGAAGGTGGCGAGGAACTTGTCCTTGTCCACGCCCTGGGTGGCGAGGAAATCGGCCATGTCCTTCGGATCGGTCAGGCGCTTGCGCTGGTTCTGGATGGCGTCGAAGACGGCAGCGTGAACCTTCTGCTCGACGCCCATGGCTTCGAGGGTCAGGAACATCTGGCCGTGGGCGTCCCAAGGGCCGCCGAACATGGCCGGAACGCGCTTGAAGTGGACGTCCTTGGGCAGCTTCTCGACCCAGGGATTGAGGGTCGGCTCGAAGTGGTAGCAGTGCGGGCAGCCGTACCAGAACAGCTCGACGACTTCGATCTTGCCAGGCTCGGACACCGGCACCGGTTGGCTCAGCTCGATATATTCCTTGCCTGCCACCGGCTCGGCGGCCTGGACGGCGGTCATACCGAAGACGCTTGCGGCGACCAGCGCAGTGCTGAGAATCAGTTTACGCATGCTTTACTCCTGGGCGATCTGTGGTCGCCTCGACGCGACCTGTGCTCAGACAGGCCACAACGGGCTCGAGTTCTGTAGTGTAACGGCTGAGCGCGCAAAAAAGGCAGCCAGCACTCAGCCTGGCCATCGGTCGGATGTCCGCGCCGACCGATATTCCACGACACCGCATTAACCGAGCGTTAACGCCGTGCCTCAGTGCAGCCCTTGAATGTAGCTGGCCAGCGCCTCGATGTCCTTGTTGCTCAGCTTGCCGGCGATGGTGCGCATGGTCATGGCATCACCGTCGTTGCTGCGGTTGCCTTCGCGGAAGTCGGTGAGCTGCTTGGACACGTACTGGGCATGCTGGCCACTCAGGTGCGGGAAGCCAGCCAGGGCGATGCCTTCGCCATTGGGCGAGTGGCAACCGGTGCAGGCTGGCATGCCCTTGTCCAGGTCGCCGCCATTGAACAGCGCGCGGCCGCGCTCGACCAGCTTCGGATCGGCGACGCCGACGCTGCCTTTCTGGCTGGCGAAATAGGCGGCGATGTCGGCCAGGTCCTGATCGTTCAGGCCGGCGAGCATGCCGGTCATCTCCAGCACCTGGCGTTTACCGGACTGGATATCGTGCAATTGCTTTTCGAGATAGCGCTGGCCCTGGCCGGCCAGTTTCGGGAAGTTCGGCGCCAGGCTGTTGCCGTCGGGGTTGTGGCAGGCACCGCAGACCGCAGTCTTGGCCTGGCCGGCGGCGGCATCGCCCTTGATGGGCTCGGCGGCAACGGCCGCCGCTGCGACGCCCATGGTCAACAGCAGACTCACGACTAGTTTGTTCATCAGCTCATCCAACACGGCTAAGGGTGAAATGTTATGTATCGGGACTGCCGCTCATCCAAAGGATGACCGACCGGTAGTCCTCGGTACTGCAGTCCATGCACAATCCACGCGACGGCATAGCCTTGAAACCCTGAGCAACGTGCGTCAACGGCCCGCTCACAACCTGCGCCAGCCCAGGCTCCCTCGACGCTGTCTGCCCTGCAGAGGGCCGATGACGGCGATGCCGCGTGACCCTGCGCATCGCTGCGGTTGGTCACGCCTCGGGATCCTGTGTAGCCTGTGCGCTGAAAACGGTGGAACCTACCGCTCGCCAGCAGCCGTTTCGCCATGCGCAACGACCTGACAGGGTTGGGGGCCGCGCTGCGTTCTGATGCGCAAGCTGGTGTTCGGCACCCCATGCCCGCTCTCCTACGTTGGGAGAATGAGCACACAAAAACTGGGGCATTATATACGTGCTCCCCGTAAACGGAAATGTGGCCTGGATCAGGCAACACGCACTTCGGATAACCCATGCAACTCAAAAACCCCATCCTCGGCCTCTGCCAGAAGGCCAAATTCGCCCTTAGCGCCGCCAAGGTCGAACAATGCCCGCAAGACCTGGGCTACGAGGTGGCGTTCGCCGGGCGCTCCAACGCCGGCAAGTCCAGCGCCCTCAACACCCTGACCCACGCCAGCCTGGCGCGCACCTCCAAGACGCCAGGGCGCACCCAACTGCTCAACTTCTTCAGCCTCGACGACGAGCGCCGCCTGGTCGACCTGCCGGGCTATGGCTACGCCAAGGTGCCGATTCCGCTCAAGCAGCACTGGCAGCGGCACCTGGAGGCCTATCTGGGCGGGCGCGAGTGCCTGCGTGGGGTGATCCTGTTGATGGATGTGCGCCACCCGATGACCGACTTCGACAAGATGATGCTCGACTGGGCCAAGGCCAGCGGCATGCCCATGCACATCCTGCTGACCAAAGCCGACAAGCTCACCCACGGTGCGGCCAAGAACACCTTGCTCAAGGTCCAGGCGGAGATTCGCAAGGGCTGGGGCGATGCGGCCTCCATCCAGCTGTTTTCGGCGCCCAAGCGCCAGGGCCTGGAGGAGGCATACCGGGTGCTGGCGGACTGGATGGCGCTGGAAGACAAGCCGGCGGCGTGAGGCGCCTGTTCGCCCGCAGTGATCGACGCCGAATGGCAAATTGCGGGCAAAAAAAACCCCGGACTTCATATGGGGAGGGGGAAGTTCGGGGTTCAAGTCCGGACCGCTAGGGCGGGATCCAGATATCTGCCAACACTTAACACAACATAGGAGCATCGAACGGCTTCACCAGCCATTCAGGTACTCTGAGTTGCACTTCACGGGTTTAGTTCCTGAGCCCGGAAAACTAATTGCACAGGTTTCATCTTTCGCACTGTAGCGGCCTGCGCGCTCACGCCGCAGGCCTCCAGCGCTCGCCTCAGTGGGCTTCGTCCCAGTTGGCGCCGACACCGACCTCGACCAGCAACGGCACGTCCAGTTGAGCCGCGTTGCTCATGTGCGGACGAATCTCGTTGCGCACCTGCTCCACCAGGTCCTCGCGCACCTCCAGCACCAGTTCGTCGTGCACCTGCAGGATCACCCGCGCATCCAGGCCGCTGTCGGCCAGCCAATGATCGACGTTGACCATGGCCCGCTTGATGATGTCGGCGGCGGTCCCTTGCATCGGCGCGTTGATCGCCGTGCGCTCGGCACCACGGCGCAGGGCCGGGTTCTTGGCGTTGATGTCCGGCAGGTACAGACGGCGGCCGAAGAAGGTCTCGACGAACCCCTGCTCGGCCGCCTGGGCGCGGGTGCGCTCCATGTAGGCCAGCACGCCGGGGTACTGGGCGAAATAGCGGTCGATGTAATCCTGCGCCTGCTTGCGATCCACGCCGATCTGCTTGGCCAGACCGAACGCGCTCATGCCGTAGATCAGCCCGAAGTTGATGGCCTTGGCGCTGCGCCGTTGATCGTGGGTGACCGCTTCCAGTGCCACGCCGAACACTTCGGCGGCGGTGGCCCGGTGCACGTCCAGGTCATTGCGGAAGGCGTGCAGCAGACCTTCGTCCTTGGCCAGGTGGGCCATGATACGCAGCTCGATCTGCGAGTAGTCCGCCGCCAGCAGCTTGTAGCCCGGACTGGCGACGAAGGCCTGGCGGATGCGCCGGCCCTCGAGGGTGCGCACCGGGATGTTCTGCAGGTTCGGGTCGCTGGAGGACAGTCGCCCGGTGGCGGCCACGGCCTGCTGGTACGAGGTATGGATGCGCCCAGTGCGCGGGTTGATCTGTTCGGGCAGCTTGTCGGTGTAGGTGCTCTTGAGCTTGCTCAGGGAGCGGTACTCCATCAGCACGGTCGGCAATGGGTAACCTTCGGCGGCCAGGTCGGCGAGCACCGCCTCGGCGGTGGAAGCCTGACCCTTGGCGGTCTTGCTCAGCACCGGCATGCCCAGCTTGTCGTACAGAATCACCCCCAATTGCTTGGGCGAGCCGAGGTTGAACGGCTCGCCCGCCAACTCGTAGGCCTGGCGCTCGAGCTCGGCCATCTTCACCCCCAGTTCGCCGCTTTGCACCTTGAGCAAGGCGGCGTCGACCAGCGCGCCTTGGCGCTCGATCTTGGCCAGCACCGGCACCAGCGGCATCTCGATGTCCATGAGTACCGGCTGCAGGCTCGGCGTACGCGCCAGGCGGGCTTGCAGCGCAAGGTGCAGACGCAAGGTGATGTCAGCGTCCTCGGCCGCGTAGGGGCCGGCCTTGTCCAGGTGGATCTGGTTGAAGGTCAACTGCTTGGCGCCACGTCCGGCGATGTCCTCGAACGCGATGGTGCGGTGGTCGAGGTACTTCTGGGCCAGGCTGTCCATGTCATGGCGAGTGGCGGTGGAGTCCAGCACGTAGGACTCGAGCATGGTGTCGTAGGCCACACCACGCACCTCGATCGGCTGGCTGCAATTGGCCAGGATGTTGATGTCGTACTTGGCGTTCTGCCCGACCTTGGCCTTGGCCGGGTCTTCCAGCAGCGGCTTGAGCGCCAGCAGCACCGCATCACGGTCCAACTGCTGCGGCGCGCCCTCGTAGTCGTGGGCCAGCGGCACATAGGCGGCCTCGTGGGGCTCGACCGCGAACGACACGCCGACCAGTTCGGCCCGCTGCGCGTCCAGCCCGGTGGTCTCGGTGTCGAAGGCGAACAGCGGTGCCTGACGCAGCTTGTCGAGCCAGACGTCGAAGCGCGCCTGATCGAGGACGGTTTCGTACCTGGCCTCGACCTTGGCCGCCGGCGCCTCCACCGGCTCGATCGAAGCGCCTTCGCGGGCGGCGTCGCGCTGCACGTCGGCGATCCAGCTCTTGAACTCCATTTCCGTGTACAGCGCCAGCAAGGCCTCGCGGTCAGGCTCGCCGCAGACCAGCGCGTCCACGGCGATGTCCAGTTCGACATCGATCTTGATGGTGGCCAGTTCGTAAGAGAGGAAGGCCGCATCACGGTGCTCTTCGAGCTTGGCCGGCAGGCTCTTGGCGCCGCGAATGGCCAGGCTCGGCACCTTGTCGAGGTTCTCGTACAGCTCGCGCAGGCCACCCCCGATGCCGGTCAGCAAGCCCACGGCGGTTTTTTCGCCAACGCCGGGGACACCGGGGATGTTGTCGACCTTGTCGCCCATCAGGGCGAGGAAGTCGATGATGTGTTCAGGCCCCACGCCGAATTTTTCGTGCACGCCGGCGACATCCAGCACGCTGCCGGTCATGGTGTTGACCAGCGTGATGTGGCCGTCCACCAGTTGCGCCATGTCCTTGTCGCCGGTGGAGATGATCACCGGGCGCCCGGCCGCCGCGCTGCTGCGCGCCAGGGTGCCGATCACGTCGTCAGCCTCGACGCCCTCGACGCACAGCAGTGGGTATCCAAGCGCCCGCACGCTGGCGTGCAGCGGCTCGACCTGCACCCGCAGGTCATCGGGCATGCTCGGGCGGTTGGCCTTGTATTCGGCGAACATGGCGTCACGGAAGGTGCCGCCCTTGGCGTCGAAGACCACCGCGAACAACGCGTCGGGGTACTGCCGGCGCAGGCTCTTGAGCATGTTCAGCACGCCCTTGACCGCGCCGGTCGGCATGCCCTTGGAGGTGGTCAGCGGCGGCAGGGCGTGGAAGGCGCGGTAGAGGTAAGACGAACCGTCCACCAGGACGAGGGGCGCTTGGCTCATGAGAGGAATCAACCTTTTCGACGGGTCCGGCGCTAGAATAGCCGGATCAGTGACGACAAAAGGACTTAGGTTATCATGCGCACACCCATTCGCCTGTTACTGCTCAGCCTGCTGGCCATCACCCCGGTCCTGGCACTGGCGGCGGACGAGGCCCCATCGGCCGATCCCGATGTAACCATTCGCACGGAAGGCGATCGCACCATCCAGGAGTACCGTCAAAACGGCTTCCTGTACGCGATCAAGGTCACGCCGAAACACGGCAAGCCATATTTCCTGGTACGCGCCGATGGCTCCGACGGCAACTTCATTCGATCCGACCAGCCGGACATGCTGATTCCGTCCTGGAAAATCTTCGAATGGTGAGGTAGTCACCCGTACCGTTCTCATCAACCCGGCACTTCCCAGTTGGAAGTGCCTGCATGGGCAGCTTTTCAACATGTCAGTCTTCACCCCCGTGTCCCGGCCCGAGCTGGAAACCTTTCTGGCGCCGTATGAGCTGGGCCGCCTGCTGGACTTCCAGGGCATCGCCGCCGGAACCGAAAACAGCAACTTCTTCGTCAGCCTGGAAAAGGGGGAGTTCGTCCTGACGCTCATCGAGCGCGGGCCGGCCGAGGACCTGCCGTTCTTCATCGATTTGCTCGATGTGCTGCACGACGCCGACATGCCGGTGCCCTACGCCGTGCGCGACCGCGACGGCCACGGTCTGCGCCAGTTGTGCGGCAAGCCGGCGCTGCTGCAACCGCGGCTGTCGGGCAAGCATGTGAAAGCCCCGAACAACCAACACTGCGCGCAAGTGGGCGAACTGCTGGCGCACATTCACCTGGCCACCCGCGAGCGCATCATCGAACGCCGCACCGACCGGGGGCTGGACTGGATGCTCAGCGCCGGCGCCGAGCTGCTGCCGGGCCTGGACGCCGAGCAGAGCGGGTTGCTGCGTAGCGCCTTGCAGGAAATCGAAGCGCATAAGGCGCAGATTCTCGCACTGCCCAGGGCCAACCTGCACGCCGACCTGTTCCGCGACAACGTGATGTTCGAAGGCACTCACTTGAGCGGCCTGATCGACTTCTACAACGCCTGTTCCGGGCCGATGCTCTATGACATCGCCATTACCCTGAACGACTGGTGCCTGGACGCCGACGGCGGTATCGACCTGCCGCATGCCCAGGCGCTGCTCGGCGCCTACGCTGGGCTACGGCCCTTCACGGCGGCAGAAGCCGAGTTGTGGCCGGTGATGCTGCGCGTGGGCTGCGTGCGGTTCTGGCTGTCGCGGCTGATCGCCGCCCGTGATTTCGCCGGCATGGACGTGACCATCCATGACCCCCGCGAGTTCGAGGTCCGCCTGGCCCAGCGTCAGCATGTGGCCTTGAAGCTGCCCATCGCCTTGTGACAGGCAAGCACCTCGTCGCGGCGATGACCCGCCGCGATGAGGCCGCCCCTTTGGGATCAGAGCGTCAGAGGCTCTCCAAACACCCCGCCAAATCCCCTCCGAGCTTCTCCAGCAAGCGCTCATAGCCCGTGCCGTCCACCGGGTCGGTCCCGCCCAAGGCGTCGAGCTCGGCCAACTTCACCGGCAGCCCCGCCACCAAGGTTTCGGCCAGACGCGGACGAATGGGCGGCTCGCTGAACACACAGGTCGGCCCCACCGCCTGCAAACGCGTGCGCATGGCCGCCACATGCTGCGCCCCCGGCTGCACCTCGGCGGCGACGCTGAACACGCCCGTGTGGCGCAGGCCGTACTCGGCCTCGAAATAGTCGAAGGCTTCGTGGAACACGAAGTAAGGCTTGCCCGCGATACCCGCGACCCGCGTCTTGATCCGCTGATCCAGCGCGTCCAGCCGCTCGGCGAAGGCTTTCTGGTTGGCCTGGTAGCGCGCAGCGTTGGCCGGGTCGGCCGCCGCCAGGTCGCTGGCCATCTTCGCCGCGATCACCCGCGCGTTGATCGACGACAGCCACAGGTGCGCGTCGAGCGAGCCGGGGCGGTGGTCATGGTCGTGATCGTCTTGGTCTTGCTCGTGGGAATGGCTGTCCTCGCCGAAGTGGCGCAGCCTCATGCCCGGCAGCGACTGCACCGCCACCGTAGGCTTGCTGCGGTTCTTCAACACCCGGGGCAGGAAGCTCTCCATGTCCGGTCCGATCCAGTACAGCAGGTCGGCATCGCCGACCTTGCGCACATCGGAGGGGCGCAGCGCGTAGTTGTGCGGCGACGCCCCAGGCGGCAGCAGTACGTCAGGGCGGCCAACGCCATCCTGAACCGCTGCAGCGATCTGCTGCAGGGGCTTGATACTGGTGAGCACCCGCACGTCTGCATGGGCGGAAAAAGCGATGAATGCGACAAAAAGGGCAAGGAATCGGGACACGGTGAATACTCGACTCGTCAGAAACAGGTAACATAATAACGTCTCCGCCGATAATCGTCGCCGCCCATGTCTATCACCCCGCTGGCCAACCGTCCCCACGATCATTCCCGTTGCGTGCACAGCGCCTTGAGCGAAGCCGACACCCTGTGCGCGCGCCAGGGGCTGCGCCTCACCGCGCTGCGCCGGCGCGTGCTCGAACTGGTGTGGCAAAGCCACAAGCCGCTGGGTGCCTACGATATCCTCGCCGTGCTCAGCGAGCAGGACGGCCGCCGCGCCGCGCCGCCGACGGTGTACCGCGCGCTGGACTTTCTCCTGGAAAATGGCCTGGTGCACCGCATCGCTTCGCTCAACGCCTTCATTGGCTGCAGCCATCCCGAACACAAGCATCAGGGACAATTCCTGATCTGCCGCGCCTGCCACGTGGCCATCGAGCTGGAGCAGGACAGCATCAGCGATGCCATCGTCGCCAGCGCCAAGGCGGTGAATTTCACCGTCGAGACGCAGACCGTCGAAGTGGTCGGGCTGTGCGCCAACTGTCGGAGCGCCGCATGAGCGACGCGCTGATCCGCCTGGAGCAGGTCGGCGTGAGCTTTGCCGGCGAAGCGGTGCTCGACAGCATCGACCTGGCGGTCGCACCCGGCCAGATCGTCACCCTGATCGGCCCCAACGGCGCCGGCAAGACCACCCTGGTGCGCGCCGTGCTCGGCCTGCTCAAGCCGCACCGTGGCACGGTGTGGCGCAAGCCGCGCCTGCGTATCGGCTACATGCCGCAGAAAATCCAGGTCGATGCCACGCTGCCGCTGTCGGTGCTGCGCTTCCTGCGCCTGGTACCCGGCGTGGACCGCGCCCGGGCGCTGGCGGCGTTGCGCGAGGTGGGCGCTGAACAGGTCATCGACAGCCCGATCCAGACCGTCTCCGGCGGCGAGATGCAGCGCGTGCTGCTGGCCCGCGCACTGCTGCGCGAGCCCGAGCTGCTGGTGCTCGACGAACCGGTGCAGGGCGTCGATGTGGTCGGCCAGGGCGAGCTGTACAACCTCATCACCCGCCTGCGCGACCGCTACGGCTGCGGTGTGCTGATGGTCTCCCACGACTTGCACCTGGTGATGAGCACCACCGACCAGGTGGTCTGCCTGAATCGCCATGTGTGCTGCTCGGGCCACCCAGAGCAGGTCAGCGGCGACCCGGCGTTCGTCGAGCTGTTCGGCCAGACGGCGCCGAGCCTGGCGGTCTATCACCATCATCACGATCACAGCCACGACCTGCATGGCGCCGTGATCGCCCCCGGCGCCCATGTCCACGGAGAGCACTGCAAGCATGGCTGATTTTCTTCTCTACGCCTTGCTTGCCGGATTGTCCCTGGCGCTGGTCGCCGGCCCGCTGGGCTCCTTCGTGGTCTGGCGGCGCATGGCCTATTTCGGCGACACCCTGTCCCATGCGGCGTTACTGGGCGTGGCCCTGGGCCTGGCCCTGGACGTCAGCCCGACCCTGGCGGTGACCATCGGCTGCCTGCTGCTGGCGATCCTGCTGGTAACCCTGCAGCAGCGCCAGCCGCTGGCGTCGGACACCCTGCTCGGCATTCTCGCCCCCAGCACCTTGTCGCTGGGTTTGGTGGTCTTGAGCTTCATGCACGATGTGCGCATCGACCTGATGGCCTATCTGTTCGGCGACCTGCTGGCCATCAGCAGCACCGACCTGGCCTGGATCCTCGGCGGCAGCGTGTTGGTGCTGGCCTTGCTGGCCGCGCTCTGGCGCCCCCTGCTGGCGGTCACCGTGCACGAGGAACTGACGCGGGTCGAAGGCTTGCCAGTGGCGGGGCTGCGCCTGACGCTGATGCTGCTGATCGCGGTGGTGATCGCGGTGGCGATGAAAATCGTCGGTGTACTGCTGATTACCTCGCTGCTGATCATTCCCGCCGCCGCGGCACAACGTCACGCCCGCTCGCCCGAACAGATGGCGTTGGGCGCCAGCCTGCTGGGCGTAGCCGCGGTCTGTGGCGGCCTGGCGATGTCCTGGTTCAAGGACACCCCGGCCGGTCCGTCGATCGTGGTCTGCGCGGCGGTGCTATTCTTGCTGAGCCTGGCACTGCCCAAGCGCTGACACCTGAAGGTCGCACCGTGCAACCTTTACCTGGGTAAAGGGTCAGTAAGACGTGTTTTCGAGCGTGCACACCTGGGTGTAGACTTGCTCGCTTTTTGCGCAAATAGAGAGTCGCAGGAATGAAGCCGTTCGCCTCCCGTTATCTGCTTGTTGCCGTCTTTTCGCTGTTCCTTGCCGCCTGCTCCTCAGCGCCGGTCGAACCGCCCGCCGCCCCGGAACAGCCCGACGCCTGGCAGCAGTTGCAACAGAACATCGCCAGCAACGAGCTGGCCACCGCCGAAGATCAACTCGCCACGCTGCAAGCGCAGTCGCCGGACGACGCCCGCGTCGAGCAGTATCATCGCCAGTTGGCCGAAGCCTACCTGCAACGCAGCCAGATCGTGTTGCAGAAGGGCGACGTCAACGCCGCTGCCACCGCGCTGGCCCGAGCGCGTGCCTTGATGCCCCAGGCGCCGGCCCTGACCGGCGGCGAAGCCGTGGCCCAGGCCCGCCAGGCCGAGCTGGACAAGGCCGAGGCAGCACTCAAGGCCGCCGAGTCCAAACCCCAGGCCCGGGTCATCGATCCGGCAGCACCGAGCACGGTAATTGCGTTGAAAACCACGGACATCGCGGCCATGCGCCGGCAACTGGACGACATTGCCGCCGACGTCGTGAATTATCGCTGCGAAGTGGTTTTCCAAGTGCCGCGCACCCAGGACGCGCCTTGGCTTAAGACGCTGCTGCAAAAGCGCGTCAGCAAGCTCGATGCCAGCTTCCCGCTGAAACAGAAGCATGAAATCCAGCGCGCCTTGCCGGCCCAAGTGGTGCTGGTCCCGCATCAAAACTGAACAAACGAAAAGGGCCGCAATGCGGCCCTTTCGCTACAGCGCAGGGTTACCTGTCAGGCTGGAATGGCCTCGGCCGCCGCTTCTCGCTCCCACACCCGATGAGCCTCGACCGCCTTGACGAAGGCCTCCACGGTCTTCTGATCGTCGCCCAGCAGCAGCCCCTTGTCGGTCTTCAGACCCAGCGCATCGAGCAGCGTCTTGCCCTGCGGCGCCACGCCGATGGCCTTCAAGTGCTTGTAGCCTTCGAGCAGGAAGTGCTTGGCGACGCCACTGGCGCCCAGGGCATCGAGCGAGGCCTTGCCGTCCGGCACCAGAATGCCGTCGAACATCACCGACGGCATGCCCTCCATCGACGCATCCACCGGCAACGCCTTGCCGTCGGCCGTTTTCACCGGCGCCGAAGTCGGCCCCAGCAGCATCGGCCGCGCGCTGTGCGCCTCGAGCGCCTTGACCAGCGTGTCGACGCTGGCACCGTCCACGCCGTTGGCGATCAGCAGGGCAATCTTGCGGCCCTTGATGCCGACCGTGCCGGGATGGTTCATCTGGCTCAGGGCAGGGGAGGTCTTGAGCTTGGACTGAGGCGCCTTGACGGTGCCCGCCTTGGGCGCCGGCAAGCCCAGGTTCTCGGCCACCGCCGCCGCCAGGTCGAGATCGATGTTGGCCAGAATCTCATTCACCTGCCGCTCGCGGATGTACTCGCGCTCGACCTTGCCCAGCTCGAAGCTATAGGCCTTGATGATGTGCTGCTGTTCGTTCGGGCTCATGCTCTTGAAGAACAGGCGGGCCTGGGAGAAGTGATCGCTGAACGACTCGCTGCGCTCGCGGATCTTGTGCGCGTCGACGCGTTCTTGATAGCTCTCGAAACCGCCATCCTGAGGCCCGGCAGGCGTCTCCTTCGGCCAGCCGCCGTCGATCGAGTTCGGCTCGTAGGACGCGCGCCCTTTATGGATGGTCTGGCGGTGCATGGCATCGCGCTGATTGTTGTGGTTCGGCGCCACGGGGCGGTTGATCGGGATCTCGTGGAAGTTCGGCCCGCCCAGGCGGCTGATCTGGGTATCGGTATACGAGAACAGGCGCCCCTGCAGCAGCGGGTCATTGGTGAAGTCGATGCCCGGCACGATATGCCCTGGGCAGAACGCCACTTGCTCGATCTCGGCGAAATAGTTGTCCGGGTTGCGGTTGAGCACCATCTTGCCCAGCGGCGTCACCGGCACCAGTTCTTCGGGGATGAGCTTGGTCGGATCGAGCAGGTCGAAGTCGAACTTGTGTTCATCGGCCTCCGGCACGATCTGCACGCCCAGCTCCCACTCGGGGTAGTCGCCGGTCTCGATGGCTTCGGACAGGTCGCGGCGGTGGTAATCGGTGTCCTTGCCAGCCAGTTTCTGCGCCTCGTCCCACAATACCGAGTGAACACCCTGACGCGGCTTCCAGTGGAATTTGACGAAGCTGGCCACGCCTTCGGCGTTGATCAGGCGGAAAGTGTGCACACCGAAGCCTTCCATCATCCGCAAGCTGCGCGGAATTGCACGGTCGGACATGGCCCAGATGACCATGTGCGCCGACTCCGGCACCAACGAAACAAAGTCCCAGAAGGTGTCATGGGCCGAGCCACCGGTTGGAATCTCGTTGTGCGGCTCGGGTTTGACCGCATGCACGAAGTCGGGAAACTTGATCGCATCCTGGATGAAGAACACCGGCATGTTGTTGCCGACCAGGTCGAAGTTGCCTTCATCGGTGTAGAACTTCACGGCGAAACCGCGCACATCGCGCACCGTGTCCCCCGAGCCGCGCGGGCCTTGCACGGTGGAGAAGCGCACGAACACCGGGGTGACTTTCTCAGGGTCTTGCAGGAAACCGGCCTTGGTCAGTGCGCTGTGGTTGCCGTAGCTCTGGAAGTAACCGTGGGCGCCGGTGCCGCGGGCGTGCACGATGCGCTCAGGGATGCGCTCATGGTCGAAGTGGGTAATCTTCTCGCGCATGATGAAGTCTTCAAGCAGCGAAGGCCCGCGCGCACCTGCCTTGAGCGTGTTCTGGTTGTCGGCGATGCGTACGCCCTGGTTGGTCCGCAGCGCCTGACCGGTGGCATCGCTGCGCGCCTGCTCGAGGTTCTGCAGCTTGGTGTTGGTGTTGGCGCGGTCAGGGGTCTGGGTGCCAGCCAGCTCGCTCTGCTTGGGCGCGTCGGTCCTGTTGCTCGACATCTTGGCTCTCCTCATCAGTCTTCAGGCTGCCCATCGGGGGCTTGTTCAGGTAGTGACTGGAGGGGTCGACCATGCGTTCCATCGGGTTTACCGACCGTCGCGTTATGCCCAGGCGATTGGTCGAAGACGAAATAAATGCTAAGAACCGCCAGGGGAAAAGGCTAAAATGCGCGACCCCAGCTCACCGCTGACCCTAAATTCCATGCGCCCCACAAGGTTCGCTACGTGATCGAGTTCCAACATGTGCACAAGACCTACCGCGTCGCCGGTAGGGACATCCCCGCCCTCAACCCGACCAGCCTGAGCATCGAAGATGGCCAGGTGTTCGGCCTTATTGGCCATTCCGGTGCCGGCAAGAGTACCCTGCTGCGCCTGATCAACCGCCTGGAGGCGCCGTCCGGGGGCAAGATCATCGTCGACGGTGAAGACGTCACCGCCTTCGACGCCCACCAACTTCGGCGTTTCCGCCAGCAGGTCGGCATGATCTTCCAGCACTTCAACCTGCTGGCCTCCAACACCGTCGCCGATAACGTCGCCCTGCCGCTGGTGCTGGCTGGCGAGCTGTCGCGTGCGGCGATCGACCAACGTGTCAGCCAGTTGCTGGCCCGCGTCGGCCTGTCGGACCACGCGAAGAAGTATCCGGCGCAGTTGTCGGGTGGCCAGAAGCAGCGCGTCGGCATCGCCCGGGCGTTGTCGACCAACCCGAAGATCCTGCTGTGCGACGAAGCCACCAGCGCCCTCGACCCGCAGACCACCGCCTCGGTACTGCAACTGCTGGCCGAGATCAACCGCGAGCTGAAGCTGACCATCGTGCTGATCACCCACGAAATGGACGTGATCCGTCGGGTCTGCGACCGCGTGGCGGTAATGGATGCCGGCGTCATCGTCGAGCAGGGTTCGGTGGCCGACGTGTTCCTGCATCCGCAGCACGCCACCACCAAGCGCTTCGTCCAGGAAGACGAGCAGGTGGACGAGCACGAGCAACGCGACGATTTCGCCCACGTGCCGGGCCGCATCGTGCGCCTGACATTCCAGGGCGAAGCCACCTACGCGCCGCTGCTGGGCACCGTCGCCCGCGAAACCGGAGTGGACTACAGCATCCTGGCCGGACGCATCGACCGCATCAAGGACGTGCCCTACGGCCAACTCACCCTCGCCGTCACCGGCGGCAACATCGACGCTGCGTTCGCGCGCTTCCAGGCCGCTGACGTCCACATGGAGGTCCTGCGCTGATGGACGCCCTGAATTTCTTCGCCAACGTCGACTGGTCCGAGATCTGGTTGGCCACCGGCGACACCCTGATCATGCTGTTCGGCTCGCTGCTGTTCACCGTGCTGCTCGGCCTGCCGCTGGGCGTGCTGCTGTTCCTCTGCGGCCCGCGGCAGATGTTCGAGCAGAAGGGCGTGTATGCGCTGCTGTCGCTGGTGGTGAACATCCTGCGTTCGCTGCCCTTCATCATCCTGCTGATCGTGATGATTCCGGTCACCGTACTGATCACCGGCACCTCGTTGGGCGTGGCTGGCGCCATCCCGCCCTTGGTGGTCGGTGCCACGCCGTTCTTCGCCCGCCTGGTGGAAACTGCGCTACGCGAAGTGGACCGCGGCATCATCGAGGCCACTCAGTCGATGGGCGCCACCACCCGGCAGATCATCACCAATGCCCTGCTGCCCGAAGCGCGTCCAGGTATTTTTGCGGCCATTACGGTCACCGCGATCACCTTGGTGTCCTATACCGCGATGGCCGGTGTGGTCGGCGCCGGCGGCTTGGGCGACCTGGCCATCCGCTTCGGCTACCAGCGCTTCCAGACCGACGTGATGATCGTCACCGTGGTGCTGCTGTTGGTGCTGGTGCAGATCCTGCAGAGCGTCGGCGACCGGCTGGTCGTGCATTTTTCCCGTAAGTAACAACCCCAATGGGGTCGGCGTGCCGACCCGTTCGGGGGCCGTCGCGGCCCTCACAAGGAGTGATCGATGAAGAAACTGCTTGCTGTCGTCGCCGCCGTCGCGGCCTTCTCCGCCCAGGCGGCGGAAACCTTGAGCGTGGCCGCCTCCCCGGTGCCGCACGCCGAGATCCTCAACTTCGTCAAGCCGACGCTGGCCAAGGAAGGGGTGGACTTGAAGGTCAAGGAGTTCACTGACTACATCCAGCCCAACGTGCAAGTGGCCGAGAAGCGCCTGGACGCCAACTTCTTCCAGCACCAGCCGTACCTGGACGAATTCAACAAGGCCAAGGGCACCCACCTAGTCAGCGTTGCCGGCGTGCATATCGAACCGCTGGGCATCTATTCGAGCAAGTACAAGACACTCGACGAGCTGCCATCCGGTGCCACCGTGGTCATCCCCAACGACGCCACCAACGGCGGCCGAGCCTTGCTGCTGCTGGACAAGGCCGGTGTGATCAAGCTCAAGGACAACAGCAATATCCTCGCCACCGTGAAGGATGTCGCCGAAAATCCCAAGAACGTGAAGTTCCGTGAGCTGGAAGCGGCCACCATTCCACGGGTGCTGACCCAGGTGGATGCCGCGCTGATCAACACCAACTACGCCCTGGAAGCCAAGCTCAATCCGGAAAAGGATGCCTTGGCCATCGAAGGCAAGGACTCGCCCTACGTGAACATCCTGGTCACCCGCGAGGACAACAAGGACAGCGACGCGGTCAAGAAGCTGGTTCAGGCCCTGCACTCGCCTGAGGTGAAGCAGTTCATCACCGAGAAGTACAAGGGCGCAGTGGTTCCGGCGTTCTGATTGCGCACGTCCACTTGCCCTGCGCGCCCGATTCGTAGAAAAGGCTCCAGCCGTAGTCGGGTGCGCGACAGCGCTTGAATCAGTCGCGCTTCACCAGCTTGGGCAACTGCGCCACCAGCTTTTGAGTGTCGAACGGCGCACGGATGAAACCGCGCTGCCGACCATCCGGCCCAACCACCGCCAAGTTGCCACTGTGGTCCACGGTGTAGCCAGGCTTGCGCGTGTCCGCCGGGATGAACGGGATGCTCAAGGCATGGGCCAGTGTCTGGGTGTCTTCGATGGAGCCGGCCAGCCCGACGAAATCCTTGTCGAAATACGCCAGATACTGCTTGAGCTGTTGGGGGGTATCGCGGGCCGGATCGACGCTCACCAGTACCACCTGCAAGTGATCGAGCGTCCCTTTGGACAGCTCGCTCTTGACCTGCCGCAACTGGGCCAGCGTGGTCGGGCAGATGTCAGGGCAGTAGGTATAGCCGAAGAACAGCAACGACCACTTGCCCTTGAGCTGGTCCAGTTGCACCGGCTGACCGTTCTGGTCGGTCATGCTCACCGCCGGCACGCTGCGACTCTGCGCCAGCAGAATGATCCCGGCCTCGGTGAGCCCGGCCGAATCGACCTCGCCCCGGCCGTTGAGCGCTTTGGTAACGGTCAAGCCCAGGATCAATGCGGTCAGGGCGAACAGGATCAGGATGGTTTTCTGGGTTCGGGTCATGGCTCGGGCATTCGATTCAGAGGGGCGAAATGGGAATGAAGGATCTCGTCGTAGGCGGCTAGATTACAGTCCTTGACCGGCTAGGGCTAACCAAGCGGCAAAATGATGGCACATTGATATAGCCGCATGGAGCAAGTGTCTCTCTGATATAACAAATGCGTCTTAGGCCTTTGCGCAACCGAGCTACCTTAGTGTCTTCCGTTTGTAACGCCTTGTCCCTGGAGTTGTCATGAACACCGCAGCTGTACGCGAGCAGATCCATCAAGCCCAACTGTACGAGAGTCGCACTGGCCAATTGCAACAGCGCCTCGAGCAGCAGCTGCCGCACCTGCACCCGCTGATCCAACTACCCGTGCAGGATGCCAAGGGCACCCTGGCACGCTTCGTCAGCGCCTACATCGACCAAGTGCCCGAACTGCTCGAAGCCGCCCATGCAGTGGCCCGCGAGGCGGGTATCGAGTCGCAGATCAAGCCCGTGCTGAAAATCGCCGAGGCTTATTTCCTGCAGCCGCCCAGCGTGGTGGGCTCGCACACCGGGCTGGACTGCCTGCTGGACGAAGCCTACCTGGCGCATCGGCTGGTCGAAGAGGTCAACGACCTGTACATCCGCCACTTCCAGCAGCCACTGATCCCGGTGGACACCACCGTGGCCAACCTCATCGCTCACCAACTGATCGGCGAAACCTTCGCCAATCAACTGGACGAAGTGGTGCATCACTCGGTGGACGAAATGCTCGACGACGAGAGCTTCGCCGTCGAATCGGTGGAGGCCTACCGCGAAACCCTGCGCAGCCCGCAGACCGGCGAAGCGTGGAAGCGCTGGCCATGCCTGTCGCGCCAGTTGAGCGTGGAACTGGACCTGCACCAGACCAGCCACTGAGCCTGAGGGCCGTGGCGGGAGTTGCCCCCAATGACGGCGCAGGGTGGCGGACGCCGTTGCAAGCATGGCTGACGTAGACCAGGCCGAACCGTCCGGACGCGCGTCAGGCCTGGGCCAGGCGCCGTAGCCGGCCCTCCACACGGCGTTTGAGTCCATGCTGTTCGATACGCAAGTGCGAACCGGCGGCCAGGCTCGATCGCCCCCAGTCCTCCAGCAGCTCCAGCACCGAATGGTCGATGTAGCTCAGGTTGCCCAACGGTACGTGCAGCGTGGTGCCGGGCGGCACGCTTTCCAGCGTCTGGGTCAGTGCTGGCACCTTGAGGAAGGTCGCCGCACCGCTCAAGCGCAGTTCCAGGTGTCCGGGCTCGTCGAGCGGCACCAGGTTGATCTTCAGCCGCGCGGCCTTGAACGCCAGCTTCAGCAAGGTCAGGGCGAAGCCCACCAGCACACCGGTCAGCAGGTCGGTGAAGACGATGGCCAAGGCAGTCGCGGCGTAGGTGAACATCGGCATGCGGCCATACCGGCCCAGGTCACGGAACGCTTTGACGTTCACCAGCTTGATGCCGGTGTAGACCAGCACGCCCGCCAGGCTCGCCACTGGAATCTGCTGCAGCACGCTGCCCAGCACCACCACGAAGCCCAGCAGCCACACCCCATGCAGGATCGCCGATGCGCGGGTCTGGGCGCCGGCTTGGACGTTGGCCGAGCTGCGCACGATCACCCCGGTCATCGGCAAGGCGCCGAGCAGACCACAGAGCATGTTGCCGATACCCTGGGCTGACAGTTCACGGTCGAAATCCGAACGCTGGCCATTGTGCATGCGGTCTACCGCCGCCGCCGACAGCAGGGTTTCGGCACTGGCGATGAAGGCCAGGGCGAAAGCCGCCACCAGCAAGCTCGGATCGGCCAGTTGCAGGAGGTCGTCAGGACGCAGCCAGTCGATGGCTTCGGAGAGGTCCGCCGGCACCTGCACGCGGTTGACCGGCAGCGCCAGCCACAGGCTGAGCGCGGTCATCGCCGCCACGCCCAGCAGCGCACCGGGAATGAAGCGCAGCCGCTGCGGGCGCCAGCGGTCCCAGCCCCACATCAGGGCGATGGTGCCCAGGCCCAGGGCGCCGGCCTGCCACCCACTGCCGGCGCTCTCCAGCGGCAGCGCGGCGGCGAGGGTGGCGGGGAAGCCCAGCAGGTTGTCGACGCCAGAGGGCTGCGGCGCCGCATCGAACATCACATGCACCTGGGACAGTACGATCAGCACGCCGATGCCCGCCAGCATGCCGTACACCACGGCCGGGGCAGTGACGCGGAACCAGCAACCCAGGCGCAGGCGCCCGGCCAGCAATTGCAGCAATCCAGCCAGCAGCAGGATCGGCCCGAGCATGGCTACGCCATGCTGTCGCACCAGCTCGAACACCAGCACGGCCAGGCCCGCCGCCGGGCCGCTGACCTGCAGCGGCGAGCCGGCGAGAAAGCCGACCACGACGCCGCCGATGATGCCTGTGATCAGGCCTTTGGCCGGCGGCATGCCCGAGGCAATCGCGATGCCCATGCACAGCGGCAGGGCCACCAGGAACACCACGACCGAAGCCAGCAATTCGCGCGGCAGTGCCGCTTTAATCTGTGTCATGTTCACCATGTCGCTCCTTTTCTGATTCACGGCCAATCCAATGGCCGATAGCACGCGGACCCTGAATCGCGCGCAGGCGCAGGCCGCCAGCAGGATTGCCGGCAAGGCGTTCAGGGAAATTCAAGGCAGCCGAAAGCCCTGCCGCGCCAACGGGGCGCAGCCGGCTATCAGGGTTTCTTCAGGTGGTGGGGCGGCTTAGTAGCGGCCTCTCGGAGTCGCGCAAGGCACCGGCTCACCGGCACTGAGCGGAAGGAAGGCGTCGCTGGCCGCATCGTAGGCTTCGATGCGGCTGGTCTCGATGTCGTAGACCCAACCATGGATATACAACTGGCCAGCCGCCAGACGCGAAGCCACCGAAGGGTGAGTGCGCAGGTGATGCAACTGGGCGATGACGTTTTCCTTGGTCAACACCTGCATGTTCTCGTGCTCGGTGTCGCAGGTGCAGTTGTTCTCGACCACGGTGCGAGCCACTTCGGCGTGGCGCAGCCAGGCCGAGACGGTGGGCATCTTGGCCAGCGACTGCGGGTTGAGCACGGCACGCATGGCGCCGCAGTCGGAGTGACCGCAGACGATGATGTGGTGAACACCCAACGCCATCACCGCGTACTCGATGGCGCTGGAAACACCACCGTTCATCTGCCCATAAGGCGGCACCACGTTACCCACGTTACGGGTCACGAACAGGTCGCCCGGCGAGCTCTGGGTGATCAGTTCGGGAACGATGCGCGAGTCGGCGCAGGTGATGAACATGGCGCGGGGTTTCTGCGCGGTGGCGAGCTTCTTGAACAGCTCCTGCTGCTCGGGGAACACGTCATGGTGAAATTTCAAGAAGCCGTCGACGATATGCTTCAGGGCGGCATCGGCGTTCTCGGCAGGGGCAGCCGGAACGGGCTTGGATGGGTCCTTGATGGGCATGATTCATCCTCTAGACGGTTTTTCGGTAAGCACGAGTTTACCGGGGAAAGATTCTGGCTATGCGAGGAATTAGATGACGCGCACAGGTAATAAATCACAGCCACCTTTGGCTGAGTCCTTACGCTAGCGCAGAAAACTTAACTGAAACTGAATTCAGAGGCTCTAGAACGGGCGTTCCAGGTTTTGGCGGGGAGTTCTCGATAATAGCAAAAAAGCATCAATCGCCAATACCCTCCAGCGAAATTATTGGCAGGCATGAGTGAGATTGCGGGGTAGCAGGGCATGTGTTCAAAACAACGCCATCTGCGCCCCTGGCACGCAAAACGCCGAGCAGTCCAACGCCAACGCCTCGCGCCCGGCAAAGCCCATCTGCCGAGCGGCCTTGGCAAAGCGCTGGGCCAACAGCTCGGCGAACACGCCTTCGCCACGCATGCGCGTTCCGAAACGACTGTCGTACAACTCGCCACCCCGGCTCTGACGCATCAGGCTCAGCACATGCGCCGCCCGCTGCGGGTAATGATCCTGCAGCCACTGCTCGAACAGCGGCGCCACCTCCAGCGGCAGGCGCAGCATCATGTAGGCGGCGCTCTGCGCGCCAGCGTCACGCGCCGCTTCGAGCAGGTGCTCCAGTTCGCAATCGTTGATCATCGGAATGATCGGCGAGCACAGCACCCCCACCGGCACGCCTGCTTCGCGCAACACGCGAATGGCCCGCAACCGAGCCTTCGGCGCCGCCGCACGCGGCTCCAGCGTGCGCTTGAGCTCATCGTCCAGCGTGGTGAGGCTGATCATCACCCGCACCAGGCGCAGGCTGGCCAATTCGCTCAGCAGGTCGAGGTCGCGCAGGATCAGCGAGCCTTTGGTCACGATGGTCACCGGGTGGCGATAGCGCAACAGCACCTCGAGCAGACGGCGACTGAGCTGGTGGTCGCGCTCGATCGGCTGGTAGGGGTCGGTGTTGGCACCCAGGTTGATCGGCGCACAGACATAACCCGGCTTGCTCAACTGTTGTTCGAGCACCTCGGCGGCATTGGTCTTGGCGATCAGCTTGGTTTCGAAATCCAGGCCAGGGGACAGGTCCCAGTAAGCATGGCTGGGCCGGGCATAGCAGTAGATACAGCCATGCTCGCAGCCGCGGTAGGGATTGATCGAACGGTCGAAGGGCAAGTCGGGGGAGGTGTTGCGGGCGATGATGGTCTTGGCGGTCTCGATCCGCACCTCGGTGCCCTGGGTGACCGGCACTTCCTGATGCCAGCCGTCATCTTCCACCACCGAGATGCTCGGGGCGAAGCGGTTGTGAGGATTGCTGGCCGTGCCACGGCCGCGGACGGGAGCTGACTTCATGATGAAAAAACCCGCATTGCTGTATGTGCATACAGTAATGCGGGTTGGTCATTGCCGCCAGCGGCGTCAGCCGGACGGTGCGATCAGTCGGTCTTCTTCAACTTCGGGTTGGGGAAGAATTGCACGGTCTGCACCTGTACCGGCTGCGCCTTGACCGCCTGCTGGTTGACCCGGGTGCCAAGCTCCTTGGGCACCGAAAGGCCTTGCTCGTTGAGCGTGTCGGTGAAACCGCAGGCCACGCATTCGCGGTGCGGCACGCCGTCTTCGCTCCACATCATCAGCTTGTCCGGCTCACTGCACGCCGGGCAGACCGCCCCGGCGATGAAGCGTTTCTTGGTGGTGCTGACAGCGCCCTCGCTCATGCCGCGGCCTCTTCGGTCAGGCCACTGTGGCGCAACAGGGCATCGATGGAGGGCTCGCGACCGCGGAAGTCGACGAACAGCACCATCGGTGCCCGCGAGCCGCCACGGGCCAGGATCGCCTCACGGAACGCACGGCCGGTTTCGGCGTTGAGCACGCCTTCTTCCTCGAAGCGCGAGAAGGCGTCGGCCGACAGCACTTCGGCCCACTTGTAGCTGTAGTAGCCGGCCGCATAACCGCCGGCAAAGATGTGCGCGAAGCTGTTGGGGAACCGGTTGTAGGCCGGCGGACGCATTACCGTGACCTCGTCGCGCACGCCCTCGAGCACCTGCAGCACGCTGCGGCCATCGCCATGGGTGGCGTGCAGTTCGAAGTCGAACAGGGAGAACTCCAACTGGCGCACCATCATCATGCCGGACTGGAAGTTCTTCGCCGCCAGCATCTTGTCCAGCAGGTCCTGGGGCAGCGCTTCGCCGGTTTCATAGTGACCGGAGATCAGCGCCAGGCCTTCCGGCTCCCAGCACCAGTTCTCCATGAACTGGCTCGGCAACTCGACCGCATCCCAGGCCACGCCGTTGATGCCTGAAACACCGGCATGCTCGATGCGGGTGAGCAGGTGATGCAAGCCATGGCCGAACTCGTGGAACAGCGTGGTGACTTCGTCGTGGGTGAGCAGCGCCGGCTTGCCGGGCGCTGCCGGAGTGAAGTTGCACACCAGGTTGGCTACCGGGCTCTGCAACGCGCCTGCGGCGGTGCGGCGACGGTCGCGGGCGCCGTCCATCCAGGCGCCGCCGCGCTTGTTGGCGCGGGCATAGAGGTCGAAGAAGAAGCGCCCCACGTGCTGGCCGTTTTCCTTGATCTCGAACAGGCGCACGTCCGGGTGCCAGGCGTCGAAGCCCTTGAGCTCAGCGATTTCGATGCCGTACAGGCGCTGGACGATGCTGAACAGACCGCCCAGCACCTTGTCGATCGGGAAGTAGGCGCGCAGGGCTTCCTGGGACACGCTGTAGCGCTGCTCGCGCAGTTTTTCGCCGTAGTAGCCGGCGTCCCAGCTCGACAGCTCGGCGCAGCCCTGCTCGGCGGCATAGGCCTTGAGCTGCTCGAGGTCCTGGGCGGCGAATGGCTTGGAGCGCTTGGCCAAGTCGCGCAGGAAGCTCAGCACCTGGTCGCTGGACTCGGCCATCTTGGTGGCCAGGCTCAGTTCGGCGTAGTTGGCGTAGCCGAGCAACGTGGCCAGTTCCTGGCGCAGATCGAGAATCTCGGCCATGACCGGACCGTTGTCGAACTGACCGGCATTAGGCCCCTGATCGGACGCGCGGGTGCAGTAGGCGGCGTACAGTTCTTCACGCAAGGCGCGGTCGTTGGCATAGGTCATCACCGCGTAGTAGCTGGGGAACTCCAGGGTGATCAGCCAACCGTCCAGCCCTTTGGCCTGGGCGGCGGCGGCCATCTGCGCCTTGGCCGACTCGGTCAGGCCGTCCAGCGCGGCTTCGTCGGTGACGTGCTTGGTCCAGGCCTGGGTGGCGTCGAGCAGTTGGTTGGAGAAGCGGCTGCCCAGTTCGCTGAGGGTGCTCTGCACGTGGGCGTAGCGCTGCTGTTTGTCGGGCGACAGATCGATGCCCGACAGGCGGAAGTCGCGCAGGGCGTGTTCCAGAATGGTTTTCTGCGCCACGTCGAAACCAGCGGCTTCCGGGCTGTTGGCCAGGGCCTGGTAGGCGTCGAACAGCGCGCGGTTCTGCCCCAGCTCGGTGGCGTAGGCGCTCAGCGCCGGCAGGCACGATTCGTAGGCCTCGCGCAGCGCCTGGCTGTTGCACACCGCATTGAGGTGGCTGACCGGGCTCCAGGCCGCGCCCAGGCGGTCATTGAGTTCATCCATCGCCAGCACCAGGCCAGCCCAGGAGGGGTTCTTGCCCTGCTGCTCGAGGATATCGGCGATGGCCTTGCGGTTGTCGGCCAGGATCTGCTCGATCGCCGGCAGCACGTGTTCGGCACGGATCGCGGAGAAGGGCGGCAGGTCATGGGACTGCAGAAGCGGGTTGTTCGCACTCACGGTTCGGATACCTTGGCAGGAGAAACACTGCACCATCTTAATTACAATCGACGCCGACCGCAGCAGGCAGCCTGCCTATCGGCACCGTAGAGGAATACGATCATGGCCATCCGCACCTTTCGCGACCACACGCCAAGCCTCGGCCCACGCGCCTTCGTCGACCGTTCGGCGGTGGTGATCGGCGACGTGCAGCTCGGCGAGGACAGTTCGGTCTGGCCATTGACGGTGATTCGTGGCGACATGCACCGCATCCGCATCGGTGCGCGCACCAGCGTGCAGGATGGCAGTGTGCTGCACATCACCCATGCCGGGCCGTTCAACCCCGACGGCTTCGCGCTGATCATCGGCGACGAGGTGACCATCGGCCACAAGGTCATGCTGCACGGCTGCACCCTGGGCAACAGGATCCTGGTCGGCATGGGCAGCACGGTGATGGACGGCGCCATCGTCGAGGACGAGGTGATCATCGGCGCCGGCAGCCTGGTACCGCCCGGCAAGCGCCTGGTCAGCGGCTACCTGTATGTCGGCAGTCCGGTGAAGCAGGTCCGACCACTGAGCGAAAACGAACGCGCGTTCTTCGCCTACAGCGCCAACAACTATGTGAAGCTCAAGGACCAGCACCTGGCCGAAGGCTACGATCAACCGGAGCAACCCTGATCCATGCACCAGCAAACCGTTCTTTTCGACCTCGACGGCACCCTCACCGATCCACGCCTGGGTATTACCCGCTCGATCCAGTACGCGCTGGCCAAGCTGGGCATCGACGAGCCGGGCCTGACCCGCCTGGAGCACTTCATCGGCCCACCGTTGCTCCAGGCGTTCATGCAGTTCTATGGCTTCGACGAGGCCAAGGCCTGGCAGGCGGTGAATTTCTACCGGGAGCGCTTCAAGGTCACCGGGCTGTACGAGAACCACGTGTTCGAAGGCGTGCCTGCGCTGCTGCAAGCCCTTACCGAGCAGGGCCGCACGCTGTATGTCGCCACCTCCAAGCCCTGGGAGTTCGCCCGCGAGATCGCCCGACACTTCGCCTTCGACCGGCACTTCAAAGTGATCTACGGCAGCGAGCTGGATGGCACGCGCACCAACAAGGCCGAGCTGATTCGCCATCTGCTGGATGAAGAACGGCTGGATCCGGCGCAGACGCTGATGATCGGTGACCGCAAGCACGACCTGATCGGCGCCCACAGCAACGGCCTGCAGGCGGTCGCCGTGGGGTATGGCTTCGGCAGCCGCGAAGAGCTGGCCGCCGAGACCCCGGCCTTCCATTTCGAGACGGTGGCCGACCTGCACCGGGCCTTCCTGGCCGCTTGACCGCCACAAGGGCCGCCTGGCGGCCCCGAGCGCTACCGGCTTGCGCCCAACCGCTGCAACGCCGCCTGGCGCTCATCGACCGGCAGTCGCCCTACGTCCTCGACCCGCCGATAGAATTTCGTCCAATCCCCGCCGACCTCGCGGTACAGCGCGGCGAAGGCCGGCACCCACTGGTCATACAGCCCGAACGGCAACAGCTTGGCGTTGCTCATCGGTCCATAGACCCAAGCGTCGTAGCGTGTATCGCCGCCCCAGTCGCGGTCGCGTATCTGTCGGTAGTCCCGGCGCAGGCGCTGGAACTCGGCTTGCTTGGCCACGCGCTTTTCGCCATCGCTCGATGGCTGCGCGTAGATCGCCTGCAGTCGATCGCGGCTGGCCAGCACCAGGCGCACGAACTGCTCACGCTGACCTGCGCCATCCTCATGTTCAGCCGGTAGCCCGCGCGCCCGGCGCCATTGGCGAGTGCCCTCCTGCTCGACGAAGGTGGCGAAAGACTCGTTGAATGCGGTGTCGTCCTTGACGTAGAAGCGCTGATGCGCCAACTCGTGGAAGATCAAGGTGGCCAGCCGCTCATCGTCCCAGCGCAGCATCGACGAGAGAAGCGGATCGTCGAACCAGCCCAGTGTGGAATAGGCCTCCACGCCCCCTACATAGACATCCAGCCCTTCCTGGCGCATCACCGCCGCCGCCCCACGCGCCGCGCCCTGGCGGTAATAGCCCCGGTAGGCTACGCACCCGGCGATGGGAAAACAGTGGGTGATGGGCTGCAGAGACAGCTCCGGCGTGGCGAAGACGTTCCACACCACATAGGGGCGGCCGAGGTCGGCGTAGACGCGATAGCTGCGGTTATCCGGCAGTTTCAGCCGCTCGCTGGCAAAGACGCGGGCCTGCTCGGCCTGGGTCAGGCGCTGGCGCAGCCGTGGGTCGGTCGCCGGATTGGCCACCACCTGCTCGACCGGCTGGCGCGCCCGAAGCAGTTGCCATTGCCCTTGGGCCAGTTGCCCGTAATAACCCACGGTGCCGCAGCCGCTGATCAGCAGCGCCGCCGCCAGCGGAACAAACACCGTGAAAACGCGGTCCAGAGCCCGGCGGCCTGAGCGCTGTCGTGCAAAACGTCGAACCATAGGGGCTGTTCATCCCGCTCAAGGCCAGTGCGTGCCAAGACTATCTTGCCAAGGGACCTTTTCGCCATGCGTACACTGCTTGCCATCGGCACCTTCGGGCTGCTGGGCGCCTGTTCCACTTTGCCCGATCCGGACCCCAACCAGGCCTGGGTAGACCTCGCCCCGGGCGATGACACCTCGCTGCACGCCGTGCAGGTCGATGAACGCGACTGGAGCGACAACCGCTATTTCGAAGTCCCGCCCGGTCGCCATGAGCTGACCGTGCGCTACCAATTCCCAGTGTCGCCGAGCAACATCGGCCCGGTCGCAGAACCGCTGTGGCGCGACTGCCAACTCAACCTCACCTTCAAGGACTTCAACGCCGGGCAGCGTTATCGCCTGCAAGCGGGCAGTATCGGCTTGCGGCCTTGGGTAAAGCTTTATGACGGGCAGCAGAAACTCATGGGGCAGGGCGAGCCAGCGGGATGCCAGCATGGCTGATCGACGCTATGCTTGTGCCTTGTGACCCGCAAGCGGAGTTTCACCATGCGCCAGCCCATGATGCTGTTCGCCCTCAGTGCACTGGGGGCTTGCGCCAGCCCCTTGCCCCCGAAAGATCCGGCCCAGGCGTGGATCGACCTCTACACCGTCACACCGGGTCGCGTGATCATGGCCGACAAGCTCGACGGCAAGCGCCTCGATGACGGCCGATACTTTCAGGTCGCCCCCGGCCGTCACGAACTGGTGGTGCGCTTCGACTACGAACTTACAGCGGGCCTGTTCACCACCAGCCCAACCGAGCGCACCTGTTACCTGACCGTGCGCTTCGACGACTTCAAGGCCGGTGCGCTTTACCGCCTGGAAGCGCGGGCGCCGGCGATGCAGCCTCAGTTGTACCTCTACGATGCCGATCGCCAGGTGCTGGTGGACGAGCCTGCCGAGGTGTTCTGTATTCCTTGAAAGCAGCGGGGCCACTCGGCGTGGCCCCAAGGCTTATTCATCATTCTTCTGGTAGATGATCTTGCGGGTACCGTTATCGCAACTGCCGACGACCATGTTCTGGTCGCTGACTTCGCTGTTGGAGACGATTTCCAGCGTGTAGGAGGGCACTCCAGCGGCCTGGATCTTGGCTTCGATCTCAGCCTTGAGTTCCTCGCAAGGCTTGGGTGCGGCCAATACCGAAGTGGCCACCAGCGAGCCCAGAACGACGGATGCTACGCGGATCATGGAACGGCTCCTGAAGGGGCAGGCAATCTGCCGACCCCTGCAGAGTACAACAAAGCCCGGCTTACGAGAGCAGGGTGGCGTCGAGGGTGATCTTCGCGTTGAGCAGCTTGGACACCGGGCAACCGGCCTTGGCCTTGTTGGCAATGTCATGGAACTGCTGATCACTGGCGCCCGGCACCTTGGCCTTGAGAATCAGGTGCACGGCCGTGATAGCGAACCCGTCATCCTGCTTTTCGAGGGTGACTTCGGCGGTGGTATCGATACGCTCGGGCGTGAGTTTTTCTTCGCCCAGCATCATCGACAAGGCCATTGAGAAGCAGCCGGCATGCGCCGCACCAATCAGCTCCTCCGGGTTGGTCCCCGGCAACCCCTCGAAACGGGTGTTGAAACCGTAGGGGTTCTGCTTCAGCGAGCCGCTCTCGGTGGACAGCCGGCCCTTGCCATCCTTGAGCCCACCTTCCCAGATCGCCGATGCTGTCTTTTTCATGTTGCCTCCTGGACATACGGTTAAGGTCTACAAGGTTCTGAGGCTCCACCCCACAGCAAGTTCAGACCAATCCACGGTCTGCCATTGAATCGTTCAAGCAGCGCCCATACAGAGAACTGTAAGGCCCATTGGCCAACCCACTGCCTGCGGAGGTTGCGATGACGCAGCTGCATGACCTGAAGATCTCCACCCTCGACCTGGTACCGGTGCGCGCCGACAGCGGCCCGGCCCAGTCCCTGCACAACGCTCTGGACCTGGCCCGGCATGTCGAACGCCTGGGCTACCACCGCTTCTGGGTGGCCGAGCACCACAACATGGATGGCATCGCCAGCTCGGCGACCTCGGTGCTGATCGGCTACCTGGCTGGCGGCACCTCGCGCATCCGCATCGGCTCGGGCGGCGTGATGCTGCCCAACCACGCACCGTTGGTGATCGCCGAGCAGTTCGGTACCTTGGCCAGCCTCTATCCCGGTCGCATCGACCTGGGCCTGGGCCGTGCGCCGGGTTCCGACCAGATGACCGCCCGCGCCCTGCGCCGCGAGCGCTCGGGCAGTGCTGACGATTTCCCCGATGATGTCGAGGAGCTGTCACGCTACCTCGGCCCGCGCACCGACGACCAGAAGGTCATCGCCGTGCCCGGCCACGACACCGAGGTGCCGATGTGGCTGCTCGGTTCGAGTCTGTTCAGCGCCCAGCTGGCCGGTATGCGCGGCATGCCCTACGCCTTCGCCTCGCACTTCGCACCGCGTTACATGCATGAGGCGATCCGCATCTACCGCGATCACTTCAAACCCTCGACCACGCTGGACAAACCCTACGTCATGCTGGGCATTCCGATGGTGGTGGCGGAAACGGACGAGCAGGCCGAATACCTGGCTACGTCGGTGTACCAGCGCATCCTCGCGCTGATTCGCGGGCAGAGCCTGATGCAGCGCCCGCCGGTCAAGAGCATGGACGGCCTGTGGCTGCCGCACGAACGCGACGCGGTGGGGAGTTTCCTTGGCCTGGCGATGATCGGCAGCCCGGAGAAAGTCAGGGCAAAAGTTGAGGTGCTGCTGGAGCAGACCGGCGCGGATGAGCTGATCTTCACCTGCGACCTTTACGAGCATGCCGATCGCTTGCGCTCCTACGCGTTGCTGGCGCAGGCCTTGAAGGCTTGAGGCATCAGGAACGACAAAGCCGCTACCTTGAAGTAGCGGCTTTGTCATGAAACGTGATCGATCCGCGAGACGCCAGAGTGGGCGCCCGCATCGCCTCAACCGCGCTTGTAGTTGATTTCCTTGGTGTCGCCTTCGCAAGTGCCTACGACCTTGTCCTTGGCGGTACCTTTGTCGACGATATCCAGCGTGTAGCTTTGCACACCCTTGGCATCGAGCTTGCTCGCAATCTCAGCCTTGAGTTCTTCACACGGCTTGCCGGCCGCCATTGCGCTGCCTGCAAGCACCATCAAACCTGCTGCGAGAAACACTTTCTTCATCGTTGTCGTTCCTTGTGCGGATCAAAAAAGCAGAGTAGGGCAGCGGCCCATCCCGGTGCCCCTGGAAACTCATACCCTATAACAGTGATACAGGCCAGCGCGGCGCTGTTTTCAGCTGTTGGCGATACGGAAACCGACCTTCAGCGTGACCTGATAATGGGCCACCTTGGCATTCTCGATATGACCACGGGTTTCGACCACTTCGAACCACTGCATGTGCTGGATGCTCTGGGAAGCCTCCGACAGCGCACTGTTGATGGCGTCTTCGATACTGGTGGTCGAGGAACCGACGATTTCGACCTTCTTGTAGGTGTGATGCTCGGACATGGATGCGCTCCTTGGATCAAGTGTCTGACAGGGCCGGACAGCCCAGGCCTGGTTTACCTGCGAGCCTGGAATCGCCTGGAAAGTTCGATCGCACTTTCGCGCCGCAACGCAGTCGCACCTATATCACCCCTACTCAGCGAAGGAGAGTCCACATGGCCCGTAATGCACTGCGCAAGACCTCACTGGAAAGCATGGAAGCCGAGATCGAAAGTCTGCTCAAGACCCTGGAAGAGCTCAAGGGCGACGCTTCGGAAGAAACCCAGAAAACCATGAAGGCCCTGCGCGGCAACGCTCAGAACGCCCTGAAGCATTCGCGCAACCTGCTGACGGACGCTTACGAGGAAGTGAAGACCCGCACCAAGGAAACCGGCATCGCCACCCGCGACTACGCTCAAGAGCACCCTTGGACCACCGCTGGCGTTGCCGTTGGCGCCCTGGGCCTGCTGGCTGCCTTCCTGCTGTGCCGTCGTAACTAAGCCTTTACCGCTAAGCCGGCCCTACTCAGCCGGCCCTTGCAACTCCTGGCGCAGCCACTGCGCCAGTTGCTCGGCGCGCCCATCTGCGGCGCGTCGAGGCACCCACAATGCCAGCGCCGCCGGTGTCGGGGAGAAGCCCCAAGGTGCAGCCAGGCGTCCAGCCCGCAAATCGTCCGCCACCAATGGTTGCGGGGCGATCGCCACCCCCAGTCCTGCCATCGCCGCTTCCAACAGATAGTACAAATGCTCGAACGCCTGACCGTAGGTCAGCGCGTCAGGGTCGAGCCCGTGGTGTGTGGCCCATGTCGGCCAAGCCTGGGGCCGAGAGGTGGTGTGCAATAGCGCTTCGCCTAGCAATGCCGGCGCGGGTGCGTCGCACAACTGGGCGAATCTCGGAAAATGGGGACTGACCACCGGCCCGATACGCTCTTGCGCCAGCACATGCACCTGCATGTCGCTCGGCCACGGTGGTTCGGCGTAGACCAACAACGCGTCGAGTCCCGGACGCCGGGGATCGAGGTCGCCTTCCCCAGCCGACAGGTGCAGTCGTAGGTGCGGCAGGTCGGCCTGCAAACGCCCCAGACGCGGAATGAACCAACGTGCCAGCAGACTGCCGGAACAGCCCAGCACGAAGGGCGCCTGGCTAGGATCGCGACTCAACTCGCTGCAGACGCCACGCAGCCGGTCGAATGCCTCCGCGCTGGCATCACGCAGGCGGATGCCGGCATCTGTGAGTTTGACGCCACGGCCGTCCTTGACGAACAAGGCCACCCCCAAATGCGCTTCGAGCACCTTGATCTGGCGGCTCACCGCGCCATGGGTGACATGCAGCTGTTCTGCCGCTTGGCTGACGCTGTTCAGCCGAGCGGTGACCTCAAAAGCCCGCAGGGCATTGAGCGGTGGGAGATCTTGACCCATAACGTGTGAGTTTTCCTGACGTGTTGCTGCAATCTTATCGGTTTTCAGCCCGACGAGGTCTGGGTAGAGTAAAGCCCATCGACCGGTGGCACGCCGCACGGTCCTCTTCTTTCGAATCCAGATGGAGCGTCCCATGACCCAGCCCAAATACCGTCCCGGCCCCGACGCCAACGGCCTGTTCGGTTCGTTCGGCGGCCGCTACGTGGCCGAAACCCTGATGCCCCTGGTGCTGGACCTGGCCCGCGAATACGAAGCGGCCAAAGCGGACCCTGAATTCCTCGAGCAACTGGCGTATTTCCAGCGCGACTACATCGGTCGGCCCAACCCGCTGTACTTCGCCGAACGCCTGACCGAACACTGCGGCGGCGCGAAGATCTTCCTCAAGCGCGAAGAGCTCAACCACACGGGCGCGCACAAGGTGAACAACTGCATCGGCCAGGTCCTGCTGGCCAAGCGCATGGGCAAGAAGCGCCTGATCGCCGAGACCGGCGCCGGCATGCACGGCGTGGCCACCGCCACCGTCGCTGCGCGGTTCGGCCTGCCCTGCGTGATCTACATGGGCGCCACCGACATCGAGCGTCAGCAGGCCAACGTGTTCCGCATGAAGCTGCTGGGCGCCGAGATCGTCCCGGTCACTGCCGGCACCGGCACCCTCAAGGACGCCATGAACGAGGCGCTGCGCGACTGGGTCACCAACGTCGACGACACCTTCTACCTGATCGGCACCGTCGCCGGCCCTCACCCGTATCCGGCGATGGTGCGTGACTTCCAGTCGATCATCGGCAAGGAAACCCGCGCCCAGTTGCAAGAGAAGGAAGGTCGCCTGCCCGACAGCCTGGTCGCCTGCGTCGGCGGTGGTTCCAACGCCATGGGCCTGTTCCACGACTTCCTCGAAGACGACAGCGTGCAGATCATCGGTGTCGAAGCCGGCGGACACGGTGTGCACACCGACAAGCACGCGGCCAGCCTCAACGGCGGCGTGCCGGGCGTGCTGCACGGCAACCGCACTTACCTGCTGCAGGATGCCGACGGCCAGATCACCGATGCCCACTCCATTTCCGCCGGCCTGGACTATCCCGGCATCGGCCCGGAGCACGCCTACCTGCACGAAGTGAAGCGCGTCGAGTACGTCAGCATCACCGACGACGAGGCCCTGGATGCGTTCCACGCCACCTGCCGCCTGGAAGGCATCATCCCGGCCCTGGAAAGCGCTCACGCCCTGGCCGAAGCGCTCAAGCGCGCGCCGAGCCTGCCCAAGGATCACTTGATGGTCGTGTGCCTGTCCGGCCGCGGCGACAAAGACATGCACACCGTGATGAATCACATGGCAGCCCAGGAGAAACAGGCATGAGCCGTCTTCAACAACGCTTCGCCGAGCTGAAGGCCGAAGGCCGCTCGGCACTGGTCACCTTCGTCACTGCAGGCGATCCGGGCTACGAAGCTTCGCTGGAAATCCTCAAGGGTTTGCCCGATGCCGGTGCCGACGTGATCGAACTGGGCATGCCGTTCACCGACCCCATGGCCGATGGCGTGGCCATCCAGCTCGCCACCCTGCGTGCGCTGGAAGCCGGCCAGACCCTGGCGAAAACCCTGCAGATGGTTCGTGAATTTCGCGTCGGCAACCAGACCACGCCGATCGTGCTGATGGGCTACTACAACCCCATCCATCGCTATGGCGTGCAAGCCTTCGTCGCCCAGGCCCAGGAAGCCGGGGTCGATGGCCTGATCATCGTCGACCTGCCGCCGGAGCACGACGCCGAGCTGGCCACCCCGGCCCAGGCTGCCGGCATCGACTTCATTCGCCTGACCACGCCGACTACCGACGATGCACGCCTGCCGCGTGTGCTGGAGCGCAGCTCCGGCTTCGTCTACTACGTGTCGGTGGCAGGTGTGACCGGTGCCGGTTCAGCCACCACCGAACACGTACAGGACGCCATCGCCCGCCTGCGTCGCCACACCGACTTGCCAATCAGCGTCGGCTTCGGCATCCGCACGCCGGAGCAGGCGGCCGCTATCGCCAGACTCTCCGATGGCGTAGTGGTGGGTTCGGCACTGGTCGACAAGATCGCCCAGGCAAAAACGCCCGGCCAGGCGGTCACCGATGTGCTGAGCCTGTGCTCGGCGCTGGCTGAGGGCGTACGCGGCGCTCGTCGCTGATCTAGCGTTACGCTGATCGTGGGTGAATCCGCTCTGCCAGGAGCGGATTGACTCGCAATGAGGTCACAAACCGCCACGCTCCTGCTCCAGCCACTCCACGAACCGCCCGATCAACGCCCCGCGTCGCTTGCGCGGCGGCAGCACCACGTAGTAGCCACGCGCCGAGCGCAAGCTGCCGTGCAGTGGCCGGCACAACAAGCCTTGCTCGACCAGCCCATCCACCAGATGACGCCAACCGATGGCCACGCCCTGTCCGGCGATTGCTGCCTGGATCAACAAAGTGTAGTTGTCGAAACGCAGCTGTCCCGGCGGCGGCGGGCTGACCAGGCCAAGCCCGCGAAACACGCCGCTCCAGTCGAACCAGCGGCTCGTTTGCTCGCCGCGCAAATGCAGCAGCGGTAGTCGCTGCAGGGCCTCGGCTGCCAGCGGACGGTCTGGGGCCAGGGCAGGGCTGCACACCGGGAACACTTCCTCGTCGAACAACCAGCGGCTCTCGCCATGCTGAAAGCGGCCATCGCCGAACAGCACCGCGACGTCGATGTCCGGCCTGAGCATGGCCTGGCTGCGTTCACCGGTCACCAGGCTCACGTCCACCTGTGGATAAGCCTCACGAAAGCGTTGCAGCCGTGGCATCAGCCAGAACGCGGCGAAGGCGAAATCGGTGGCCACCTGCAGCACCTCGTGCTGAGTGCGCCCCGTGGCGTCGGCCACCCCCGCGTCCATCGCCTGCAATGCCCCGTGAACCTGCTCGAACAATGTCTGGCCCGCCTCGGTCAGCTCGATGCCGCGGTAAATGCGGTCGAACAAGCGCGTGGCCAGTTGCAGTTCCAGGCGCTTGATCTGCTGGCTCACTGCCGGCTGGGTAGTGCCCAACTCCAGTGCTGCCGGTGTGAAGCCGCGCAGGCGCGCAGCGGCTTCGAAGACGCGCAAGCTCTCCAGCGACAGTCCCGCCAGGTGATCGAACATAAGCTCAGCTAATCCCAGTCATTGCCCGGCATGGGCTTTACCCACTCTTCCATGGATCCCACTCTTGAACGCAGAGATTACACATAACGTTCAACGATGGAAGGCCCCCATGAAACGACCGAACATCCTCTTCATCATGGCCGATCAGATGGCCGCGCCGCTGCTGCCGATTCATGGCCCGTCCCCCATCAAGATGCCCCACTTGGCGCGCCTGGCCGAGCAGGCGGTGGTCTTCGATTCGGCCTACTGCAACAGCCCGCTGTGCGCGCCATCGCGCTTCACCCTGGTCAGCGGCCAGTTGCCCAGCCGCATCGGCGCCTATGACAACGCCGCCAATTTCCCCGCCGACGTGCCCACCTACGCCCACTACCTGCGCTCGCTGGGTTACCGCACGGCGCTGTCGGGCAAGATGCATTTCTGCGGTCCGGATCAACTGCATGGCTACGAAGAACGCCTGACCAGCGACATCTATCCGGCCGACTACGGCTGGGCGGTGAACTGGGATGCCCCCGACGAGCGCCCGAGCTGGTACCACAACATGTCCTCGGTGCTTCAGGCCGGGCCTTGCGTGCGCACCAACCAGCTGGATTTCGACGAAGAAGTGGTGTTCAAGGCGCGACAGTACCTCTACGACCATGTGCGCGAGGACGACGACCGTCCCTTCTGCCTGACCGTGTCGATGACCCACCCGCACGATCCTTACACCATCCCCAAGGCCTACTGGGATCGCTACGAGGCTGTGGATATCCCGCTGCCCTGCGACAGCTACGCCCAGCACGAGCAGGATCCACACGCGCAACGGCTGCTCAAGGTCTATGACCTGTGGGACAAGCCGCTGCCTGTGGACAAGATCCGCGACGCGCGCCGCGCCTACTTCGGCGCCTGTAGCTATGTCGACGACAACATCGGCAAGCTGTTGCATACCTTGGAAGAGTGCGGTCTGGCCGATGACACGATCATCGTGTTCTCCGGCGATCACGGCGACATGCTCGGCGAACGGGGCCTCTGGTACAAAATGCACTGGTTCGAAATGGCTGCGCGAGTGCCGCTGCTGGTGCACGCGCCCCAGCACTTCGCCGCCGCACGGGTGAGCGCCAGCGTGTCCACCTGCGATCTGCTGCCGACGCTGGTGGAATTGGCCGGTGGGGCTGTGGATAACCAGCTGCACCTCGATGGCCGTTCGCTGCTCGGCCATCTGCAAGGGCAGGGCGGGCATGACGAGGTGATTGGCGAATACATGGCCGAAGGCACGGTCGGGCCGCTGATGATGATCCGTCGTGGCGCCTACAAGTTCGTGTACAGCGAAGACGACCCGTGTCTACTCTATGACCTGAGTCACGACCCGCACGAGCGGGAGAACCTCGCCGGCAGCCCGGATCATCAGGCGCTGCTGCAGGCATTTGTCGATGAAGCCCATCAGCGCTGGGATATTCCCACCCTGCGCCAGCAGGTGCTGGCCAGTCAGCGCCGCCGCCGCCTGGTGGGCGAAGCACTGGCCATCGGCAAGCTGAACAGCTGGGACCACCAACCGGTGGTGGATGCCAGCCAACAGTACATGCGCAACCACATCGATCTCGACGACCTCGAGCGCAAGGCACGTTATCCACAGCCCGCCCCCCTGGATTGAGAAAAGAGGCCGCCATGCAGATGTTCTCCACCGCCGTACTCGCCATGACCTTGAGCCTGAGCGCCTTGAGCGCCCAGGCCGCCGACGACGACAAGCAGTGCAGCACCGTGAAACTCGCCGACCCCGGCTGGAGCGATATCGCCTCCACCAACGCCATCGCCCGGCTGCTGTTCGAACCGCTGGGCTACCAGGTGAAGATCGAGACGCTCGCGGTACCGATCATCTACGGCGGCCTGAAGGACGGCAGCGTCGATGCTTTTCTCGGCAACTGGATGCCGGCGCAACAGGGTTTCCATGACAAATTCGTCGCCAGCGGCCAAGTGAAACAATGGTCGCGCAACCTGCAAGGCACCGAGTTCACCCTGGCCGTTCCGGATTACGTGTGGAATGCCGGCATCAAGGACTTCGCCGACCTCAACAAGCACGCCGAGGCGTTCGGCAAGAAACTCTACGGCATTGGTGCAGGGGCCCCGGCCAACCTGTCGCTCAAGGACATCATCGAGCAGAACGCCTTCGACCTCCGGCAATGGAAGCTGGTCGAGTCCAGTGAACAGGGCATGCTGTCGCAGGTCGATCGGGCGGTGAAGAACGACAAGTACATCGTGTTCCTGGGCTGGACGCCGCACCCGATGAACGTGAAGCTGAAGATGCGTTACCTCACCGGTGGCGAGAAATGGTTCGGTAGCAAAGGCGAGGTATTCACCTTGGTGCGCAATAGTTATCCACAAGCCTGCCCGAATGCAGCCAAGCTGTTGAGCAACCTGACCTTCACCCTCGACATGGAAAACGCGATCATGGCCGAGGTTGTGGATAAAAAGGTCAGCTTCGATCAGGCTGCTCAACAGTGGGTCAAAGCGCACCCTGAGGTGCTCGACGCGTGGTTGGCCGGCGTCAGCGGCAAGGATGGCGGTACGGCGCTGGAGGCGGTGAAGGCCGCAATGCGCTAGGGTCTGTTTGAAAAGTCTTGAGACGAAGGTCAGGCAAGGCGAAAACCGCCGAGGAAGCGGAGTTTACGGGTTGTAAATGAGCATTCCGACCGGGCTGGCGATCCAGGCGGTTTTCAACGCAGCATCACCGAGTATCAAGACTTTTCAGACAGAGCCTAGGGTCTGTTTCGTGTAGAGGCCAATGAACCTTCGGAATTGTCGATATGCCATGCGTCGCTTGAACCCATTGCTGCCCTTTCTGGCCTGGCTGCCCCGCCTGAGCGGGCGTAGCCTGCGCCAGGATCTGCTGGTGGGGCTGAGCGGGGCGATTCTCGCCCTGCCGCAATCCATCGCCTACGCCCTGATCGCCGGGTTGCCCGCCGAATACGGGCTATATGCGGCCATCGTGCCGGTGCTGGTCGCCTGTCTGTGGGGCTCCTCGTGGCATTTGATCGGTGGCCCCACCGCCGCGATCTCCATTGTGCTGTACGCCAGCGTCAGTCCACTGGCCATCGCCGGCAGCAGCGACTACGTCACCTTGATCCTGCTGCTGACGTTCCTCGGCGGCGTGTTCCAGCTCGTGCTGGGGCTGCTGCGGTTCGGCACGCTGGTGAACTTCGTCTCCCATTCCGTGGTGCTGGGTTTCACCCTCGGCGCCGCAGTGGTCATCGCGCTCGGCCAATTGCCCAACCTGCTGGGCATGCACCTGCCCAGCCAGGCCACCGCGCTGAAAACCGCGCAAGACTTGTTCGAGCACCTGCGCGAGGTGGACCTGCCCTCGCTGGCGCTGGGCCTGGCCACGCTGGCCATCGGGATCGCCCTCAAACTCTGGCGTCCGCGCTGGCCGGCGCTGTTGCTCAGCCTGGTGCTGGTCAGCCTGGTGGCCTGGACACTGCCCGGCTACTTCGGCCATGTGCCCCGCGTGCCGGCCTTCATCGGCCAACTACCGCCGCTGAGCCCGCTGCCGCTGCTGGACCTGGAGCTGATCCTGCGCCTGCTGCCCAGCGCCGTGGCGGTCGGCATGCTCGGCCTGGTGACCAGCTTGTCCATCGCCCGCTCGCTGTCGGCGCGTTCGGAACAGTTGATCGATGCCGACCAGGAAATCCGCGCGCAAGGCTTGTCCAACATGGTCGGCGCGTTCTTTTCGGGGTATCTGTCTTCCGGCTCCTTCACCCGCTCGGGACTGAGCTTCGAAGCCGGTGCCCGCTCGCCGATGGCCGGGGTGTTCTCGGCCTTGTGGGTGGCGCTGTTCGCGGTGGTCGGCGCCGGGCTGATCGCCCATCTGCCCATTCCGGCGATGGCCGGCAGCATTCTGCTGATCTGCTGGGGACTGGTGGATCGCCGCGCCATCGCGGCGCTGTTCCGGGTCAGCCGGGCGGAATTCGCGGTCATGACGCTGACCGCTGCGGCCACGCTGCTGCTGGAGTTGCAGACCGCAATCTACGCCGGGGTGCTGGCCTCGCTGTTCTTCTACCTCAAGCGCACCTCACGCCCGCGCATCCAACACAGCCGCGAAGAGCAGACGGACGTGCTGCGGGTCGGCGGCTCAATCTTCTTCGGTGCGGCGCACTACCTGCAGGTGCGCTTGCAAGCCTGCCAGGGCCCGCACGTGGTGATTGACGCGCGGCAGATCAACTTCATCGACTATTCCGGTGTGGACATGCTGCACCGTGAAGCACGGCGGCTGCAGCGCAACGGCGGCAGCCTGACCTTGCGCGGCGCCAGGCCCCAGGTGGAGGAGGAGTTGCAGAAGCTGGAGGGGGTGCAGGGGTGCCCCATTCGTTTCCAGGAATGAACCACCCCTGACAGGCTAGCCGCGTGCCAACTGTCGGCGCAGTTCGTCCAGCACCGGCCCGGTCTCGGGCCGAACGCCACGCCACACAAAGAACGCCTCGGCGGCCTGCTCGGCGAGCATCCCCAGCCCGTCCAGCACCTGCGCGGCGCCCAGGCGAGTGGCCCACTGGCAGAAGGGCGTAGGCTCTTTGCCATACATCATGTCGTAGCACACCGTGCGCCCGGCCTCGACCAAGGTGTCGGCGATCGGCGGCAACTCACCGGCGAGGCTGGCCGAGGTGGCATTGATGATCACATCGACCGGCTCGTGCAACCAGGCGAAGCCGCTGGCCACCACCGGCCCCAACTCATCGAATTCGTGGGCCAGTCGCTCGGCCTTTTCCACCGTGCGGTTGGCGATCACCAGTGATTGCGGTCGGTGGGCGAGGATCGGCTCCAGCACACCGCGCACCGCGCCCCCGGCACCGAGCACGAGCACGCGCTTGCCCGCGAGGCTGACGCCAGCATTGACCGTCAGATCGCGTACCAGGCCGGCACCGTCGGTGTTATCGCCCTGCAGGCTGCCGTCAGCCAGCTTGGTCAGGGTGTTCACCGCCCCGGCTCGCTGCGCACGCGGAGTGAGGCTGTCGCACAGGCGATAGGCCTCTTCCTTGAAAGGGACGGTGACGTTGGCGCCACTGCCCTGCTTGAAGAAGCCGCGCGCACAGTCGCTGAAGTCGTCCAATGGCGCCAGCAGCGTGCGGTACTCCAGGTCCTGGCCGGTCTGGTCGGCGAACAGCCGGTGGATCAGCGGCGACTTGCTGTGGCCGATGGGGTTGCCGAAAACGACGTACTGGTCCATGCACTCTCCTCGCTTATCCACAGGTGGGCTGGCCGAGCCAGTCGCGGTCCTGCAGGAAGTAATCGGTCAGGCGCGCTTCCTCGCTGCCGGGCGCCGGTTTCCAGTCATAGCCCCAGCGCACCTGCGGCGGCAACGACATGAGAATCGACTCGGTGCGCCCGCCGGACTGCAGGCCGAACAGCGTGCCACGGTCGTAGACCAGGTTGAATTCCACGTAGCGACCACGGCGAAACTCCTGGAATTCGCGCTGCTCAGCCGTCCAGGGCATGGCCTTGCGCCGCTGCACGATGGGCAGGTAGGCATCGATATAGGCGTCGCCAATGGCGCGGATGAAGGCGAAGCAGGTGTCGAAGTCCCACTCGTTCAGGTCATCGAAGAACAGCCCGCCGATGCCGCGTGGCTCGCCGCGATGCTTGAGGTGGAAGTAGCGGTCGCACCAGGCCTTGTAGCGCGGATACACCTCGGCGCCGAAGGGCGCGCAGGCCTGTTCGGCCACCCGGTGCCAGTGAATGCAGTCTTCCTCGTTGCCGTAATAGGGCGTCAGGTCGAAACCGCCGCCGAACCACCACACCGGTTCCTCGCCTTCCTTCTCGGCGCTGAAGAAGCGCACGTTGGCGTGGGAGGTGGGCACGTGCGGGTTGTGCGGGTGGATCACCAGCGACACGCCAAGCGCCTCGAAGCCTCGCCCGGCCAGCTCCGGGCGGTGCGCACTGGCCGACGGTGGCAGGCCAGCGCCGAACACGTGGGAGAAGTTCACGCCGCCTTTCTCGATCACCTGGCCCTCGCCGATCACCCGCGTGCGTCCCCCGCCACCGGCTTCGCGCACCCAGGCGTCCTCGACGAAGCGGGCGCCACCGTCCTCGGATTCGAGGGCGGCGCAGATGCGGTCTTGCAGGTCGAGCAGGTAGGCCTTCACGGCCTCGGTACGGCGGGTCATCGGATCACCTGGGAGGGGCAGGGTGGAATGGGCGGCGTAGCATACCATCGGCCAAGGCTACGTCGCAGTTGACGGCCGTCAAGCAAAGGCGTCCGATGGAAGGCCTTTTGCGACGATGACGACAGGAGAGTGCGATGGCCAAGCGAATCGAGTTCAGCCAGCATGGCGGCCCGGAAGTCCTGCAGTGGGTCGAGTTCGACCCCGCCCCACCGGGACCGCAGCAGGTGCGCGTACGCAACCAGGCGGTCGGCCTGAACTTCATCGACACCTATTTCCGTGGCGGGCTGTACGCGCCGCCGTCCCTGCCGTCCGGGCTGGGCACCGAAGGCGCCGGGGTGGTCGAGGCAGTGGGCGAGGGGGTCAGCCGGCTGCAGGTCGGCGACCGAGTGGCCTATGCGGGCGGCCCGCTGGGCGCCTACAGCGAAGTGCACACCCTGCCGGAAGCGAACCTGGTCAAGCTGCCGGAGAGCATCAGCTTCGAACAGGCCGCCGCCGTCATGCTCAAGGGCCTGACCACCCAGTACCTGCTCAAGCAGACCTACGCGGTGCAGCCGGGCGACATTATCCTGTTCCATGCCGCCGCCGGTGGGGTCGGTTCGCTGGCCTGCCAATGGGCCAAGGCGCTGGGCGCCAAACTGATCGGCACCGTCGGCTCGGCCGAGAAAGCCGAGCGGGCCAAAGCCTTGGGCGCCTGGGCGACCATCGACTACAGCCACGAAGACGTGGCCCAGCGTGTGCTCGAACTGACCGACGGCAAGAAGTGCCCGGTGGTGTACGACGGTGTGGGTGCCGACACCTGGCTGACGTCCCTCGACTGCCTGCGCCCGCGCGGCCTGATGGTCAGTTTCGGCAACGCCTCTGGCGCCGTCACCGGGGTCAACCTGGGCATCCTGTCGCAGAAGGGCTCGCTGTACGTCACCCGCCCGACACTGGCCACCTACGCCAACACGGCCGAAAACACCCAGGCCATGGCCGACGACCTGTTCGCGATGATCGCCAGCGGGAAGCTCGTGGTGGACATTCAGCAGCGTTATCCGTTGAGCGAAGCGGCCAAGGCGCAGGAGGCGTTGTCGGGGAGGCGCACGGTGGGATCGACGGTGTTGGTGCCGTGACAGGTCTCATCTTGGGGTATCGCAGCGATCGCCCAGGATTGCAGGCGATGCCGGGACTGTAGCAGGCGGTGATTCGATAGCGTCCAGCATCGCTTCCACCAGCCCTTCGGCCATTTCCAGTGAATGCAGGCTCGCCCAGAACAGGCCTCGACCGTCGTCGCGCAGATGGTCGAGGGCCTTGATACCGGCGTCGTAGGCGCAACGCAGGTAAAGCGCGACGTGGACGAGTGCGTCGTGGGGGGCGATGTCGGGGTTTACGCTGAAGAGCGGAGGGTGGCCGGCGTCGCAGCGGCCGAAGGGGTGGGGAGTGGTACAGGGAAGCGGCGGATCGGGAACCAGTTTTTTAGTCATGGGAAATCGCTCCGTGAACACGCCACAGGCCTCCGCTACCACGCGGATTGGGTGGCGACTGTACGCGGGGTGGTAGACCTGGGCGATTTCCCAAACCAGGCAGGCTCGAAAGCCTCCCACGCACAGCCGCCATGGACTGACATGGGAAATCGAATACCCGGGCTACCACACCCGATCGCCAACAGGTTCGGCGACGATCAGGAGCCTAGAGGGGACGTTTCCACTGTGAAGGTAATGGCGGCCGACACGCTGCGTAGGATATTTCCCTAAATCAACAATGTCTGACCTGACCATCAGAATCAGAAAGATCGCACCGCTGCGACATGACCCGGCATCGCGACCCGATCAGCCCGCCCGCACCACCTCGCCCGTCACCAGATCGCGAATCACACTGGGGTTCTTGCGCCCACCCAGCGCGCCACCGAGCACCAGGTCCAGTTCGTTGTGGAAATACTGCTCCACCCGCAACCGGCTCTTGGCCGCCGGGCGACCGGCCGGGTTGGCGGAGGTGGAAATCAGCGGGCCGACCAACGCGCACAGTTCGCCGACCTGGGGATGATCGCTGACCCGCAGCGCCACGGTGTCGTGCTGCCCGGTAACCCATTCGGGCAACAGGTCCTGGTGCGGCACCAGCCAGGTGTTCGGCCCCGGCCAGGTCGCGGCCATGCGGTCGATCCAGTCTTCGGGGAAATCCTCGAACAGAAAGTCGAACTGGCAAATGTTGTCGGCAACCAGGATCAGGCCTTTATCCACAGGCCGCGACTTGAGCGCGAGCAGCCGATACACCGCGTCTTCGTTCCACGGGTCGCAGCCCAGGCCCCAGACCGCTTCCGTCGGGTAGGCGATCACCGCCCCCGCGCGAATCTCACGTGCGGCTTGTTGCACACGCCAACTGCTCACCATTGCTGTCTCTCCGCTTCGATCCCGATGCGGCAGTGTACTTAGCCGCAGCGGGCAAACCAACGTCCGGCTTCGTTGCTGACCCGCCCGATCAGCTCCAGCTCGGTCAGGCGGGCCAGCACCTGGGCCAACGCCAGGCCACTGCTCAGGGCCAATGCCTCGCTGGTCTGCGGGGCCGCGATCAGCAGCGCGAGCAGCGGATCGACAGGTTCGTCCACAGGCGCGGGCGCCAGGTTCTGCCATCCGCGCAGGCTGTCGACGATCTGCTCGACACTCTCCACCAGCAGCGCGCCGTCGCGGATCAGCTGATGACAGCCCTTGGCGCCGGGATGATGGATGGACCCGGGAATCGCATACACCTCGCGTCCTTGCTCGGCCGCCAGGCGCGCGGTGATGAGTGACCCACTGGCCAGGCTCGCCTCGACCACCAGCACCCCCAGGGACAGGCCGCTGATGATGCGGTTGCGCCGAGGAAAGTTGCCCGGCTGTGGAACTGCCTCCAGCGCGAACTCCGAAACCAGCGCGCCACCGCGCTCCAGGATGTCTCGGGCGAGTACCGCGTGGCGCTGTGGATAAAGTTTTTGCAGACCCGAGCCCAGCACCGCGATGGTGCTCCCCTGCGCGTCCAGCGCGCCGCGATGAGCGGCGCCGTCGATGCCCAACGCCAGGCCGCTGGTGATGGTGAATCCGCCGCGCGCCAGGTGCCGGGAAAAGGCCCTTGCCGTGTCCAACGCCGGTGGGGTGGCACGGCGGCTACCGATCACCGCCAGTTGCGCACGCTCCAGCAGGGCAGGGTCGCCCGCGACGTACAACAGCGGTGGCGCGTCGTCGGTTTCCTTCAACAGCGCCGGGTAGCCAGGGTCGTCCCACATCAGCAAATGCTGGCCCGGACGCTCTAGCCAGGCCATCGTAGCGCTGACGGCGGTGCGCACCTCAGGGCTGCGACGGGCGTCGGCGCAGGCCTGTGCAACGCCCAGCGCCACCCAGGCACCCGCCGGCGCGCTGAGCGCCGAACAGGCACTGCCGAAGGCCTGGATGAGGGTACGAAAGCGCCGCGAGCCGATGTCGGGAAGCAGGTGCAGGCGCAGCCGTGCTTCCAGTTCGGCAGGGGAACAGGGTGCAGCAAACAGGGTATTCATGGCAGATCTTCCTTGATCGGCAGGCCGTCATCCACGCCGTACAACCTGTGGATAACTGTGTTGATAATAGTTTGAAAAGCTGTCTATCGATTGCCGTCGATACCCCTCCGAGCTGGAGCGGCGCAGACCCCTGCGGACACTGCCTCAAACCCTAGCCGAGCTTTGCCAGGTGCCGAACGCGCCAATACCCTTTATTATGTGTGCTCAGTTTTCAACCAAACGCACAGTGACTGCCTGACCCCTATGGCCATCTTGAACATCCTCGAATTCCCGGACCCGCGCCTGCGCACCCTCGCCAAACCGGTGACGGCGTTCGACGACGCCCTGAGCCAGCTGATCGACGACATGTTTGAAACCATGTACGAAGCGCCCGGCATCGGGCTGGCCGCTACCCAGGTCAATGTGCACCAGCAGGTCGTGGTCATGGACCTGTCCGAAGATCGCAGCGAACCGCGGATCTTCATCAACCCCAGCGTCGAAGAACTCACCGACGACATGGGGCAGTACCAGGAAGGCTGCCTGTCGGTACCGGGCTTCTACGAGAACGTCGACCGGCCGCTGCGCGTGCGGGTCAAGGCCCAGGGCCGCGACGGCACGCCCTTCGAGCTCGAAGCCGAGGGCCTGCTGGCGGTGTGCATCCAGCACGAGTTCGATCACCTCAACGGCAAGCTGTTCGTCGACTACCTGTCCCAGCTCAAACGCGACCGGATCAAGAAGAAGCTGGAAAAGCAGCACCGCCAGCAAGCCTGATCCCCACCTTGCAGAAGGCTTGCTCCGGCAAGCCTTCTTCTTTTCTGAAGCGAGAACTCCATGCGCATCGTCTTCGCAGGCACCCCAGAGTTTGCCGCCGAACACCTCAAGGCCCTGCTCGACAGCCCGTACCAGATCGTGGCCGTCTACACCCAGCCTGATCGCCCTGCCGGTCGCGGCCAGAAGCTCATGCCCAGCCCGGTCAAACAATTGGCCGTGGCCCACGACATTCCGGTGCTGCAACCGCCAACCCTGCGCAACGCCGAGGCCCAGGCCGAACTGGCGGCACTGGCGCCGGACCTGATGGTGGTGGTGGCCTACGGCCTGATCCTGCCCCAGGCGGTGCTCGACATCCCGCGCCTGGGCTGCATCAACAGCCATGCCTCGCTGCTGCCGCGCTGGCGCGGTGCGGCGCCGATCCAGCGCGCCGTCGAGGCCGGTGATGCCGAGAGCGGCGTAACCGTGATGCGCATGGAAGCCGGCCTGGACACCGGCCCGATGCTGCTCAAGGTCACCACGCCGATCAGCGCCGACGACACTGGCGGCAGCCTGCACGATCGCCTCGCCCAGATGGGCCCTGGCGCCGTAGTGCGCGCCATCGCCGGGCTGGCCGACGGTAGCCTGCACGGCGACGTGCAGGATGACGCCCTGGCTACCTACGCCCACAAGCTGAACAAGGACGAGGCGCGCCTCGACTGGAACCGTCCTGCCCAGGAACTGGAGCGCCTGATCCGGGCGTTCAACCCCTGGCCGGTGTGCCACAGCACCCTCGACGGCGAAACCGTCAAGGTGCTGGGCGCAACGTTATCCACAGGGCAGGGCGCACCCGGCGAAATACTCTCGGCCAGCAAGGACGGCCTGGTCGTCGCCTGCGCCGATGGCGCCTTGAGCCTATCTCGCCTGCAACTGCCTGGCGGCAAGGCCCTGGCCTTCAGCGACCTGTTCAACAGCCGCCGCGAGAAGTTCGCCAGCGGCAAGGTGCTGGGCCAATGAATCCACGCCTGGCCGCCGCCCGTGCCCTGGCCGCCGTGCTCAGCGGCAAGGCCTCGCTGAACAGCTCGCTGCCGGCGCAACTGGACAAGGTCGATGACCGCGACCGCGGCCTCACCCAGGACCTGGCCTTCGGCACCGCTCGCTGGCAGCCGCGCTTGGACCTGCTGGCCGCGCAGTTGCTGCAAAAGCCGTTCAAGGCCGCTGACGCCGACGTCCAGGCGCTGCTGCTGGTGGGCCTGTATCAACTGTTCTACACACGCATTCCGGCCCACGCCGCCATCGGCGAAACGGTCGGCTGCGCCGACAAGCTGAAGAAGCCGTGGGCCAAAGGGTTGCTCAATGCCGTGCTGCGCCGCGCCCAGCGCGAGGGCGAAGCGCTGCTGGCCTACCTGGAGCGCGATCCGGTGGTGCGCACTGCCCATCCGCGCTGGCTGCAGAAGGCGCTCAAGGCCTTCTGGCCGCAGCAGTGGGAAGCCATCTGCGCCGCCAACAACGCCCACCCGCCGATGATCCTGCGGGTCAACCGTCGCCATCACAGCCGTGATGCCTACCTGGCCTTGCTCGAGGCTGCGGGTATCGGCGCCAGCGCTTGCCGCTACAGCCGCGACGGCATCGTGCTCGACGCCGCCTGCGATGTGCGCGACCTGCCTGGATTCGCCGAGGGCTGGGTGAGCGTGCAGGACGAAGCCGCGCAACTGTCGGCCGACCTGCTGGAACTGGCGCCCGGTCAGCGGGTGCTCGACGCCTGCTGCGCCCCCGGTGGCAAGACCTGCCACCTGCTGGAGGCCGAACCCGGTCTGGCGCAGATGGTTGCCATCGACCTGGAAGCCAAGCGCCTGGCGCGGGTGCGCGACAACCTCGAGCGCCTGCAACTGGACGCCGAGCTGATCGCCTGCGATGCCCGCGACACGGCCAGTTGGTGGGACGGCCAGCCGTTCCAGCGCATCCTGCTCGATGCCCCCTGCTCGGCCACCGGCGTGATCCGCCGCCACCCGGACATCAAGCTGACCCGCCAGGCCGACGACATCGCCGCCCTGGCCGCGCTGCAAGGCGAACTGCTCGATGCCCTGTGGCCCACGCTCGAGGTCGGCGGCATGCTGCTCTACGCCACCTGCTCGAGCCTGCCGACCGAGAATACCGACGTGATCGACGCCTTCCTCGCCCGCACCCCGGGTGCCCGCGAGCTGGACCTGGCGACCGAAGCCGGTGTGCGCCAGCCCCACGGCCGCCAGTTGCTGGCCCAGGAAGGCGGTCACGATGGTTTCTACTATGCCAAGCTGATCAAGATCGCCGCTTCGCGCGGATAAGCACCTGAGGTAGGGAGTAGCCGATGAAGATCATCATCCTCGGCGCAGGGCAGGTGGGCGGCACGCTGGCCGAGCACCTGGCCAGCGAAGCCAACGACATCACCGTGGTCGATACCGACGGCGAGCGCCTGCGCGACCTGGGCGATCGCCTGGACATCCGCACCGTACAGGGCCGCGCCTCGCTGCCCACGGTGCTGCGCCAGGCCGGCGCCGACGACGCCGACCTGCTGGTGGCGGTGACCAACAGCGACGAGACCAACATGGTCGCGTGCCAGGTCGCCTATTCGCTGTTCCACACGCCGACCAAGATCGCCCGCGTCCGCGAATCGTCCTACCTCTCGCGCGAGGAACTGTTCGATAACGATCACATCCCCGTGGACGTGCTGATCAGCCCCGAGCAGGTGGTGACCAATTACATCAAGCGCCTGATCGAGCATCCCGGCGCCTTGCAGGTCATCGACTTCGCCGACGGCAAGGCGCAACTGGTCGCGGTCAAGGCCTACTACGGCGGGCCGTTGGTGGGCCAGCAACTGCGCCAGATCCGCGCCCACATGCCCAATGTCGATACCCGGGTGGCGGCGATCTTCCGCCGCGACCGCCCCATCAAGCCCCATGGCGACACCGTGATCGAAGCCGACGACGAAGTGTTCTTCATCGCCGCGAAGAAAGACATCCGCGCGGTAATGGGCGAGCTGCGGCGCATCGACGAGACCAACAAGCGCGTGGTCATCGCCGGCGGTGGACAGATCGGCGAGCGCCTGGCCGAAGCCATCGAAAGCCGCTACCAGGTGAAGATCATCGAGATGAATCCGGCACGTTGCCGGTATCTGTCCGACACCCTGGAAAGCAGCGTGGTGTTGCAGGGTAGCGCCTCGGACAAAGACCTCATGCTCGAGGAGAACATCGCCGAAGCCGACATCTTCCTGGCGCTGACCAACGATGACGAGGCCAACATCATGTCGTCGCTGCTGGCCAAGCGCCTGGGCGCACGCAAGGTCATGACCCTGATCAACAACCCCGCCTACGTCGATCTGGTGCAGGGCGGCGACATCGACATCGCCATCAGCCCGCAACTGGCGACCATCGGCACGCTGCTGGCACACGTGCGCCGTGGCGACATCGTCAGTGTGCACTCCCTGCGCCGAGGCGCTGCCGAAGCCATCGAGGCGGTGGCCCATGGCGACGCCAAGTCGAGCAAGGTGGTCGGCAGGACCATCGCCGACATCAACCTGCCGCCAGGCACCACCATCGGTGCGATCATCCGTTTCGACCAGGTGCTGATCGCCCATGATGATCGGGTGATCGAGTCAGGCGACCACGTGATCCTGTTCGTTGTGGATAAAAAACACATCCGCGACGTGGAGAAGCTGTTCCACGTCGGCCTGAGTTTCTTCTAGCCGGAGGCCCACGCATGCGCGAATCATTGGAAAAGATGCTGGCCAAGGGTGTGGATAACCCGCTGCTGCGGTTCGGCCTGGGCAAAGCATGGCTGGACGAGGGCAACGGCGTTGAAGCCGCCGTGCACCTGGCCCAGTGCGTGGCGCAGGACCCGAAGTACTCGGCGGCGTGGAAGCTGCTAGGCAAGGCTTATCAACGCGAGGGCGACCTGGCAGCGGCGCGCCAGGCCTGGGAGGAGGGCATCGCCGCAGCGCAGGCCCACGGCGACAAGCAGGCCGAGAAGGAAATGACGGTGTTTCTGAGGAAGCTCGACAAGGCGTGATCCAGCGGGGGGCCTGTACGGGCCCCTGGATCAATACCAACGCGCCTCGCCGGCCGGGCGCTTCTTGAAGCGCTTCATGCTCCACATGTACTGGCTGGGGTACTCACGCACATAACGCTCCACCACCTGGCTCATGGCCGCCGCCGCCACGTTCACATCGGCGCTGTACATGTCGTCTGGCGCCGCCTCCAGGAACACCTTGAACCCGGAACCATCGGGCAGGCGAAGCGCATGCAGGAACACCCCCACGGCCTTGCCTCCGGCGAGCATGTTCGGCACGAACTTGCTGGTCAGCGCCTGGGTGCCCAGGAAAGGCACGAATACCCCGGCCGACTCGGCCGGCTCAGGGTCGGCGGGAATGCCCACCTGGCCGCCGCGACGCACTTCCTTGATCACGCTGAGGATGCCTTCCTTGGTGGACGGCGCCACACGGTTGCCCATCTGCACCCGCTGCTCGCGCAGCAGGTCGTCCACCGCCTTGAGCTTGGGCGGACGGTAAAAGATGATGGGTTTGCACTGGTTGCAATAGAAGTGGTTCAGCACTTCCCAGTTGCCCAGGTGGCTGGTGATGCCGACCACGCCCTTGCCGGTGGCCAGCGCCTGCTCCAGCACCTCCAGGCCGTGCACTTCCTTGACCAGCGCCAGCGATTGCTGCGGCGGGCGAATCCACGCCCAAGCGCTCTCGACGAACGACTTGCCGATGTCCTTCAGGGCCAGGCCGACCAGTTGCTCACGCTCGACTTCCGGCATGCTCGGGAAACACTTGGCCAGGTTGATGCGCACCACGTTGCGCGAGCCGTTGGGGATCTTCCACATCAGCCAGCCGATACCGGCGCCCACGCGCTGCACGGCGCTCCAGGGCAATTTGGCGAACAGGCGCAGCACCCCGACCATCAGGGCGCCCTTGAACTTTTCCACAGGCGATTCCTTATTTCTGCAAGGCGGGCATTGTAACGCCTCAGTGCGCCAGCGCGGGGTAGCGATCGCAGTCGGTGGTGTGGTCCATGACCATGCCGGTGGCCTGCATGAAGGCGTAGCAGATGGTCGGTCCGACGAAGGTGAAGCCCTTTTTCTGCAGGGCCTTGCTCATGGCCTTGGCCTCGTCGGTGACGCTGGGGATATCGCCGCGGCCTTGGGGATGGTTGATCTTCGGCTCGCCGCCGACGAACGACCACAGCCACTGGCCGGGGTCTTCCAGCGCCAGCCAGGCGCGGGCATTGCGGCGCACCGCATTGAGCTTGAGGCGGTTGCGGATGATGCCCGGGTCGAGCATCAGTTCCTCGATGCGCGCATCGCTCATCTCGGCCAACCGATGGGGGTCGAAGCCCTCCAGCACCTGTCGATAGCGCTCGCGTTTCTTCAGCACCGTGATCCACGAAAGGCCCGCCTGGAACCCTTCGAGCAAAAGCATCTCGAAGAGCAACGCCGGGTCGCGCTGCGGGGTGCCCCATTCCTGGTCGTGATAGGCCTGGTACAGGGGATCGTCGGTACACCAGAAGCAGCGTGGCATAAGGCTCCAATTACGTAGAGGGCGAGGCGAATCGGGTTATACTCCCGCTCTTTACATCCGCATCCCCAGATACAGGTGAATTTCGTGAGCCAGCCTACGCCAGCCGTGCGTACCTTCCAAGACCTGATCCTCGCCCTGCAGAACTACTGGGCCGAGCAAGGTTGTGTGGTACTTCAGCCCTACGATATGGAAGTAGGCGCCGGCACTTTCCACACCGCCACCTTCCTGCGCGCCGTGGGCCCGGAGACCTGGAACGCCGCCTACGTGCAACCCAGCCGTCGCCCTGCCGACGGACGGTACGGCGAGAACCCCAACCGCCTGCAGCACTACTACCAGTTCCAGGTCGTCCTCAAGCCGAACCCGGCCAACTTCCAGGAACTGTACCTGGGCTCGCTCAAGGCCATCGGTCTGGATCCGCTGGTCCACGACATCCGCTTCGTCGAAGACAACTGGGAATCGCCGACCCTCGGCGCCTGGGGTCTGGGCTGGGAAATCTGGCTCAACGGCATGGAAGTCACCCAGTTCACCTACTTCCAGCAGGTCGGCGGCATAGAGTGCTATCCGGTCACCGGCGAAATCACCTATGGCCTGGAACGCCTGGCCATGTATATCCAGGGCGTCGACTCGGTGTATGACCTGGTCTGGGCCGACGGTCCGTTCGGCAAGGTCAGCTATGGCGACGTGTTCCACCAGAACGAAGTGGAACAGTCGACCTACAACTTCGAGCACGCCAACGTCGAGAAGCTGTTCGAGCTGTTCGACTTCTACGAAAGCGAAGCCAACCGCCTGATCAAGCTGGAGCTGCCGCTGCCGACCTACGAAATGGTCCTGAAGGCGTCGCACACCTTCAACCTGCTCGACGCCCGCCGCGCCATCTCGGTGACCGAGCGCCAGCGCTACATCCTGCGCGTGCGCACCCTGGCCCGCGACGTGGCGCAAAGCTATCTGCAAGCCCGTGCACGCCTGGGCTTCCCGATGGCCACCCCCGAACTGCGTGATGAAGTACTGGCCAAGCTGGAGGCTGCACAATGAGTGCGCAAGATTTCCTGGTTGAACTGGGCACCGAAGAGCTGCCACCCAAAGCCCTTGCCACCCTCGGCGACGCCTTCCTGGCCGGCATCGAGAAAGGCCTGCAGGCCGCCGGCCTGAACTACACCGGCAAGTCGGTGTACGCCGCGCCCCGTCGCCTGGCCGTGCTGATCCGCCAGCTCGACGTGCAGCAGCCCGACCGCAGCATCAACATCGACGGCCCGCCCCGCCAGGCCGCATTCGACGCCGACGGCAACCCCACCCAGGCCGCCCTGGGTTTCGCCAAGAAATGTGGCGTGGAGCTCGCGGAAATCGACCAGAGCGGCGCCAAGCTGCGCTTCTCCCAGCACATTCCGGGCAAGGCCACCGCCAGCCTGCTGCCGACCATCGTCGAGGACTCGCTCAACGACCTGCCGATTCCCAAGCGCATGCGCTGGGCCGCCAGCCGCGAAGAGTTCGTGCGTCCGACCCAATGGCTGGTGATGCTGCTGGGCGACCAGGTCGTCGATTGCACCCTGCTGTCGCAGAAAGCCGGCCGCGATTCGCGCGGTCACCGCTTCCACCACCCGGAAAACGTGACCATCAGCGCCCCGGCCAACTACGTCGAGGACCTGCGCAAGGCCTATGTGCTGGCTGATTTCTCCGAGCGCCGCGCGCTGATCGCCAAGCGCACCGAAGAACTGGCCCGTCAGCAGGAAGGCACGGCCATCGTACCGCCCGCCCTGCTGGATGAAGTGACCGCGCTGGTGGAATGGCCGGTGCCGCTGGTGTGCTCGTTCGAGGAACGCTTCCTCGACGTGCCCCAGGAAGCGCTGATCACCACCATGCAGGACAACCAGAAGTACTTCTGCCTGCTCGACAGCGAAGGCAAGCTGCTGCCGCGCTTCATCACCGTGGCCAACGTCGAGAGCCGCGACCCGCAGCAGATCGTGCACGGCAATGAGAAGGTGGTGCGTCCACGCCTGACCGACGCCGAGTTCTTCTTCAAGCAAGACAAGAAGCAAAAGCTGGAAACCTTCAACGAACGCCTGAAGAACGTCGTGTTCCAGGCGCAGTTGGGCACGGTCTTCGACAAAGCCGAGCGGGTGTCCAAGCTGGCGGCCTACATCGCGCCGTTCATCGGTGGCAGCGCCATCAATGCTGGGCGCGCGGGCCTGCTGTCCAAGTGCGACCTGGCCACCGAAATGGTCGGTGAATTCCCTGAAATGCAAGGCATCGCCGGCTACTACTACGCCGTCAACGACGGCGAAGCGCAGGACGTCGCCCTGGCCTTGAACGAGCAGTACATGCCGCGCGGTGCCGGCGCCGAGTTGCCCGAGACCCTCACCGGGGCCGCCGTGGCCATCGCCGACAAGCTCGACACCCTGGTCGGCATCTTCGGCATCGGCATGCTGCCCACCGGCAGCAAAGACCCCTACGCCCTGCGGCGTGCCGCGCTGGGTGTGCTGCGCATCCTGATCGAGAAGCAGCTCGACCTGGACCTGACCGCGGCGGTCGAGTTCGCGGTCAAGCAGTACGGCGCCAAGGTCAAGGCTGCGGGCCTGGCCGAACAGGTGCTCGAATTCATCTTCGACCGCTTGCGTGCGCGCTATGAAGACGAAGGCGTGGACGTGGCCACCTACCTCTCGGTGCGCGCCCTGAAACCGTCGTCGGCCCTGGACTTCGACCAGCGCGTGCAAGCCGTGCAGGCCTTCCGCAAGCTGCCCGAGGCCGATGCCCTGGCCGCCGTGAACAAGCGCGTGTCGAACCTGCTGAGCAAGGCCGAGGGCGCCATCGCCGAGCAGGTGGAGCCGAAGTACTTCGACAACGCCAACGAGTTCTCGCTGTACTCGGCGATCCAGCAAGCCGACCAGGCCGTTCAGCCCATGGCTGCAGCCCGTCAGTACCGCGAGTCGCTGGCGCGCCTGGCCGCGCTGCGCGACCCGGTCGATGCCTTCTTCGAGGCAGTGATGGTCAATGCCGAGGACGCCAAGGTGCGCGCCAACCGCTATGCCTTGCTCAGCCGCCTGCGCGGTCTGTTCCTGGGCGTCGCCGACATCTCGCTGCTGGGGTAAGCCTTGAAACTGCTGATACTCGATCGCGACGGTGTGATCAACCATGACTCCGACGCCTACATCAAGTCGCTGGACGAGTGGATCCCCATTCCCGGCGCGATCGAAGCCATCGCGCAGTTGAGTCAGGCGGGCTGGACGGTGGCCGTGGCCACCAACCAGTCCGGCATTGCCCGCGGTTACTACTCGCTCGAGACGCTCGAAGCCATGCACGCGCGGCTGCGCGCGCTGGTCGCCGAGCAGGGTGGCGAGCTGGGGCAGATCGTCTATTGCCCGCACGGTCCGGACGAAGGCTGCGATTGCCGCAAGCCCAAGCCGGGCATGCTGCGGGCAATCGCCGAGCATTATCAAGCGCCGTTGGCCGGTGTATGGTTCGTCGGCGACAGTGCGGGTGACCTGCAAGCGGCCGTGGCCGTCGCAGCACAACCGGTGCTGGTGAAAACCGGCAAGGGTCTGCGGACCCTGGACAAGGGTGTCCCATCCGGCACCTTGATTTACGACGATCTGGCAGCCATTGCCAGAGCACTCATTTAAAGCACGCGCCGGTTGGCGCGCTTTCTCAGGCGGGCATGTCCCGCAACGGTACATGCCACTATGTCGATCCTGCAGGCGATCAGAATCTTTCTTTTTTACCTGCTGCTGGGCACCAGTTCGCTGCTGTGGTGCTCACTGAGCTTCTTCATCGCGCCGTTCCTGTCGTTCCCACGGCGCTACCGTTTCATCAATGTCTATTGGTGCCGCTGCGCCTTGTTCCTGACGCGCACGATCCTCGGTATCGACTACAAGATCACCGGCGCCGAGCACGTACCGCAGCAGCCATGCGTGATTCTGGCCAACCACCAGAGCACGTGGGAGACGTTCTTCCTGTCGGCCTACTTCTCGCCGCTGAGCCAAGTGCTCAAGCGTGAGCTGCTGTATGTGCCGTTCTTCGGCTGGGCGATGGCCATGCTGCGGCCCATCGCCATCGACCGCAACAATCCCAAGGAAGCCCTGCGTCATGTGGCCAGCAAGGGCGACGAACTGCTCAAGCAGGGCGTGTGGGTACTGATCTTCCCGGAAGGCACGCGCGTGCCGTTCGGCCAGGTAGGTAAATTCTCCCGTGGCGGCACGGCGCTGGCCGTGAACGCCGGCCTGCCGGTACTGCCCATCGCCCACAACGCCGGCAAATTCTGGCCCAAGACCGGCTGGGGCAAACGCTCGGGCACCATCGAGGTCATCATCGGTGAGCCAATGTACGCCACCGGTACCGGACCGCGCGCCATCGCCGAGCTCAACGACCGCGCCCAGGCCTGGAACGAAGCCCGCCAACGGGAGATGGGCTCGCTGCCTGCAACGCAGGAAAGCGACGCAACTCCGGTCGCTTGAGAACTGTGGATAAGTTGTTAGCAATTTGGCGATTAGTCGTCAGGAATTAGAGATAAGTGTTTGAATTAAAAGCTTATTTCCCTGTATGACGAGTTCTTGAAAATCGTGCATAAGTTTTTTGCGGCTTAAAAAAACCGGCTCTTACAGCCGGTTTTTTCATGGCTTCCCGTCAGCTATCAGACCTTATCGATATCCACATCCCGGGTCTCTTTCAGGCAGAAGATCCCCACCACCAGGCTGACACCGGTGATCAACACCGGATACCACAGCCCATAGAAGATATCCCCCGTGTACACCACCAGCGCGAACGACACGGTGGGCAGGAACCCGCCGAACCAGCCATTGCCGATGTGATAGGGCAATGACATCGAGGTGTAGCGAATACGCGTGGGGAACAGCTCCACCATTACCGCCGCGAGCGGGCCGTAGGTCATGGTTGCGATCAGGATCATCGCCACGATCAGCACCACCACCATCACCTGGTTGACCTGGGCGGGATCGGCCTTGGCGGGATAGCCGGCCTGCTCGACGGCTGCCCGCATCGCCGCCTCATCGAAACCGTTGATGGTCTTGTCACCGATGCTCACCGACACCTCGCTCCCGGTCGCGGCCACTGAGCTGTACGGCAGGCCCTGCTTGACCAGGAACGTCTTGACCTTGTCGCAGGGGCTGTCGAAACGGGCCTTGCCTACGGGATCGAACTGGAAGGTACAGCCCTGCGGATCGGCACTGACCACGATCGGCGACTGACGGCTGGCCGCGTCGATCTGCGGGTTGGCGTAGTGGCTGAGGGCTTTGAACATAGGGAAATAGCACAGCGTGGCCAGCAGCAGACCGATCATCAGGATCGGCTTGCGGCCCACGCGGTCCGACAGCCAGCCGAAGAAGACGAAGAACGGCGCACCGATCACCACGCTGATGATCAGCAGGGTGTTGGCCTGGGCGGGGTCCATCTTGAGCATCTGGGTGAGGAAGAACAGCACGTAGAACTGCGCCGTGTAGAAGGTCACGGCCTGCCCGGCGTTGATGCTGAACAGCGCGGTGAGCACCACCTTCAGGTTCGGCCAGGAGGTGAACGACTCGCGAATCGGCGATTTGCTGACCTTGCCCTGCGCCTTCATTTTCACGAAGGCCGGAGACTCATGCATGCTCATCCGTATCCAGGTGGAAATGCCCAGCAGCACGATGGACAGCAGGAAGGGCAGGCGCCAACCCCAGGTTTCGAACTGATCGCCACTGATGTAGCGGCTGCCTAGCACCACCACCAGCGACAGCAGCAGCCCCAAGGTGGCGGTGGACTGAATGAAACCGGTGTGGAAACCGCGCTTGCCCGGTGGCGCATGTTCGGCGACGTAAGTGGCCGCACCGCCGTATTCCCCCCCCAGGGCCAGGCCTTGAAGCATGCGCAGGATCACCAGGATGATCGGCGCGGCGATGCCGATGCTGGCATAGGTGGGCAGCAGGCCCACCGCGAAGGTCGACAGGCCCATCAGTACGATGGTGATCAGGAAGGTGTACTTGCGTCCGATCATGTCGCCCAGGCGCCCGAACACCAAGGCACCGAAGGGCCTCACCAGGAAGCCTGCGGCGAAGGCCATCAGGGCGAAGATGAACGCCGTGGTGTCGTTGACCCCCGCGAAGAACTGCTTGCTGATCACCGCCGCCAGCGCGCCATAAAGGAAGAAGTCATACCACTCGAACACCGTGCCCAGGGATGAAGCGAAAATGATCTTGCGTTCCTCGCGGCGGCTGCTGGAAGCGGCGGCGCCCTGTTGCTGGATGTAGTCCGACATCGTTGCTGTCCTCGGCCCGCAGGCCACAGTGATTATTGTTCTTGTTCCACTGTCGGCGGCCCTCGACTCCAAGGCTGCCGGTGTGTTGCACGCGCCCGGTCAGGGCGTCGGTATCGCGTTGCTGTCGCTGAGCATGAGATGGCTGGGGGTGCCCTTGAGAATCAGCTGCGCCGCCTTCTCGGCAATCATCAAGGTGGGTGAGCAGGTATTGCCGGAAACGATCTGCGGCATGATCGAGGCATCGGCCACCCGCAGGCCGGGGATGCCGTGAACGCGTAACTGGTTATCCACAACGTCCAGCGCGCCGCTGCCCATGCGGCAGGTCCCGACCGGATGGAAGATGGTGGTGCCGATCTTGCCGGCCGCCTCGTACAGCTGTTCTTCGGTGTCCAAGGCGGCGCCCGGCAAATACTCCTTGGGATCGAAGATCGCCAGGGCAGGGGCCTGGACGATGCGCCGGGTGAGGCGAATGCTGTCGGCGGCGACTTTCAGGTCCTGGGCATCGCTGAGGTAGTTGGGGTCGATCAGCGGCGCCGCGTTCATGTCGGCCGAGCGGATGTCGATCCGTCCCCGGCTGGCCGGACGCAGGTTGCACACCGAGGCGGTGAACGCCGGGAAACGGTGCAGGGGCTCACCGAAGCGTTCGAGCGACAGCGGCTGCACGTGATACTGCACATTGGCCGACGCTTGCTCAGGCCCAGAACGCACGAACGCACCCAACTGACTCGGCGCCATGGCCAGCGGACCGCTGCGGTCATAGAGGTAGCGCAGGCCCATGCCCAACTTGCCCCACAGGCTGTTGGCCATCTGGTTGAGGGTATGGGTGTTGCGAATCTGATAGATCAGGCGCAGTTGCAGGTGATCCTGCAGGTTGCCGCCGACACCTGGCAGTTCGTGACGAACGGTTATCCCCAAGTCATTGAGCAAGGCACGTGGGCCGATGCCAGAGCGTTGCAGGATGCCCGGCGAGCCAACCGAGCCTGCGCACAGGATGATCTCGCGGCGCGCGCCGAATTCATGCCAGGCGCCTTGCCAGCGCGCCTTCACGGCCGTGGCGCGGCTCTGGTTGAGCAGCACCTGATCCACCTGCACGTCGGTCAGAACGGTGAGGTTGGGGCGTGCCGCGATCGGCCGCAGGAATGCCTTGGCGGCGTTCCAGCGCACACCGCTGCGCTGATTGACCTGAAAGTATCCACAGCCTTCGTTGTCGCCGGTGTTGAAATCCGCCACCTTGGCCACACCGCTCTGCTCGGCGGCGTCGCGGAAGGCATCGAGGATGGGCCAACTGTAGCGTTGCTGCTCGACCCGCCATTCACCCGCAGCGCCATGACTCTCACTGGCGCCCGCGAAGTGGTTTTCGCTGGCCTTGAACAGCGGCAGCACGTCCTTCCAGGCCCAACCGGCATTGCCCTGTTCGGCCCAGCGATCATAGTCGGCCGCCTGACCGCGCATGTAGATCATGCCGTTGATGGACGAGCAGCCACCCAGTACCTTGCCGCGCGGGTAACCCAGGCTGCGACCGTCCAGCCCAGGCTGCGCTTCGGTCTTGAAGCACCAGTCGGTGCGCGGATTACCGATGCAGTACAGGTAACCGACAGGGACGTGAATCCAGGGGTAGTTGTCGCGGCCGCCCGCTTCGAGCAGCAGTACGCGACAGGCAGGATCGGCGGACAATCGATTGGCCAGTAGACATCCGGCGGGACCGGCGCCTACCACGACGTAGTCGTAGAGAGAATCGGCTGATGGCATGGGGCAACCTCGGGCCTGATTTTTTATTCTTGTCCCGATTCATCTTAGTGAGTAATTTCGCGGATGAAACACGAGTTTTCGCGCAGCCGTTGTGCGTTTTAGCACAGCGTTATCTTTTCTTAGGCGTCCGCATCCTCCGTTGTGACGGCGGTGTGCCGGCCCATGGAACCGAGACAGTGATCGGCATGTTCGACTGGAACGACCTGCGATTTTTCCTGGAGCTGCAGCGCAGTGGTCGCCTGCTCACCGCAGCCAAGCGCCTCAACACCACCCACAGCACCGTGGCCCGGCATATCGAGAACATCGAGCAGAGCCTGGGCACCGCGCTGTTCGTCCAGCACGCCCAAGGCTACGAACTGACACCCTCCGGCCAGGCCTTGCTCAAGCACGCCAAGGCCATGGAGAACGTGGCCTTGCTGGCGCAGGAGGAAATCACCCAGGCAATCACCCCGCTGGGCAAGATCCGTCTGGGCGTGACCGAAGGCATCGGCATCATGTTCTTCACCCCACGGCTGGGCGTGTTGTTCGAGCGCTATCCGGGGCTGGAGGTGGAACTGGTGGCGGTGCCACGTTTCGTCAGCATCCTCAATCGCGAGGCGGAAATCAGCATCCACTTGGAACGGCCCAATGCCGATCTGTTGATCACCCGCAAACTCACCGACTACCGCCTGGCGCTCTACGCCAGCCAAGCCTACCTGGACCGTGCCGCGCCGCTGCAAAGCCGCGAGGACCTGGCCCGTCATAGCTGGATCGGCTACGTCGACGATCTGATCTTCAGCCAGGAACTGCTGTTCCTCAACAGCTTCTGCAGAGCCCCGAGCGTGGTCTTTCGCAGCACCAGCGTGATCGCCCAGCAGCAGGCGGCCCGCGCGGGCCTGGGCATTGCCGTACTGCCCAACTACATGGCACGACATGACCCCGGGCTGGTCCGCGTGCTGCCCAGCGAGACCATCCAGCGCAGCTACTGGATCTGTACCCGGCGCGAACTGCACAAGTCCGTGCGCCTGCGCGTGGTCTGGGATTACCTGCTCACGCTGTGCGCCGAGCAGCAGCACGAACTGCTAGCCGAGTAGTACCTTGGCCGCCAGCGACACTGCGGCGGCGATACCCACCAGGGCGAACAGTTGCTGGAGGCGCGGGCCGGCCAATTTTCCAGCGAGTGGGCGAGCGGCCAACAGGCCGAGGACCGCGCCTGCGGCGAATGGCGCACCGACCTGCCAATGCATCACGCCACCTAGGCTGGCGCTGACCACGCTGCCGGCGGACACCAGCGCGATCACCGCCAGCGAGGTGGCGACAATGCTCTTCATGTCCAGGTTGGTGTAACGGTTCAAGGCGGGAATGATGACGAATCCGCCGCCCACGCCCAGCAGCCCCGACAGCACGCCGGACACCGCGCCGGTCAGTGCCAAGGCGCGGGCGCAGGGCAAGGTCCAGCGCAGACGACCCTGCAATGGGTTGAGCACACAGGGCATGATCTGCCGCTCGGCGCAGGCCGACTCACCCGCCAGTTCGCGCTTGGCCTTGCGCCAGATCCGCAGGCAGGCATACACCAGCACGACCGAGAACACCAACGCCAGCGGCCCGTTCGGCAACCGATGAGCGAGCACCAGCCCCAGTGGCGCACAGACGATACCGATGACGGCGATGAGCAGCGCCGCACGGTAGCGCACTCGGCCCTGCCGCAGTCCCAGCACCGCCCCCACCGCCGCCGCCAGCCCCACGGCCAGCAGGCCGATGGGCGCCGCTTCGACCATCGACAACCCCAGCCCGAAGACCAGCAAGGGCACGGCCAGAATGCCGCCACCAGCACCGGTCAATGCCAGGACCGCACCGATGACGGCGCCCAGACCAGCGCCGAGCACTTGATGTTCGATCACTTGGACGTCTCGGTTACCAGGGGTTGTGGCCGCGCCAACCACTCGTGGCCCTTGAGCATGGCCTTCCAGTACAACGGCGGCAGTACCCGAGCCTTGAGCAGCCAGGCCAACCGCGTGGGCTTGCGGCCATCAAGCAGCCAGCGCGGGAAACTGGGCGCGAGCTTGCCGCCGTAGGTGAACTCGGCCAAGACGATCTTGCCGCGCTCCACGGTGAGTGGGCATGAACCATAGCCGTCATAGGCGGCCAGCTTGGACAGACGCCCCAGTGCGACCAGCACATTGTTGGCCACCACCGGTGCCTGCTTGCGCGCGGCAGCGGCAGTCTTGGCATTGCTGGTGTTGATGACGTCTCCCAGTGCATGGATGTCGGCGAACTGGCGATGCCGCAGGCTGTGCGGGTCGACATCCACCCAACCGGCTGCATCGGCGAGGGGGCTCTGGCGAATGAAGTCCGGGGCCACTTGTGGCGGCACCACGTGCAGGAAGTCGAAGGGCTCGGTGCGCGTCTCGCTGCTGCCATCGGCCAAGGTTCGCACGAAGGTGGCGCGCTGAGCGGGACCGTCCACTGCCACCAGACGCTGGCTGTAGTTGAGGTCGACCCCGTACTTGTCGATATAGCTCATCAGCGCCGGAACATAGTCGGCCACGCCGAACAGCACGGCGCCGGCGTTGAAGAAGGCCGGCTTGATCGCGCCTAGGCGACCTGCGCGCAACCAGTGATCGCAGGACAGGTACAGCGCTTTCTGCGGCGCGCCGGCGCACTTGATCGGCATCGGCGGCTGAGTGAACAGCGCCCGTCCTTGTTGCAGCGACTGCACCAGCTTCCAGGTGTAGGGGGCGAGGTCGTAACGGTAGTTGGAGGTCACCCCGTTGCGGCCAAGCGTTTCGTCCAGGCCCTCGATGGCGCCCCAGTCCAGCGTGAGCCCAGGACAGACCACCAACTGCTGGTAGCTCAACGTGCGGCCATCCTCCAGCATCACCTGGCGCTGCTCGGGGGCGAAGCCGGTCACCCGCGACTGAATCCAGCGCACGCCGGAAGGCAGTAGATCGGCGGTGTTGCGGGCGGTGGAGGGGGCATCGAATACACCCGCGCCCACCATGGTCCAGCCCGGCTGGTAGTAGTGGATGGCGGAGGGGTCGATGAGGGTGATCTCGAGCGATGGATCGCGCTTGATCAAACTGGAAGCCGTGGCGATACCGGCGGCACCAGCACCGACGATCAGCACCTGATGGTGGTCAGCAGCGGCGGGAGAAGCAAGCAGGGCAGGCATGGGAGTTCCTTTGAATTCTGGTTATGGGAGCCGCAGGCTCAGAGCAGGTTGAGCGGGATCTTCAGGTAGCGCACGCCGTTGTCTTCGGGCTCCGGCATTTGGCCGCTGCGCATGTTGATCTGCACGGAGGGCAGGATCAGAACCGGCATTTCCAACGTGGCGTCACGAGCCTCACGCATGGACACGAAACTGTCCTCGCTGACGCCTTCGTGGATGTGCACGTTGTGGGCACGCTGTTCGGCCACCGTGGTGACGTACTGCATCTCGCGACCACCTGGCAGGTAGTCGTGACACATGAACAGGCGAGTCTGCTCCGGGAGTGCCAGCAAGCGACGGATCGATCGGTACAAGGTACGGGCGCTGGCGCCGGGGAAGTCGCAGCGGGCCGTTCCGTAGTCAGGCATGAACAGCGTATCGCCGACGAACACGGCCCTCTCACCGGCATCCTCGACTTGGTAGCTCATACAGGCCGGCGTATGACCTGGCGTGTGCAGCGCCCGAGCCTGCAGGTTGCCGATGCGAAAACGGTCGTTATCACTAAACAGCACGTCGAACTGACTGCCGTCGCGGGCGAACCCTGAGTCGGCGTTGAACAGCGAACCGAAGGTTTTCTGCACCTGGGTGATCTGCGCGCCGATGCCGATCTGGCCGCCGAGACGCTGCTTGAGATAGGCCGCTGCGGACAGGTGATCGGCATGGACATGCGTCTCCAGAATCCACTGCACCTTGGCGCCCAGGGCCTCGACGCGGGCGATGAGTTGGTCGGCAGAGTGCTGATCGGTGCGTCCGGACTTCGGGTCGTAATCCAGCACACTGTCGATCAGGGCGCAGTACCGGGTTTCCCGGTCCATCACCAAGTAGCTGATGGTGGAGGTCGCCGGGTCGTACAAGGCTTCCACATGAAGGTTGTTGCCAATGATCATCACAGTCTCCAAAACGCTGCCTCGCCTGAACAGAAGCGTCGGCAGGGACTGAGCATTGTTCAAGATGCATGCCAGGCCATTTCCGACAGGGATTTCCCCTAATCACGGGGGTGTTCCTACCGCTTAGGGGATCGCTGCCAGCGGGGATGGCAGACATCTGACAGCGACTGGCAGTGATTGGCAGTCCTTGCTAACCTCGCTGGCAGTTCCCTCCGGTGCCCTTATGTCCGAGCTCGCGGCTGCACACCATCCTGCCATCCTGGCGCTGGTTTCCTATTTGGAACACGATGCGCTGCCCAGCATCGTGCTCGATACCGACTACAACATCCTGGCCGCCAATGCGGCTTATCGGCGCCAGTTCGCCATAGAGGATCGTGCGCCCCTGGGCGAGAAATGCCATCGGGTGTCCCATCACTATGCGGTGCCCTGCGATCAGGCCGGCGAGCACTGTCCGATGCGCAAGGCGTGGGACAGCAAGGTGCCGGAGCGGGTCTTGCACATTCATCACACCCCGCGTGGACCGGAACATGTCGACGTGGAACTGCGGCCCATCCTGGACGAACAGGGCAGGGTGGTCGCGTTCGTCGAACGCCTGACCAGCATCACCCTCGCTGCAGCCCAGCCCCAGCAGCAAGGCCTGGTCGGACAGTCCAGCGCGTTCAAGGCGGCGCTGGCCAGTCTGCAACGTGCTGCACCCGCGCAGATTCCTGTGCTGCTTCAGGGTGAATCAGGCACCGGTAAGGAGTTGTTCGCCCGTGCATTGCACTTGGGTAGCCCGCGGGCCAATGGTCCGCTGGTGGTGGTCGATTGCACCGGGCTGACCGAGTCGCTGTTCGAGAGCGAACTGTTCGGTTACGAGAAGGGTGCATTTACCGGGGCGACCCAACGCAAAATCGGCCTGGCCGAGGCCGCCCATGGGGGCACGCTGTTCCTCGATGAAATCGGCGAAGTGCCGTTGGCCATGCAGGTCAAGTTGCTGAGGCTCATCGAGACCGGGAGCTTCAGACCGGTAGGCAGTCTGCGCACCGTGCACTCGGATTTCCGTCTGGTCTCGGCCACCCACAAACCACTCAAGGCCATGGTGGCCGACGGCAGCTTCCGCGAAGACCTTTACTACCGCATCAGCGGCTTCCCCATTCGCCTACCTGCGTTGCGCGAGCGGGTCGAAGACCTGCCGCTGTTGATCGACAGTCTGCTGCAACGCATTGCAGGCAAAGGCAAAGCTCAGGTGGACACGGATGCGCTGGAGCGGCTTAGCCTGCATCCGTTTCCCGGAAACATTCGTGAACTGCGCAACCTGTTGGAGCGTGCCTGGCTGTTCGCCGACGACGGTGTGATTCGCGCAAACCATCTGCTGGATGAGGGCGGTGCGCTGGCCCCTTTGGGCACGAACAAACGTGAATTGCATGAACTGAAGGCACTGGCTCAAGCGCTGGACAGTTTCAACGGCTCTCGACGTGAGCTTGCTAAACAGCTTGGAATGAGTGAGCGGACACTTTATCGGCGGCTTAGAGATCTCGAGTCATGAGCAGTTTTTTTGAGTGTTTCACGTGGAACATTCCTGAGTGGGAACAAAAAAGCCAAGGCGGGTGAGGCCTTGGCTTTTTTGATGCGCTAACGGTGGAGGACGATTAGAAGTCCAGGTTAGACACCGACAGGGCATTGCTTTCGATGAAGTCGCGGCGCGGCTCGACAGCGTCGCCCATCAGGGTGTTGAACAGCTGGTCGGCTGCGATGGCATCCTCGATGGTGACCTTGAGCATACGGCGCACAGTTGGATCCATGGTGGTTTCCCACAACTGATCCGGGTTCATCTCACCCAGTCCTTTGTATCGCTGGATCGTGTGGCGCTTGGTGCTTTCGTTCATCAACCAGTCCAAGGCTTCCTTGAACTCGGTCACCGCCTTGCGACGCTCACCGCGCTGAACATAAGCGCCTTCACCGAGCAGCGTCGCCAGCTTGTTACCCAGACCCACGACCGAGCGGTAGTCGTTGCTGCCGAAGAAGTCTCGGTTGAAGGTCACGTAGCTGGCCTGGCCGTGGGAAGTAACTTCCACTTCCGGCAGCCACAGACTGCGCTCCTTGTCCTCGCGCAGGCTGACCTTGTAGCTCAAACCGGACTTCTGGCAACTATTCAGGCGCTCCTGGAGTTTGGGCAGCCAGGCTTGCATGGTGGCGTGCTCGCCCAGGTGAGCGTGAGTGATCTCTGGCAGGTAGATGAAGTGCTCGGTCAGCTCTTCCGGGTACAGGCGAGACAGGCGCTTGAGCGTCTTCATTACCGTACGGAAGTCGTTGACCAAGGACTCGAGCTGGACACCGGACACGGCGGGCGCAGACTCGTCCAAGTGCAGGCTGGCATCTTCGAGGGCCGACTGGGTCATGTATTCCTCCATGGCCTCGTCGTCCTTGATGTACTGCTCCTGCTTACCACGCTTGACCTTGTACAGCGGCGGCTGAGCGATGTAGATATAGCCACGCTCGACCAACTCGGGCAACTGGCGGAAGAAGAAGGTCAGCAGCAGCGTACGGATGTGCGAACCGTCGACGTCAGCATCGGTCATGATGATGATGTTGTGGTAGCGCAGTTTCTCGATGTTGTACTCGTCGCGACCGATGCCACAGCCCAGCGCAGTGATCAGCGTGCCGACCTCCTGGGAGGAGATCATCTTATCGAAGCGCGCTTTTTCGACGTTCAGGATCTTACCCTTCAATGGCAGGATCGCTTGAGTGCGACGGTTACGGCCTTGCTTGGCTGACCCACCTGCAGAGTCGCCCTCCACCAAGTACAGTTCGGAAAGGGCAGGATCCTTTTCCTGGCAGTCTGCCAGTTTGCCCGGCAGACCGGCGATATCCAGCGCACCTTTACGGCGGGTCATCTCCCGCGCTTTACGCGCTGCTTCTCGAGCACGCGCTGCGTCGATCATCTTGCCGACCACTGCCTTGGCTTCGTTGGGGTTCTCCAACAGGAAGTCGGCGAAGTACTTGTTCATCTCCTGTTCCACGGCGGTCTTCACCTCCGAGGAGACCAGCTTGTCCTTGGTCTGCGAGCTGAACTTGGGATCCGGCACTTTGACCGAAATGATCGCAGTCAGGCCTTCTCGCGCATCGTCACCCGTGGTCGCAACCTTGTTCTTCTTGGCCAGACCTTCTTGCTCGATGTAGTTGTTCAAGCTGCGGGTCAGCGAAGAGCGGAAGCCCACCAGGTGAGTACCGCCATCGCGCTGAGGAATGTTGTTGGTGAAGCACAGCAGGTTTTCGTTGAAGCTGTCGTTCCACTGCAACGCGACTTCAACGCCCACACCATCGTCTCGCTGGACGTTGAAGTGGAACACCTGAGAGTTGACCGGCGTCTTGTTGGTGTTCAGGAAGTCGACGAAGGCGCGCAGACCGCCCTCATACTTGAAGAACTCTTCCTTGCCCGACCGCTCATCCTTCAGCAGGATGCCGACACCCGAGTTGAGGAAAGAGAGCTCACGAATCCGCTTCGCCAGGATGTCCCAGCTGAAGTGAATGTTCTTGAAGGTTTCAGCCGAGGGCTTGAAGTGGATGTGGGTACCGGTGGTTTCGCTTTCACCGACAACCGCCATTGGCGCCTGTGGTACGCCATGAACGTAGGTCTGCTCCCAGATCTTGCCGCTGCGACGCACGGTCAACACCAGTTTTTCCGAAAGCGCGTTCACTACGGAGACGCCTACACCGTGCAGACCGCCGGATACTTTGTAGGAGTTGTCATCGAATTTACCGCCTGCGTGCAGGACGGTCATGATGACCTCAGCGGCGGAAACCCCTTCTTCCTTGTGTACGTCGACCGGAATACCGCGACCGTTGTCGCGCACGCTGATCGATTCGTCAGGGTGAATGATGACGGTGATGTCATCGCAATGACCGGCGAGCGCCTCGTCGATCGAGTTGTCGACCACTTCGAAGACCATGTGGTGCAGGCCGCTACCATCATCGGTGTCGCCAATGTACATGCCGGGACGCTTGCGCACGGCATCCAGCCCTTTCAGCACCTTGATGCTGGAGGAATCGTACGTTTGATTTTCGCTCATGCCTTCACTCCCGGTGGTCGTGGGTCTGGGTGATACGGCCTTGTTCCACGTGGAACAAAGCAACTGGCGTATCCGTCTGCCAGCCTTCCCTCAGTAATTCGTGATCTACACAGGTGATGAACACCTGGCAGCGTAATTCTTCAAGCAAGCGGCATAGCGCACGGCGGTGCTGCTCGTCCAGTTCGGACGGCAAGTCATCCACCAGATAAATACACTGACCGCGGCGAGCCTGGCTAACCAAGTGCCCCTGAGCAATACGCAGGGCACAAACCACCAGTTTTTGCTGACCCCGTGAGAGGATGTCGGCCGCGTTGTTGGCGCCCAATCTCAGACGTAGATCTGCACGCTGAGGACCGGCCTGGGTGTGGCCCATCTGCTGGTCTCTAAGCAGCGCAGTGGACAGGACATCGCTAAGATCCCGATCCTTGTCCCAGCCTCGATAGTAGCTAAGGGTCAATCCGTCCAGCTCGACCAGTTCACTCAGGGTTCGCTCGAAGACGGGCTTCAAGGCCTTGATGTAGTTGCGACGGTATTCATCTATTTCCGCGCTGGCGAGACACAATTCCCGGTCCCAGGCGGCTTGCGAAGCGGCGTCAAGTGTACCATGTCGCAGCCACGAGTTCCGCTGCCGCAGGGCCTTCTGCAGGCGCTGCCAGGTAGCCATGAATCGAGGTTCCACGTGGAACACACCCCAATCCAAAAACTGTCGGCGTACCTTGGGGGCGCCTTCCAATAGCCGGAAGCTGTCGGGGTTGATCAGTTGTAGGGGGAGCATCTCAGCCAATTGAGCCGCGCTGCGTGCGTTCTGGCCATCTATGCGAATCGTGAAATCGCCCTGCCGCTCACGCGAAACACCCAGGTTACTGGTCGCCCCGTCTGACACCTCAACCTGACCGAAAACCGTACAGGTCGGCTGCTCGTATTGAATGACAGGATTCAGGCGAGTGCTGCGAAACGAGCGCGCTAGCCCAAGCAGATGAACCGCTTCGAGCACACTGGTCTTGCCGCTGCCATTAGCGCCGTAGAGGATGTTGATGCGGGGGGAGGGAGAGAGGGTCACCGGGTGCAGGTTTCGCACCGCGGTGACCGACAGACGTCGAAGGGACATTGGGCCTGCTACGGTTACAGGCGCATCGGCATGACGACATAGGACGAGTCGTCATTGCCGGCTTCCTGCAACAGCGCACTGCTGTTGGAGTCGGCCAGGATCAAACGAACTTGCTCAGTGGTCATCACACCCAAAACGTCCAGCAGGTAGCTGACGTTGAAGCCGATCTCCAACGAGCCGCCTTCGTAGTCCACGCTGATCTCTTCCTCGGCTTCTTCCTGCTCCGGGTTGTTGGCCTGAATCTTGAGCTGACCCGAAGCCAATTGCAGACGGATGCCACGGTACTTTTCGTTGGAGAGAATCGCGGTACGGCTGAACGCTTCACGCAGGGCCTGGCGATCACCCACGACCAACTTGTCGCCGCCCTTAGGCAGTACACGCTCGTAATCAGGGAATTTGCCATCGACCAGTTTGGAGGTGAAGGTGAACTCACCCGTGGTCGCGCGAATATGGTGCTGGCCCAGCACGATGCTGACCATACCTTCCGGGTCGGTCAGCAGTCGGGCCAGTTCAAGAATACCTTTGCGCGGCACGATGACCTGATGGCGTTCGGCCTGACCAATCTGCGCGTGCATTGCGCACAGCGCAAGACGATGGCCGTCGGTGGCGACAGCGCGCAGTGTGTCGGTCGAGACTTCCAACAACATACCGTTGAGGTAGTAGCGCACATCCTGCTGAGCCATTGCGAAGCTGGTGCGCTCGATCAAGCGACGCAGCTTGCTCTGCTCCAGATTGCAGGTCAGCGACCCCGGACCTTCCTCTACAGTGGGGAAATCATTGGCGGGCAGCGTGGACAGGGTGAAGCGGCTGCGCCCGGCCTTGACCAACAACTTCTGCTCGTCGAGTTTGATATCGATCAGCGCGTCACTGGGCAGACTCTTGCAGATGTCCATCAGCTTACGTGCCGGAACGGTGATTTCGCCGGGCTCGGCCGACTCTTCCAATTGCACGCGGCCAACCAGTTCGACTTCCAGGTCGGTACCGGTCAACGACAGTTGCTGGCCTTGTACCACCAGCAGGACGTTGGACAGGACCGGCAAGGTCTGGCGGCGCTCGACGACGCCTGCGACCAGTTGCAGGGGTTTCAACAGGGCTTCGCGTTGAATGGTGAAATGCATGGTCTAGTCCCTTGCCTTCAATAAGCTGCGCCGTCACCCATCAGGTGGTCAGCGTGCGCAGCAGGTTCTTGTAGTCCTCGCGGATGTCCGCGTCGGATTCCTTCAATTCGTTGATCTTGCGGCAGGCGTGCAGCACCGTAGTGTGATCCCGGCCGCCGAACATGTCGCCGATCTCCGGCAAGCTGTGGTTGGTCAGCTCCTTGGACAGGGCCATGGCCACCTGACGCGGGCGAGCCACAGAGCGCGAACGGCGCTTGGACAACAGATCGGAGATCTTGATCTTGTAGTACTCGGCCACGGTGCGCTGGATGTTATCCACACTGACCAGCTTGTCTTGCAGTGCCAACAGATCCTTGAGCGACTCGCGGATCAATTCGATGGTGATATCACGCCCCATGAAGTGCGAATGGGCGATCACCCGCTTGAGCGCACCTTCCAGTTCGCGAACGTTGGAGCGAATACGCTGTGCGATGAAGAACGCAGCGTCGTGGGGCAGTTCCACCTTGGCCTGGTCGGCCTTCTTCATCAGGATCGCAACGCGAGTCTCCAGTTCAGGTGGCTCGACGGCAACCGTCAGGCCCCAACCGAACCGCGACTTGAGGCGTTCTTCCAGGCCTTCGATTTCCTTGGGATAGCGGTCGCTGGTGAGAATGACCTGCTGACCCCCCTCGAGCAACGCGTTGAAGGTGTGGAAAAACTCTTCCTGGGAACGCTCTTTGCGCGCGAAGAACTGGATGTCGTCGATCAACAGCGCGTCCACCGAGCGGTAGAACCGTTTGAATTCGTTGATCGCATTGAGCTGCAGGGCTTTGACCATGTCGGCGACGAAACGCTCGGAATGCAGGTAGACGACCTTGGCATTCGGGTTCTTCTTCAACAGGTGGTTACCCACAGCGTGCATCAAGTGGGTCTTACCCAAACCGACGCCACCATAAAGGAAGAGTGGGTTGTAGCCATGCTTGGGATTGTCGGCCACCTGCCAGGCGGCTGCGCGTGCCAACTGGTTGGACTTACCCTCGACGAAGGTTTCAAAGGTGAAGGTACGGTTCAAGTAACTGGTGTGCTTGAGCGCGCCCTCGACCTGCACAGTGCGTTGCTCGCTACGCGTGGCGGCAACTGGAGCTGGCGTCGGCTCGTCTGTGGTGTCGTAGACATTGTTGGCGGGCGATTCGGCTTCGCTGACCGACGCAGGCTCGACGGGAGCCACTGCGGCCGCGGCTACAGTTGGCGCAGCGGCGGGCTGCACCACCTGCTTGGCCTGAGTCTGAGCCAAAGATGCCGCCATCGCTGCACTCACCGGTGCGTTCGGGGCGGCCCTGGGCGCAGAACTACGACGACTGCCGATCAACAGCGAAAGCGCCGGCGCCAAACCGCTGCCTTGCTCACCGAGCAGTTCGAGCAGGCGGCCGAGGTACTTTTCATTGACCCAATCGAGGACAAAACGGTTAGGCGCATAGACGCGCAACTCGTCGCCTTCGGCTTCGACCTGTAGCGGACGGATCCAGGTGTTGAATTGCTGGGCAGGCAGTTCATCGCGCAGAAGCTCCACGCACTGCTGCCAAAGTTCCACTGACACGGATATCCCCTGAGTTGAAAGCCGGATGAGGCAAAAGCAAACCGCCATTGTACCGGGCGAGCGGCCACTTATCCACACGAGACCGAGGATTGGGACGTGCCATATCTGCCATTTAACGACCAGTACAACGCAGGGGAGCGCTCATAAGCACTGTGGATAACCCTGCATGAGGTCTATGCACAACCCTAGGGGCAACGCTGTGGATAAATCATCTGTGGGTAACAAGCCATTCCATCCACAGGATATTTGTCCGATGGGCACAGCCGCAGCACCTGTTACCGACACACTTATGATTCTCTGTACAGCCCATGAAATCTATCCTTCAGGCGGTTATCCACAGATACTTGTCCACATAAGATTTATAAGTTCTTCAGAAAAGCTTTAAATATGTCCTTTCTATTTTTCATGTTGAGCGACTGAACGTGCTCGATGGGCCGACCGGTGTTCAAGGCATCCGATTCACCAGAAAGGCGCACCTTCAAGGAATGTTGGTTGGAAATTGACCTATTGCCTTGCTTTCTCTAGAATCGCCGGTCTCTTAAAAAGGGGGCCATCCCGGCCCGTTGTCGACAACCCAGGTAACACGCCATGAAACGTACTTTCCAACCAAGCACCATCAAGCGCGCGCGCACCCACGGTTTCCGTGCTCGTATGGCCACCAAGAACGGCCGTGCCGTTCTGTCGCGTCGTCGTGCCAAAGGCCGTAAGCGTCTGGCCATTTGATTTTTCGGTACAGGTGGTGAGTCAGGACTTCAGTCGGGACAAGCGACTGCTTACACCCCGGCATTTCAAAGCGGTCTTTGACTCCCCAACCGGCAAGGTTCCAGGGAAAAACCTGCTTATCCTTGCTCGCGAGAACGGGTTGGATCATCCACGCCTCGGCTTGGTGATCGGCAAGAAGAGCGTCAAGCTCGCCGTTCAGCGCAATCGCCTCAAACGCTTGATGCGCGACTCGTTCCGTCTGAACCAGCACAGTCTGGCCGGGCTGGATATCGTGATCGTCGCGCGCAAGGGGTTGGGCGAGGTGGAAAACCCAGAATTGCACCAACACTTTGGCAAACTCTGGAAGCGCCTGGCCCGCGGTCGGCCCGCTCCAGCGGTACCTGCCGATTCCGCACGGGTAGACAGTCACGATGCGTAAACTGGCCCTCGTTCCGATCCAGTTCTACCGTTACGCCATTAGTCCTCTGATGGCCAGTCACTGTCGTTTCTATCCCAGTTGCTCCTGTTACGCGTACGAAGCCATTGAAAACCATGGCCTCCTGCGTGGCGGGTGGCTTGCCGTTCGTCGCCTGGGTCGTTGTCATCCGTGGAACGACGGCGGTTTCGATCCCGTCCCGCCAGCTCCTTCTTCCCGAACTTCTTCGATAGCCGAGTAATCATGGATATTAAACGCACGATCCTGATCGTCGCCCTGGCAATCGTGTCCTATGTGCTGGTCCTCAAGTGGAACCAGGACTATGGCCAGGCAGCCCTGCCGACTCAGCACACGGCGGCCAACAACGCTGCACCGGCCCTGCCGGATACCGTTGCGGCCAGCAACACTGGCGCCAGCGCCGACGTGCCGAGCGCCAACGCCGAGGCCAGCCCTGCTGAAATCGCGCCAGTCGCTGTCAGCAAGGACCTGATCCGGGTCAAGACCGACGTCCTGGACCTGGCTATCGACCCGGTCGGCGGCGACATCGTCCAGTTGACCCTGCCCAAGTACCCGCGTCGTCAGGATCATCCGGACATCGCCTTCCAGCTGTTCGACAACGGTGGCGAGCGCGTCTACCTGGCCCAGAGCGGTCTGACTGGCACCGACGGTCCAGACGCCCGTTCCACCGGCCGTCCGCTGTATGCCGCCGAGCAGAAGAGCTACCAACTGGCCAACGGTCAGGACCAACTGGTGGTCGACCTCAAGTTCAGCGACAACGGTGTCAACTACATCAAGCGCTTCAGCTTCAAGCGCGGTGAGTACGACCTGAATGTCAGCTACCTGATCGACAACCAGAGCGCCGCGCCCTGGACCGGCAACATGTTTGCCCAGCTCAAGCGCGACGCCAGTTCCGATCCGTCTTCGAGCACCGCTACCGGCACTGCCACCTACTTGGGCGCCGCCCTGTGGACAAGTTCGGAGCCGTACAAGAAGGTGTCGATGAAGGACATCGACAAAGGCAGTTTGAAAGAAAATGTGTCGGGCGGCTGGGTCGCCTGGCTGCAGCACTACTTCGTCACCGCGTGGATTCCGGCCAAGTCTGACAACAACGTCGTGCAGACTCGCAAGGACAGCCAAGGCAACTACATCATCGGCTACACCGGTCCGGCGCTTAACGTACCTGCCGGTGGCAAGGCCGAGACCAGCGCCATGCTGTATGCCGGTCCGAAGATCCAGTCCAAGCTCAAAGAGTTGTCCCCAGGCCTGGAACTCACCGTCGACTACGGCTTCCTGTGGTTCATCGCTCAGCCGATCTTCTGGCTGCTGCAACATATCCACAGCCTGCTGGGTAACTGGGGCTGGTCGATCATCGTCCTGACCATGCTCATCAAAGGTCTGTTCTTCCCGCTCTCGGCCGCCAGCTATCGCTCGATGGCGCGTATGCGTGCCGTGGCGCCGAAGCTGGCCCAGCTCAAGGAACGCTTCGGTGACGATCGCCAGAAGATGTCCCAGGCGATGATGGAGCTGTACAAGAAAGAGAAGATCAACCCGCTGGGCGGCTGCCTGCCGATCCTGGTGCAGATGCCGGTGTTCCTGGCCCTGTACTGGGTACTGCTGGAAAGCGTCGAGATGCGCCAAGCGCCGTGGATGCTGTGGATAACCGATCTGTCGATCAAGGATCCGTTCTTCATCCTGCCGATCATCATGGGCGCGACCATGTTCATCCAGCAGCGTTTGAACCCGACACCGCCGGATCCGATGCAAGCGAAGGTCATGAAAATGATGCCGATCATCTTCACCTTCTTCTTCCTGTGGTTCCCAGCCGGTCTGGTGCTGTACTGGGTTGTGAACAACTGCTTGTCCATCACTCAGCAGTGGTACATCACCCGCCGCATCGAGGCAGCGACCAAAAAAGCTGCCGCTTGACGGGCAGCCCGGTTTGCCTGTGAATAAAAACGCCCCCTAGTGGGGCGTTTTTGCTATCTGACGAATTCCTAACAGAGGCCTAGAGCATGAATTCAGTGCGTGAAACCATTGCTGCCATCGCCACCGCACAGGGCCGCGGTGGTGTGGGTATCGTCCGTCTGTCAGGACCGCTGGCCAGCGAAGCGGGGCGGACCATCACCGGTCGCACGCTGACGCCGCGTCACGCTCATTACGGCCCTTTCCGTGCACAAGACGGTCTGGTGCTGGACGAGGGCATCGCCCTGTACTTCCCCGGGCCTAATTCCTTTACCGGAGAGGATGTGCTCGAGCTGCAGGGCCACGGCGGTCCTGTGGTGATGGATATGCTGCTGCAGCGCTGCGTGGCGCTGGGTTGCCGTCTGGCACGTCCTGGTGAATTCAGCGAGCGCGCCTTTCTCAACGACAAGCTCGACCTGGCCCAGGCCGAAGCCATCGCCGACCTCATCGAGGCCAGTTCCGCCCAGGCGGCGCGTAACGCCTTGCGCTCGCTTCAAGGTGCCTTCTCCAAACGCGTGCATGCGCTCACCGAGGCGTTGATTGCCTTGCGGATCTATGTCGAGGCCGCCATCGACTTCCCTGAGGAAGAGATCGATTTCCTCGCCGACGGTCATGTGCTGGGGATGCTCGACGCGGTACGCGAAGCGTTATCCACAGTCCAGCGTGAAGCGGGGCAGGGCGCGTTACTGCGCGATGGCATGACAGTGGTGATCGCAGGTCGGCCCAATGCCGGCAAGTCCAGTCTGCTGAATCAGTTGGCGGGGCGCGAGGCAGCGATCGTGACCGACATCGCCGGCACGACGCGGGACATCCTGCGCGAACATATCCACATCGATGGAATGCCGCTGCATGTAGTGGACACCGCAGGTCTGCGCGATACCGAAGACCATGTGGAAAAGATTGGTGTCGAGCGCGCACTCAAGGCCATCGCCGAAGCCGATCGAGTGTTGCTGGTGGTGGATTCCACCGCGCCGGAAGCCAACGATCCGTTCGCACTGTGGCCTGAGTTTCTCGATCAACGCCCGAATCCGGCCAAGGTCACGCTGATCCGCAACAAAGCCGATCTGAGTGGTGAGGCCGTAGGTCTCGTGCAGAGCGAGGATGGACACGTGACCCTTACCCTCAGCGCCAAGGGCGAATCCAGTGGACTGGATTTGCTGCGCGATCATCTCAAGGCCTGCATGGGCTATGAACAGACCGCCGAGAGCAGCTTCAGTGCGCGTCGCCGTCACTTGGATGCGCTGCGTCACGCCAGCGAGCACTTGGAGCATGGTCGAGCGCAACTGACTCTCGCTGGCGCAGGGGAGTTGCTGGCAGAAGACCTGCGCCAGGCCCAACAGGCGCTGGGCGAAATCACTGGAGCATTCAGCTCGGACGATTTGCTGGGACGGATCTTCTCGAGTTTCTGCATCGGTAAATGACGCAGCGCACCGTCTCACCCAAGCCGCTCTGACCCGAGCGGCTTTTTTTCGTCTGTCAAAAGAGGGGACCGTGACCTGCATCGTGGCTGTCCACAGACTGCATACCGCGCACCTGAGCCCTGTGGAAAACCGTCCTTCAGCTCCGTTGATAACCGCGCTTTTTTTCCGAGGATAAGGCTGCCTGTGTGTAAGTAGTCATTTAATCCACAGGTTAAACGGCCTTATCCAAAGCCCTCAGGTCGGGTTCGGCACAGGGTTTTGAATCCTTGTAATCCTTGGTAATAGGGGCCTGTAGCGTTTTATCCACAGACAATAGGCTGCATAAGAATAAACATAAAAACAAAGCTTCTTTAACTTTTTCCTTTTTGATTTCTGTTGTCTGCCATTCATCCACAGCCTGATCAAATTTTGCTCAACCGGTTTCAATGGAGCGGGTGAACCCCCTATACTTGTCGGCTTACCTTCTCTATTCGCAAAAACAGGCACGAGGTACGTGGTGGATTTCCCTTCCCGTTTTGAAGTGATCGTCATCGGCGGCGGCCATGCCGGTACCGAGGCTGCGCTTGCGTCTGCACGCATGGGTGTAAAAACCCTGCTGCTGACCCACAACGTGGAAACCCTCGGCCACATGAGCTGCAATCCGGCCATCGGCGGTATCGGCAAGAGCCACCTGGTCAAGGAAATCGATGCGCTCGGCGGCGCCATGGCGCTGGCCACCGACAAGAGCGGGATCCAGTTCCGCGTCCTGAACAACCGTAAGGGTCCGGCCGTGCGCGCTACTCGCGCCCAGGCCGACCGGGCCCTCTACAAGGCGGTGGTGCGTGAAATTCTGGAAAACCAGCCCAACCTGTGGATATTCCAGCAGTCGTGCGACGACTTGATCGTCGAGCAGGACCAGGTCAAAGGCGTGGTCACGCAGATGGGTCTGCGTTTCTTCGCCGATGCCGTCGTGCTGACCACCGGCACCTTCCTCGGTGGACTTATCCACATCGGTTTGCAGAATCACTCCGGCGGGCGTGCCGGCGATCCACCGTCGATCGCCCTGGCCCACCGCATGCGCGAACTGCCGCTGCGCGTCGGTCGCCTGAAGACCGGTACGCCGCCGCGCATCGATGGACGTTCCGTGGACTTTTCGGTCATGACCGAGCAACCGGGTGACACGCCGATCCCGGTCATGTCGTTCATGGGCAACGCCGCCATGCACCCGCGTCAAGTGAGCTGCTGGATCACCCATACCAACGCCCGCACCCATGAAATCATTGCCTCGAACCTCGACCGTTCACCGATGTACTCCGGCGTGATCGAAGGGGTCGGCCCGCGTTATTGCCCGTCGATCGAAGACAAGATCCACCGCTTCGCCGACAAGGAAAGCCACCAGGTGTTCATCGAGCCTGAGGGCCTGACCACCCATGAGCTGTACCCCAACGGTATCTCCACTTCGCTGCCGTTCGATGTCCAGCTCGAGCTGGTGCGCTCGATCCGTGGCATGGAGAACGCGCACATCGTGCGTCCGGGTTATGCCATCGAGTACGACTACTTCGATCCGCGCGATCTGAAATACAGCCTGGAAACCAAGGTCATCGGCGGCTTGTTCTTCGCAGGTCAGATCAACGGCACCACCGGTTACGAAGAGGCTGGCGCGCAGGGCTTGCTGGCCGGCACCAATGCGGCGTTGCGCGCACAAGGTCGCGAGGCGTGGTGCCCGCGCCGCGACGAGGCGTACATCGGCGTACTGGTCGACGACCTGATCACCCTGGGTACCCAGGAGCCTTACCGCATGTTCACCTCGCGCGCCGAGTACCGGCTGATTCTGCGCGAGGACAACGCTGATCTGCGCCTGACCGAGAAGGGTCGTGAGCTGGGCTTGATCGATGATGCGCGCTGGGCGGCGTTCAGCGCCAAGCGCGAAGGCATCGAGCGCGAAGAACAGCGCCTGAAGAGCACCTGGATTCGTCCGGGTACCCCACAAGGCCAAGCGGTTGTGGATAAGTTCGGCACACCACTGGCCCACGAGTACAGCCTGCTCAACCTGCTGGCACGGCCTGAGATCGACTATGCCGGTCTGGTCGAGGCCACCGGCGGTGACGTCATCGATCCACAGGTGGCCGAACAGGTCGAGATCAAGACCAAATACGCGGGCTACATCGACCGCCAGCAGGACGAGATCGCCAGACTGCGGGCCAGCGAAGACACCCGGCTCCCTGTGGATATCGACTACACCGGTATTTCCGGACTGTCCAAGGAAATCCAGGGCAAACTCGGCCAGACCCGTCCCGAGACGCTGGGCCAGGCTTCGCGGATTCCTGGCGTTACCCCGGCCGCTATTTCCCTGTTGCTGATTCACCTGAAGAAACGCGGCGCCGGCCGCGAATTGGAGCAAAGCGCTTGAGTGTCTTGGTCACCCCGCAACACGCCGAAGAGTTGTCCACAGGTGCGCGGCAGCTTGGTGTCGAACTGAGCCAGCAGCAGCACGCCCAGTTGTTGGCCTACCTGGCCCTGTTGATCAAATGGAACAAGGCCTACAACCTGACGGCCGTGCGCGACCCGGATGAGATGGTGTCGCGCCACTTGCTCGACAGCCTCAGCGTCATCCCGTTTATCCACAGCGACACTCAGCGTTGGCTCGACGTCGGCAGTGGCGGCGGCATGCCCGGTATCCCGCTGGCCATCCTGCATCCGCAAAAGCACATCACCGTGCTCGACAGCAATGGCAAGAAGACTCGCTTCCTCACCCAGGTGAAGATGGAGCTCAAGCTCGACAACCTCAACGTTATCCACAGCCGGGTGGAAGAGGTGCAGCCTGAGCAGCCGTTCTGCGGAATCATCTCCCGGGCATTCAGCAGCATGGAGAACTTCACGAACTGGACTCGCCACCTCGGCGATGCCAAGACGCAATGGCTTGCAATGAAAGGGCTGCATCCTGCCGATGAACTGGTAGCATTGCCCGCAGACTTCACAGTGGAAAGCGAGCAGGCCCTGACCGTTCCAGGTTGCCAGGGCCAGCGCCATCTGCTGATACTGCGCCGCAAGGCTTGACTGGGAACACACGCAACAATGGCTAAGGTATTCGCAATCGCGAACCAGAAGGGTGGGGTCGGCAAGACCACCACCTGCATCAATCTCGCCGCATCGCTGGCCGCGACCAAGCGCCGCGTGCTGCTGATCGACCTCGATCCACAGGGCAACGCCACCATGGGCAGCGGTGTGGATAAGCACGAGCTCGAGCACTCGGTGTACGACCTGCTGATCGGGGAATGCGACCTGGCCCAGGCCATGCAGTACTCCGAGCACGGCGGTTTCCAACTGCTGCCAGCCAACCGCGACCTGACTGCCGCCGAGGTGGTGCTGCTGGAAATGCAGATGAAGGAAAGCCGTCTGCGCAACGCGCTGGCGCCGATCCGCGACAACTACGACTTCATTCTCATCGACTGCCCGCCCTCGCTGTCGATGCTGACGCTCAACGCGTTGGTCGCGTCCGATGGCGTGATCATTCCCATGCAGTGCGAGTACTACGCACTGGAAGGGCTGAGCGACCTTGTGGATAACATCAAGCGCATCGCTGCCCGGTTGAACCCGGAACTGAAGATCGAGGGCCTGCTGCGCACCATGTACGACCCGCGCCTGAGCCTGAACAACGATGTCTCGGCGCAGCTCAAGGAACACTTCGGCGATCAGCTCTACGACACGGTGATCCCGCGCAACATCCGCCTGGCCGAGGCGCCGAGCTTCGGCATGCCGGCGCTGGCCTACGACAAGCAGTCGCGCGGAGCGCTCGCCTACCTGGCCTTGGCCGGTGAGTTGGTGCGCCGCCAGCGTCGTCAAACCCGCACTGCACAGACAACTTAAGGAATCCGCATGGCCATCAAGAAACGCGGTCTCGGACGTGGGTTGGATGCACTGCTCAGTGGTCCATCCGTCAGCGCGCTCGAAGAGCAGGCGGTCAAGGTCGATCAGAAGGAGCTGCAGCGCCTGCCGGTCGAGCTGATTCAGCGCGGCAAGTATCAGCCGCGCCGCGACATGGACCCTGAAGCGCTGGAAGAGCTGGCGCACTCGATCCGCAACCATGGCGTGATGCAGCCCATCGTGGTGCGCCCGATCGGTGAAGGCCGCTACGAGATCATCGCCGGTGAGCGTCGCTGGCGCGCCACCCAGCAGGCCGGTCTGGACAGCATTCCGGCCATGGTCCGCGAAGTACCGGACGAAGCCGCCATCGCCATGGCGCTGATCGAGAACATCCAGCGCGAAGACCTCAACCCGCTGGAAGAAGCCATGGCGTTGCAGCGTCTGCAGCAGGAGTTCGAGCTGACCCAGCAGCAGGTGGCCGATGCGGTCGGCAAGTCGCGGGTGACCGTCGCCAACCTGTTGCGCCTGATCACCCTGCCCGAAGCGATCAAGACCATGCTCGCCCATGGCGACTTGGAAATGGGTCATGCCCGTGCGCTGCTCGGCCTGGAGGAACATCGTCAGGAGGAGGGGGCGCGACATGTTGTCGCACGCGGCCTTACCGTGCGCCAAACCGAGGCACTGGTTCGTCAGTGGTTGAACGGTAAACCTGAGCCGGTGCAATCGGATAAATCTGATCCGGACATCGCCCGCCTGGAACAGCGCCTGGCCGAGCGCCTGGGCTCTTCGGTGCAGATTCGTCATGGAAACAAGGGCAAAGGCCAGTTGGTCATCCGCTACAACTCGCTCGACGAGCTTCAGGGCGTACTTGCCCACATCCGCTGAAACAATTCCCGTTGTAGCGCGCAGTCGGAAATCACTACCCGATAGTTGAATAGGGGGGCATCCACCCCTATACTCTGCGCGCATTTTGTCGGCACAAATTATGCCAAGTCATCGCTGACGAGGCGGTCGACTTTCGAGGAGCAGTAGCGATGGAAATACGCACGCCAAACCGCCTGCCTTTCCATCGTTGGGCAGTTTTCCCGGTGCTGCTGGCTCAATTTGGGGTGTTATTGCTGGCAACGTTGGTGTTGTGGCAATGGCAGGGCAAGGTCAGCGGTTATTCAGGCCTGTGTGGTGGTTTGATCGGCTGGCTGCCCAACGTGTATTTCGCCTGGAAGGCTTTTCGCTTCAGCGGAGCCCGGGCGGCGCCGGCCATCGTCAAGTCGTTTTACGCAGGCGAGGCAGGCAAATTGATTTTGACGGCAGTGCTGTTCGCACTGACCTTTGCAGGAGTGAAGCCACTGGCGCCGTTAGCAGTATTCGGCGTCTTCCTGCTGACCTTGATGGTCAGCTGGTTCGCGCCACTGCTGATGAATACAAGACTTTCGAGACCTTAGGGCGTTTGAGGCAACCATGGCAGCAGAAACCGCTTCGGGCTATATCCAGCACCACTTGCAGAACCTGACCTACGGTCAACTACCAGACGGCAGCTGGGGCTTCGCCCATTCGGCTGCAGAAGCCAAGGCAATGGGCTTCTGGGCGTTCCACCTGGATACGCTGGGTTGGTCCGTCGCGCTGGGTCTGATCTTCCTGTTCATCTTCCGCATGGCGGCCAAGAAGGCCACTTCCGGTCAGCCGGGCGCCCTGCAGAACTTCGTCGAAGTGCTGGTCGACTTCGTTCACGGCAGCGTGAAGGACTCGTTCCACGGTCGCAGCGCGGTCATCGCACCGCTGGCGCTGACCATCTTCGTCTGGGTGTTCCTGATGAACGCCATCGACTTGGTTCCGGTCGACTGGATTCCGCAGCTGGCTATCCTGATTTCCGGTGATCCGCACATTCCGTTCCGTGCCGTGTCCACCACCGACCCGAATGCCACGCTGGCCATGGCCTTCAGCGTGTTCGCCTTGATCATCTTCTACAGCATCAAGATCAAAGGCTTCGGCGGCTTCATCGGCGAGCTCACCCTGCACCCGTTCGGCAGCAAGAACATCTTCGTGCAGATCCTGCTGATCCCGGTGAACTTCCTGCTGGAATTCGTCACCCTGATCGCCAAGCCGATCTCCCTGGCACTGCGTCTGTTCGGCAACATGTACGCCGGCGAGCTGGTGTTCATCCTCATCGCCGTGATGTTCGGCGCCGGCATCCTCTGGCTCAGCGGCCTGGGTGTGGTACTGCAGTGGGCGTGGGCGGTGTTCCACATCCTGATCATCACGCTGCAAGCTTTCATCTTCATGATGCTCACCATCGTCTATCTGTCGATGGCTCACGAAGATAGCCATTAAGACCGCCTGGCGTGTCTGATAGCCTTGTCCGCCGGTTCGGGGGCAGGGCTGAAAAAGTCCGCAAGGGCCGTTGTTTCAACGATTTGTTTTACCGCTTCAAACTAAAAACCTAACCAATACGACGTAAAAGTCGGGAGGAAAGATGGAAACTGTAGTTGGTCTGACCGCTATCGCTGTTGCTCTGCTGATCGGCCTGGGTGCTCTGGGTACCGCCATTGGTTTCGGCCTGCTGGGCGGCAAGTTCCTGGAAGGCGCTGCTCGTCAGCCTGAGATGGTTCCGATGCTGCAGGTCAAGATGTTCATCGTTGCCGGTCTGCTCGACGCCGTCACCATGATCGGTGTTGGTATCGCTCTGTTCTTCACCTTCGCGAACCCCTTCGTTGGTCAGATCGCCGGCTAATCACTCGTTCCTACGAGTTGATTGGTGTGATGGACAAAGACCGAGCGAGGTGTTGGCGTGAACATTAATGCAACCCTGATTGGCCAATCCGTTGCTTTTCTGATTTTTGTGCTGTTCTGCATGAAGTACGTATGGCCTCCGGTCATCACTGCTCTGCACGAGCGCCAGAAGAAGATTGCAGACGGCTTGGACGCTGCCAACCGCGCAGCTCGCGACCTGGAGCTGGCCCAAGAGAAAGCGGGTCAGCAACTGCGTGAAGCGAAAGCACAGGCAGCCGAAATCATTGAGCAAAGCAAGAAACGCGCTGCTCAGCTTGTCGAGGAAGCCCGTGATCAGGCCCGCGTCGAAGCTGACCGTGTGAAGGCTCAGGCTCAGGCCGAGATCGAACAGGAACTGAACAGCGTCAAAGACGCCCTGCGTGCCCAAGTGGGTGCCCTGGCCGTTGGCGGTGCTGAAAAGATCCTTGGCGCCACAATCGATCAAAACGCGCATGCGGAGCTGGTTAACAAACTGGCCGCTGAAATTTAAGCGAGGGCGATCATGGCAGAACTGACCACGTTGGCCCGACCTTACGCTAAGGCTGCCTTCGAGCATGCCCAGGCCCATCAGCAACTGGCCAATTGGTCAGCCATGCTCGGCCTGGCTGCTGCGGTGTCGCAAGACGACACCATGCAGCGCCTGCTCAAGGCCCCGCAACTGACTAGCGCAGACAAGGCCGCCGCATTCATTGAAGTGTGCGGTGACAAGTTCGATGCACAGGCACAGAATTTCATTCATGTTGCCGCGGAAAACGACCGTCTCCTGCTTCTGCCGGAGATTGCCACCCTGTTCGACCTGTACAAGGCCGAGCAGGAGAAATCCGTGGACGTGGAAGTCACCAGTGCTTTTGCGTTGAACCAAGAACAGCAAGACAAACTCGCCAAGGTTCTCAGTGCACGGCTCAGCCGGGAAGTGCGCCTGCACGCGTCGGAGGATGCCAGCCTGATCGGCGGCGTCGTCATCCGCGCCGGCGACCTGGTAATCGATGGCTCTGTTCGCGGCAAAATCGCGAAACTGGCCGAAGCATTGAAATCTTGAGTTTGAAGGGGCAGCAGAGCAATGCAGCAACTCAATCCTTCCGAAATTAGTGAAATCATCAAGGGTCGCATCGAGAAACTCGATGTCGGCTCCCAAGCCCGCAACGAAGGTACCGTCGTCAGCGTTTCCGACGGTATCGTTCGCATTCACGGTCTGGCCGACGTCATGTACGGCGAAATGATCGAGTTCCCGGGCGGCGTCTACGGTATGGCACTGAACCTGGAGCAAGACTCCGTGGGTGCGGTGGTACTGGGCGCTTACACCTCCCTCGCCGAAGGCATGTCCGCCAAGTGCACCGGCCGCATCCTGGAAGTTCCTGTGGGTAAGGAACTGCTGGGTCGTGTGGTCGATGCCCTGGGCAACCCGATCGACGGCAAAGGTCCGCTGAACAACACCGAGACCGACGCGGTCGAGAAAGTGGCTCCAGGCGTGATCTGGCGTAAGTCGGTCGACCAGCCTGTGCAGACTGGCTACAAGTCGGTCGACGCCATGATCCCGGTTGGCCGTGGTCAGCGCGAGCTGATCATCGGTGATCGTCAGATCGGTAAGACCGCCATGGCGGTCGACGCGATCATCAACCAGAAAGACAGCGGCATCTTCTGCGTCTACGTGGCCGTCGGCCAGAAGCAGTCGACCATCGCCAACGTCGTGCGCAAGCTGGAAGAAGCCGGCGCCCTGGCCAACACCATCGTGGTTGCCGCCAGCGCCTCGGAATCCGCCGCACTGCAGTTCCTGGCACCTTACGCCGGCTGCACCATGGGCGAGTTCTTCCGTGACCGCGGCGAAGACGCTCTGATCGTCTACGATGACCTGTCCAAGCAGGCCGTTGCCTACCGTCAGATCTCCCTGCTGCTGCGCCGTCCGCCAGGACGTGAAGCGTACCCAGGCGACGTGTTCTATCTCCACTCCCGTCTGCTGGAGCGTGCTTCGCGCGTTTCGGAAGAGTACGTCGAGAAGTTCACCAATGGCGCAGTCACCGGCAAGACCGGCTCGCTGACCGCCCTGCCGATCATCGAAACCCAGGCTGGCGACGTTTCCGCGTTCGTTCCGACCAACGTGATTTCCATCACCGACGGTCAGATCTTCCTGGAATCGGCCATGTTCAACTCGGGCATCCGCCCTGCAGTGAACGCCGGTGTTTCGGTATCGCGCGTCGGTGGTGCCGCTCAGACCAAGATCATCAAGAAGCTGTCCGGCGGTATCCGTACCGCGCTGGCTCAGTACCGTGAACTGGCGGCCTTCGCCCAGTTCGCGTCCGATCTGGACGAAGCGACCCGCAAGCAGCTGGAACACGGTCAGCGCGTTACCGAGCTGATGAAGCAGAAGCAGTATGCGCCGATGTCGATCGCCGACATGGCTCTGTCGCTGTATGCCGCCGAGCGTGGTTTCCTGACCGACGTAGAAGTCTCCAAGGTCGGCAGCTTCGAGCAAGCGCTGATCGCCTACTTCCACCGCGATCACGCCGAGCTGTTGGCCAAGATCAACGTGAAAGGTGACTTCAACGACGAAATCGACGCTGGCATGAAAGCCGGTATCGAGAAGTTCAAGGCCACCCAGACCTGGTAAGCCGCAGCGGGGGCTTCTGGCCCCCGCTTGCTAACCTGATAGGTGATACATGGCAGGCGCAAAAGAGATTCGCAGTAAGATTGCGAGCATCAAAAGCACGCAAAAAATTACCAGCGCCATGGAGAAAGTGGCGGTCAGCAAAATGCGCAAGGCACAACTGCGCATGGCTGCTAGCCGTCCTTACGCGGAGCGTATCCGCCAGGTGATCGGTCATCTGGCCAACGCCAACCCGGAATATCGTCACCCGTTCATGATCGAGCGCCCTGTAAAGCGCGTCGGTTATATCGTGGTGAGCAGTGACCGTGGTCTGTGCGGTGGCTTGAACACCAACCTGTTCAAGGCCCTGGTCAAGGACATGAACGAAAACCGCGAACAGGGCGTTGAAATCGACCTGTGCGTGATCGGCAGCAAAGGTGCGACTTTCTTCCGCATCTTTGGCGGCAACGTCGTAGCCGCGATCAGCCACTTGGGCGAAGAGCCATCGATCAACGATCTGATCGGCTCCGTCAAAGTGATGCTGGACGCCTACCTCGACGGCCGTATCGATCGCCTCTCGGTGGTTTCGAACAAGTTCATCAACACCATGACCCAAAAACCGACGGTCGAGCAGTTGGTACCGTTGGTGGCAACCCCGGATCAGGAACTCAAGCACCACTGGGACTACCTGTACGAACCCGACGCAAAAGAGCTGCTGGATGGCTTGATGGTGCGTTACGTGGAGTCGCAGGTGTACCAGGCGGTGGTCGAGAACAACGCTGCTGAACAAGCGGCCCGGATGATCGCCATGAAGAACGCCACAGACAACGCCGGTGACCTGATCAGCGAACTCCAGCTGATCTACAACAAGGCGCGTCAGGCTGCGATCACCCAGGAGATCTCGGAAATCGTCGGCGGCGCTGCCGCGGTTTAACGGTTCACATATTCAGAGGATCCAGCTATGAGTAGCGGACGTATCGTTCAAATCATCGGCGCCGTCATCGACGTGGAATTCCCACGTGACGTCGTGCCGAGTGTTTACAACGCGCTGAAAGTTCAAGGCGCGCAAACCACCCTGGAAGTCCAGCAGCAGCTGGGCGACGGCGTGGTTCGTACCATCGCGATGGGCTCGACCGAAGGTCTGAAGCGCGGTCTGGACGTCGTCGATACTGGCGCGGCCATTTCCGTTCCGGTGGGTAAGGCCACGCTGGGCCGTATCATGGACGTCCTCGGCAACCCGATCGACGAAGCCGGTCCGATCGGCGAAGAAGAGCGTCGCGGTATCCACCAGCCAGCGCCTTCGTTCGCTGACCAGGCAGGCGGCAACGACCTGCTGGAAACCGGCATCAAGGTTATCGACCTGGTTTGCCCGTTCGCCAAGGGTGGTAAGGTCGGTCTGTTCGGTGGTGCCGGTGTCGGCAAGACCGTCAACATGATGGAACTGATCCGTAACATCGCCATCGAGCACAGCGGTTATTCCGTGTTCGCCGGTGTGGGCGAGCGTACTCGTGAGGGTAACGACTTCTACCACGAGATGAAGGACTCCAACGTTCTCGACAAAGTAGCGCTGGTCTACGGTCAGATGAACGAGCCACCAGGAAACCGTCTGCGCGTCGCGCTGACCGGCCTGACCATGGCCGAGAAGTTCCGTGACGAAGGTAACGACGTTCTGCTGTTCGTCGACAACATCTATCGTTACACCCTGGCCGGTACCGAAGTATCCGCGCTGCTGGGCCGTATGCCTTCCGCAGTAGGCTACCAGCCGACCCTGGCCGAAGAAATGGGCGTTCTGCAAGAGCGCATCACTTCGACCAAGGAAGGTTCGATCACCTCGATCCAGGCCGTCTACGTGCCTGCGGACGACTTGACCGACCCGTCGCCAGCGACCACCTTCGCCCACTTGGACGCCACCGTCGTTCTGTCCCGTGACATCGCCTCGCTGGGTATCTACCCGGCCGTCGACCCACTGGACTCGACTTCGCGTCAGTTGGACCCGAACGTGATCGGCAACGAGCACTACGAAACTGCCCGTCAGGTCCAGTACGTTCTGCAGCGTTACAAAGAGCTGAAGGACATCATCGCGATCCTGGGCATGGACGAACTGTCGGAGACCGACAAGCAACTGGTTGCTCGCGCTCGTAAGATCCAGCGCTTCCTGTCGCAGCCGTTCTTCGTGGCCGAAGTCTTCACCGGCGCGCCAGGCAAGTACGTTTCGCTCAAGGACACCATCGCTGGCTTCAGCGGTATCCTCAAAGGTGACTACGACCACCTGCCAGAACAAGCGTTCTACATGGTCGGCAGCATCGACGAAGCGATCGAGAAAGCCAAGAAACTGTAATCCCGGCGCCCCGCAAGGGGCGCTAATCAGGTTGAGGCAAGCAGATGGCTATGACAGTCCATTGCGATATCGTCAGCGCGGAAGGGGAGATCTTCTCCGGTCTGGTCGAGATGGTAGTAGCGCACGGTAACTTGGGCGATCTGGGTATCGCACCAGGCCACGCGCCGCTGATCACCAATCTCAAGCCGGGTCCGATCACGCTGACCAAGCAGGGTGGCACTCAAGAGGTGTACTACATCTCCGGTGGCTTCCTCGAAGTGCAGCCGAACATGGTCAAGGTTCTCGCCGACACCGTGCAACGCGCTGCCGACCTGGACGAAGCTCAGGCTCAGGAAGCCCTCAAGGCTGCCGAGAACGCGCTGAACACCAAAGGTTCGGACTTCGACTACGGCGCTGCCGCCGCACGTCTGGCCGAGGCTGCGGCTCAGCTGCGCACTGTCCAGCAAATGCGCAGAGGCAAGTGATCCGGTCCTGCCGGTGATCTGCGTTGCGATTGAGTTAAAGGGTAGCCTCGGCTACCCTTTTTCTTTTCCCGATTTCCCCCCTCGGTCACATCCCTGACCGCCCAGGATTGGTAGCCAGTCAATGTCACTCGATATCGTTATTCTCGCCGCAGGCCAAGGCACTCGCATGCGCTCGGCGCTGCCCAAGGTGCTGCACCCGGTCGCTGGCAATTCCATGCTTGGCCACGTTATCCACAGCGCCCGTCAACTGCAGCCCAATGGCATCCATGTGGTCATCGGCCATGGCGCCGAACGCGTGCGCGAATCCCTGGCGGCCGACGACCTGAATTTCGTCATGCAGGACAAGCAACTGGGTACGGGTCATGCGGTCGCCCAGGCGTTGCCGGCGATCACGGCCGACACCGTGCTGGTGCTCTACGGCGACGTGCCGCTGATCGAGGTGCAAACGCTGCAGCGTCTGCTGGCGAAGGTCGACGAGCGCCAACTGGGCCTGCTGACCGTGAACCTCGAGGATCCGACCGGCTACGGCCGTATCGTGCGCGACGAACAGGGCCAGGTGACAGCCATCGTCGAACACAAGGACGCCAGCGATGCGCAGAAGGCGATCAAGGAAGGCAACACCGGCATTCTCGCGATGCCCGCCGCGCGCCTGGCCGACTGGATGGGCCGCTTGTCCAACAACAATGCCCAAGGCGAGTACTACCTCACCGACGTGATCGCCATGGCTGTGTCCGACGGCCTGGTGGTGGCCACCGAGCAGCCGCACGATCCGATGGAAGTGCAGGGCGCCAATGACCGCCGCCAACTGGCTGAACTCGAGCGACACTATCAGTTGCGTGAAGGCCGTCGTCTCATGGCCCTGGGCGTGACCCTGCGTGATCCGGCGCGTTTCGATGTGCGCGGTGAGGTGACGGTTGGGCGCGACGTGCTGATCGATATCAACGTCATTCTCGAAGGTCAGGTGGTCATCGAGGACGATGTTCAGATCGGCCCGAACTGCGTGATCAAGAACAGCACACTGCGCAAGGGTGTGGTGGTCAAGGCCAACAGCCATATCGAAGGCGCGGTGATGGGTGAGTGCAGCGACGCCGGTCCGTTCGCCCGGCTGCGTCCAGGGAGCGTGCTGGAGGCCAAGGCCCATGTGGGTAACTTCGTCGAACTGAAGAACGCTCATCTGGGCGAAGGCGCGAAAGCCGGCCACTTGACGTACCTGGGCGATGCGCAGATCGGTGCCCGCACCAACATCGGTGCCGGAACCATCACCTGCAACTACGACGGCGCCAACAAGTTCATGACCGTGCTGGGCGAGGACGTCTTCATCGGCTCGAACAACTCGTTGGTAGCGCCTGTGGAAATCAAGGATGGCGCCACCACTGCGGCTGGCTCGACCATCAATCAGGCGGTCGAACCTGCTCAGTTGGCGGTCGCCCGCGCACGTCAGCGAAACATCGACGGCTGGAAAAGGCCGGTGAAGATCAAGAAAGACTGAGTTATCAACAGCTCTGTTATCCACAAGCCGACTTATGTGAATAAGTCGGCTTTTGTTTGCGCGGGTTTTCTGGGTGAAAGCTGTTGATGGGCAGCTTGACGAAATGCCGATCTTAGGTTTTGATTGCACCCATTATCTTTCGAATCGAAACTTAAAAGCAGATGTCGAAACGAAACACCCCCCAGCGCCGCCATAACATCCTCGCCTTGCTCGCAGAACAGGGCGAGGTGAGCGTCGACGCATTGGCCAAGCATTTCGAAACGTCTGAAGTGACCATTCGCAAGGACCTCGCTGCGCTCGAAACCAACGGGCTGCTGCTACGCCGCTACGGCGGCGCCGTGCCGGTACCGCAAGAAATGTTCGGCGGGGTCGCCCAGCCCATTTCCAGCTACAAGAAAGCCATCGCCCGCGCTGCCGTAGCCGGTATTCGCGAGCATGCGCGCATCATCATCGACAGCGGCAGCACCACGGCCGCGATGATCCCTGAACTGGGCCGCCAGCCCGGCCTGGTGGTGATGACCAATTCGCTCAACGTGGCCCGTGCCATCAGCGAGCTGGAGCATGAGCCCGTGTTGCTGATGACCGGCGGCACCTGGGATCCGCATTCGGAGTCGTTCCAGGGCCAGGTCGCTGAGCAAGTGCTGCGCTCCTACGATTTCGATCAGCTGTTCATCGGTGCCGATGGCATCGACCTGAACCGCGGCACCACCACCTTCAACGAGCTGCTTGGCCTGAGCCGGGTGATGGCCGAGGTGGCCCGTGAAGTGATCGTGATGGTCGAGTCGGACAAGGTCGGGCGCAAGATTCCCAATCTCGAGCTGCCTTGGGGCAGCGTTACCACCCTTATTACAGACGATCGCCTGCCGAGTTCGGCACGCGACCAGATTCAAGCCCGCGGCATCAACCTGATCTGCGCCGCGATCAGCCAGGAGCAATGACCATGTGTGGAATCGTCGGTGCAGTCGCCGAGCGTAACATCACCTCCATCCTCATCGAAGGCCTCAAGCGTCTCGAGTACCGCGGCTATGACAGTGCCGGCCTGGCGGTAATCACCGCCGAAGGCCAGTTGGACCGCCGCCGCCGCATCGGCAAAGTGGCCGAGCTGGAAGCCGCCGTGAGCGCCGAACCGCTCAATGGTCACCTGGGCATCGCGCATACTCGCTGGGCCACCCACGGCGCGCCGACGGAGCACAATGCCCACCCGCACTTCTCCGGTCAGGAAGTGGCCGTTGTTCACAACGGCATCATCGAGAACCACGAAGAGCTGCGTGAAGAGCTCAAAGGTCTGGGCTACGTATTCGCGTCGCAGACTGACACCGAAGTGATCGTCCACCTGATCCACCATACCCTCAAGCAGATCCCCGACCTCACCGAGGCGTTCAAGGCCGTGGTCAAGCGCTTGCATGGCGCCTATGGCCTGTCGGTGATCAGTGCCAGACAGCCGGACCGTCTGGTCGCCGCGCGCAGCGGCAGCCCGCTGGTGATTGGCCTGGGCCACGGCGAGAACTTCCTCGCGTCCGACCAACTGGCCCTGCGCCAGGTCACTGACCGTTTCATGTACCTGGAAGAAGGCGACATCGCCGAGATCCGCCGCGATCACGTGAGCATCTGGGACCAATCCGGTGCTGCGGTGCAGCGCGAGACCGTGCAGTACCACGAAGGCGCCGAGGCGGCGGACAAAGGCCACTACCGCCACTTCATGCTCAAGGAAATCCATGAGCAACCGTCGGTGGTTCAACGCACCCTGGAAGGGCGCCTGGGCAAGGACCATGTCATGGTCCAGGCGTTCGGCCCGCAGGCCGCCGAGCTGTTCGCCAAGGTGCGCAACGTGCAGATCGTCGCCTGTGGCACCAGCTACCACGCCGGCATGGTAGCCCGCTACTGGCTGGAAAGCCTGGCCGGCATCCCGTGCCAGGTCGAAGTCGCCAGCGAATTCCGCTACCGCAAGGTGGTCGTCCAGCCGGACACCCTGTTCGTGTCGATCTCCCAGTCCGGCGAAACCGCCGATACCCTGGCGGCGCTGCGCAACGCCAAGGAACTGGGCTTCCTCGGCAGCCTGGCGATCTGCAACGTCGGCATCAGCTCGCTGGTGCGCGAGTCGGATCTGACCCTGCTCACCCTGGCTGGCCCGGAAATTGGCGTCGCCTCCACCAAGGCGTTCACCACCCAGCTGGTGTCGTTGATGCTGCTGACCCTGGCCCTGGGCCAAGTGCGCGGTACGCTGGAAGCGGGTGTCGAAGCCGAACTGGTCGAAGAACTGCGTCGCCTGCCGGCGCGCCTGGGCGAAGCCCTGGCCATGGACACCGTGGTCGAGAAGACTGCCGAGCTGTTCGCCGACAAGCACCACACCCTGTTCCTCGGCCGCGGTGCGCAGTACCCGGTGGCGATGGAAGGCGCGCTCAAGCTCAAGGAAATTTCCTATATCCACGCCGAGTCGTACCCGGCCGGTGAACTCAAGCACGGCCCGCTGGCGCTGGTCGATGCCGATATGCCAGTGGTCACGGTTGCGCCGAACAATGAGCTGCTGGAAAAGCTGAAGTCGAACCTGCAGGAAGTCCGCGCCCGTGGCGGCGAGCTGGTGGTGTTCGCCGACGAGAACGCCGGCATGAGCAACGGCGAAGGCACTCACGTGATCAAGGTGCCGCACATCATCGACGCCCTCGCACCGATCCTCTACACCATCCCGCTGCAGTTGCTGTCGTACTACGTGGCCGTGTTGAAAGGGACCGATGTCGACCAGCCGCGTAACCTGGCCAAGTCGGTGACGGTGGAGTGAGGGTTGCTGGGTCGGATGTAGGGTGATGGATTTAGAGAATTAAAACTGTCGCAGGAGCCGGTGAGACCTCTCTCCTCCGCTCCTGCGAGCACCGCCCCTCGCCCAACCCCGCCCCCTCCAGCTCTGGACCGGCCAAAAATGCTGTTGCAAATCCAACCAGATGAATCTCTTCGTTCGTATGTTGAACGAAACCTTTACCTTGACCTTAAAAATCCTGAGTTAGATATCCTTAAAAGTCTTTATTGTGTTAACTGGGATGGCTGGGTAGTAAATTCCATTGCAGACCTTTTGGGGTGGCGTGGTTGTTACGGCTACAACAAACTTTTGCATTTACATACCTCCTTCCCTTTCAGCAGTGTTCTAAAAACAAAAAGAAGTTTATCGTACTCCGGAACCAGCTTCATTTATTATCATTACATAGATTCTCTCCGCGCGATGGACACCATGGTCGGGTGATGTGGGAGGGCTGCGCCGGCCGTAGCCTAGGTGATGCTGAGCCTATGGTGAACGAGGATCCACGCGCTCTGCGGCTTGCACAGTTCTTCGAAAAAATTTGCTCGATTGAGCATCACCTTCCCGCGGAAACTGCCTTGCTTCTTTTCACAGAGAAACTTAAAAGCATCGATTGCTCCGTTTTTGATAAAAAGCTAAGACAAGATTTAGATAGCATTGCATTGGAAATTGAGTCGAGCGGTCACAAAAGCAGCGAGTATACTGTTCCTAGCGGCCGGACTTACGCGCTGCTTGAACTAGTGTCAATCGTTTACGAACGCTTTGCGCAACTTTTAAATGATCTATTAAGTTTAGAGCCTACGCGGTTGCCCATCGATTCATGTTGGAATACTTATATTGTGCGTAGTGGTGGATTTACTCACTTTGTAGAAGAGGATTATCGTCTTGGCTCAAGCTCATGGATGTGCAGCGATATAGTAGGTTACTTAGGGTATCCATACCGCGATTATACTCGACCAAGAATTTATCCCTGCTGTAACCTACCTTACCCTCGCCGCAAGGGGCATCAATTGAAGCCCGAGCGGGTTGAGGCTGCCCTTCCAGCTGTTCCTCGACTTGGGGCGACCGGTTGGGCTCCAGTGGCCAGGCCCAAATCCCCGCTAGGCTACCAGTCATCCAGCTCTGACGCGTGTGACCACGTCTTGCAGTAAGGTAAGCTTTAAATTCTGTTGGCATGGTAGCGGAGTAACTGCTCCATGAACCCCACATTCAAAGCGCGAAGCTGATCCCCAATGCTGTGCTCCCGATCTCTTTCTGGAGCCAGCCCCGTCATGATGCGACCCGACGCCAAAGTCGAAAAAGTCTATCTCTACCCCAAGCCCGTCGACTTCCGAAAGTCGATTGACGGCCTGGCCGCTCTGGTCGAACTGGATATCAAAGTGGCGGTGTTTGACCCCGTGCTTTTCGTGTTTCTCAACAAGCCGCGCAACCGCGTGAAGATCCTCTACTGGGAACGAAACGGCTTCTGCCTTTGGCTCAAGCGCCTCGAATCCGAGCGTTTCAAAACATCGCCTGACGCCACCGACGAGGCGATCATTCTGACCGTCCAGGAACTCAACTGGCTGCTCGACGGTTTTGACCTCTGGCGTAATCGTCCTCATCAGGTTTTGACGCCGCGCTACGTGGCGTGACCCGGTATAATCCGGGCCATGATTTCTCTGCCCAATGACCTTCCTGATGATCCTGTTTTGCTCAAGCAACTGTTGCTTGAGGCCCTCAATCGTCAGGAGGAAACCGCTCAGGCTTATCAGACTCACATCGTCGACCTGAAAGAACAGATCAAGCTGTTGCGTGACCGTCTGTTTGGACGCAAGTCCGAGCAATCCGTAGAACCCAACACGCCACAGTTGGCCTTGTTCAATGAGCCTGAAAGCGAGCCAATGCCGTTGGTTGGCGACGCCGATGAGGAAGTCGTTGCACCCACAGTGCGTCGTGGCAAACGCAAGCCGTTGTCAGCCAATCTGCCGCGTATCGAAGTCATCCACGAACTGCCCGAACACGAACTGACCTGTGCTTGCGGTTGCCGCAAACATGCCATCGGGGAAGAAACCAGTGAGCAACTGGATATCGTGCCGATGCAGATCCGGGTCATCAAACATATCCGCAAGATCTACGCTTGCCGTGGCTGTGAAGCCGCACCGGTGACCGCCGACAAGCCCGCCCAGTTGATCGAGAAAAGCATGGCCAGCCCCAGCGTGCTGGCCATGCTACTGACCACCAAGTATGTCGACGGTTTACCGTTGCATCGGTTTGAAACGGTACTTAGCCGCCACGGTATCGATATCCCTCGGCAAACGCTGGCACGCTGGGTGATCCAGTGCAGCGAGCATTTCCAGCCACTGCTTAATTTGATGCGTGATCGGTTGCTGGAAAGCCCAGTGATTCACTGCGATGAAACCCGTGTCCAGGTGTTGAAAGAACCGGATCGAGATCCGACCAGTCAATCCTGGATGTGGGTGCAAGCCAGTGGCCCACCGGATCGAAAAGTTGTGCTGTTTGATTACACGTCCAGCCGTGCGCAGGAGGTGCCGTTGCGCTTGCTGGAGAGTTACCGTGGCTACGTCATGACTGATGATTACGCCGGCTATAACGCGTTGGCGTTGCAGCCGGGCGTGGAGCGACTGGCGTGCATGGCCCATGCGCGACGCAAGTTCGTGGACGCGCAAAAAGTGCAGCCCAAAGGTAAAACCGGACGGGCCGATATCGCGCTGGCGATGATCAACAAGCTGTACGGCATCGAGCGCGAGCTCAAGGACGTCAGTGATGAACAGCGGTTTGCTGGTCGACAGGAGAAAAGCCTGCCGATCCTGACACAACTGAAAAGCTGGCTGGATAAAACCCAGTCGCAGGTGACCGCACAAAGTGCGTTGGGCAAGGCAGTGCATTACCTGGCGAACAACTGGAGTCGACTGGAGCGCTATGTCGAAGCGGGTTACTTGCCCATCGATAACAATACGGCCGAAAGAGCGATCAAGCCCTTTGTCATAGGACGCAAGGCCTGGCTGTTCAGCGACACCGTCAACGGCGCCAGTGCCAGCGCGAAGATCTACAGCCTGGTCGAGACCGCCAAGGTCAACGGCCAAGAGCCTTATACGTGGCTGCGCCACGTACTAGAGCGGCTACCGCACGCCTCGTCGGTAGCAGACTACGAAGCGCTGCTACCGTGGAACTGCTCGCCAGAGATGCCACGGTAACTCGTTACCCCACTGTTGGGCAGGTGGGGTTTATGGATCGCGTAC